>CAYRFI010000042.1:0-30868 GCA_964423595.1 uncultured Thermoanaerobaculia bacterium | reverse complement strand
CCGCAGTCTCGTGGAAAAAATCAGGAATCGCCACCAGGTCCTGGTGATCGAGGCCGATCATCAAGATGTGTACCAGCGGGCGAGTCTCGCAATCTGCTCTCTTTCAACCGATCCGGTGGACGCCGAGGCACGGTTGCAGCGAGTCGAAAAAACAATCAACCTCAACTGGCATGGCCACGTGCTGAGCTGGGACATCGAGGTCATTCAAGCCTGATCGGAAATGCAATGGCTCACAACAAATCGTTCGAACGCAACGCGCGCCTCGAGGGCGAGATCAGATCAGTGCTGTCCGATCTGCTGCGATCCGAGGTCAACGATCCGCGATTGGCGAATGTCACCGTGTCGACAATCCAACTTTCGGCTGACCGCTCCAAGGCCAGAGTCTTTTACTCTGTCATCGGCAACACGGAGCGGGAACGCGAAGCGGCTGACGGCTTCACCGCCGCGGCACCGTTCATGCGGCGCCAGCTCGGACAGCGGATGCGTTTGCGGATCGTGCCCAGCCTCGAGTTTTTCCGTGACACCTCGTACGAGTACGGCGACAAGATGGAACGGCTCTTCGACCGCCTGTCCAACGATGGCCTCCTGCCAGCCGCCGATGACGTCAATGACACGGCGGAGGACGAATCGTGACGGCTGCCAGTAGAAACCCCCACGACGCTGCGATCAAGCTCAAGGAGGCTTACAGGGTCCTTCTCACCTGCCACCGAAACCCGGACGGCGATGCGATCGGCTCTGAACTGGCGATAGCGGAGCTTGCCGAAAACATCGGCGTTGAAGCGGTGATCGTCAACCGGGACGAGACGCCGGCAAACCTCAGGATGCTGCCCGGTGCAAACCGGGTCGAGGTCTCAAGCAACCTCCCCCAGGACTTTCCGGAGAAGTACGACCTCGTCATTACGGTCGAGTGCCCGCAGCTCGAGAGGTCCGGTTTCGAGGGTCTGACCCGGCTCCCGATCCTCAACATCGACCACCACCCGGACAACCCCGCCTACGGCGTCGTCAACTATCTCGACGACGAGTCGCCGGCGGTCGGTGAGATGGTATGGCGGCTCTTCGGAGAGGTTGGGGTGTTGCCGTCTGCGAAGGCGGCAACGAATATGTTCACCGCGCTCTCTACAGACACCGGCGACTTCAGATTCTCGAACGCCACCGGCCGGGCCTTCCGCGTCGCCGCAGAAATGATCGATGCAGGCGCCCGGCCTCCTGAAGTGGCCAACTGGATCCACAACAACCGCAGTTTGGCTTCGGTCCGGCTCCTCGGCGAATCCCTGCGCACTTTGCGCATCGCCTGCGATGGCAAGCTGGCGTTGATCACCGCCGATCAAGAGGCATTTCAGCGAGCCGAGGCAGGTCCGGAGGACACCGAAGAGACCGTCAACATCCCGAGGTCCATCGCCGGTGTCGAGGCCGTCGTCTACTTCAAACAGTGGGAGCCGGAGGTGGTTCGGATCAGCCTGCGGTCTCGCGGATCCGTCGACGTGCGCAAGATCGCGGCCTCGTTCGGAGGAGGCGGTCACCCAAACGCGGCCGGCTGCACGATCAAGGGCGGGCTTGCCGAGGTTGAAGAAAAGGTCACGGCGGCGGTCACCGAGGCTCTTGGCGGGCGGGCATGAGCCGCCGCCGTCCATCTCGTTTCCACGGTCTGCTGCCGGTCTACAAACAAGCCGGCCCAACCTCCCACGATGTCGTCGACATGGCCCGCAAGGCCTTGCGTGAACGTCGCATCGGCCACACCGGCACCCTCGATCCGATGGCCGAAGGACTGCTCCTGTTGTGCGTCGGTCAGGCCACTCGGCTCCAGCAGTATCTGCTGTTGTGGGATAAGACCTATCGGGGTGAGGTCAAGCTCGGTCACGCTACGACAACCTACGACGGGGAAGGGGAAGCGCAGGAGCCCTCTGACACCCCACCGGAGTTGGATCAAGCAACACTCGACAGCCTTGCACCGCAGTTCCGGGGCGAGATCGAGCAGGTGCCACCACCCTATTCAGCGAAAAAGGTCGCCGGGAAAAAGCTCTACGAGCTGGCGCGAAGCGGAGAAGAGGTCACGCCCGAGCCGAAGACCGTCGTGGTCCACGCTCTCGAGCTCGAGGTGGCGGCCCCCGATCGACTCCTGGTCGAGGCAAGAACATCTTCGGGTTTTTACGTCCGGTCGCTGGCTCATGACATCGGTGTTGCCCTCGGCTGCGGCGGGCACCTCCAGAATCTTCGTCGCACGGCGATCGGTCCCTACGCCGCTGATCGCGCCTTGCCGCAGGAAGAACTGCAGTCCGCCGAAAGCGCAGAGGAAGTCGTGAACGGCCAGGCGTGGATCTCTCTCGAAGAAATCGCACTGCCGTTTCCGGACATCGAGCTCAACTCGACCGCCGCGAATCGGTTCATTCACGGCCAGGAAGTCGTGGTCTTTACATCGGGAATCGACGGTCTGACGAAGGACTCGAACGTGATCGTTCGGGGCGGCGACAATCGTTTGCTGGGCATCGGCTCGGTGCGTGCGATTCTTGCCCGTGGTCGGACTCTCAACATCGCGCCTTCGATGGTCCTTGACACTGCAATCACCGCTGCCACGGGTCCGAAAAAAAATGCCGGATGTTTGCCATAAAGTCCTTACCCTGTTAACGTACCAATGCCTCCTTGCCACCGGAGGAATGTGGAGAAATAGAGAATATGAGTCACTTTGACGCCCAGAAGACAACGATCGTCGACGAGTTTCGCACCCATCCGACTGACACCGGGTCGCCGGAGGTGCAGATCGCGCTGCTGACGCGCCGCATCCAGTACCTGACGGAACACTTCAAGGTTTACAAGAAGGATTTCCACTCCCGTCGTGGCCTCTTGCGTCTTGTCGGCCGTCGCCGGCGCCTCCTCGAGTACCTCAAGGCGAAGGACATCATCCGCTATCGCCAACTCGTCGAGAAGCTCGGTCTCAGGGGATAACCTACTGATCACACCAGGAAGATGCGTGTCGGGCCCTCTTACTGCTGCAGCAGCGGCAGACTAGAGGGTCTGATAATGCGCGCCTGAAGAAGGAAAAAGAATGAAAGTCATTACGAAGACCGTCGAAATCGACGGCAAGACCCTCAGTTTCGAGACTGGCAAAATCGCCAAACAGGCCGACGGATCAACCGTCGTCAGCATGGGCGACACCATGGTCCTGGTGACGGCCTGCTCGGAAGAGAGTACACGCCAGGGGGTGGACTTCCTGCCTCTGACGGTGGACTACCGCGAAAACACGTATGCCAGCGGACGCATCCCCGGCGGTTTCTTCAAACGTGAGGGTCGCCCAACCGAGCGGGAGATCCTCACCTGCCGGCTGATTGACCGCGGCCTGCGACCACTTTTCCCGGACGGTTACTACCGTGAGACCCAGGTAATCGCCTGGGTGCTGTCGGCCGACGGGGCCTTTAACTCCGACATCTATGGCATCTCGGGCGCGTCGCTGGCCCTGCTCATGTCGCCCAAGATTCCGTTCACCAATGCTATTGCCGGTGTCAGGATCGGGCGCGTCGATGGTCGGTTCGTGGTCTTCCCCACCTTCGAGGAGCTCAAAAACAGCGAACTCGATCTGGTGGTCGCCGGAACCGATGACGCGCTCGCGATGGTCGAGTGTGGCGCGACCGAGCTCTCCGAGTCGATCATCCTCGATGCGCTTGACCTCGCACATCAGGAGGTCAAGAGGATTATTGCCCTGCAGCACGAGATCGTCGCCGAGCTGGGCGTCGCTAAGCCCGAATTCGTGGCCGAACCCATGCCGTGGCCCGACAGTTTTGTGGAGGCCCTGCAGAGCCGGTGGACCGAAGAGCTGCGCGAGGCACTCAAGGTTCGTGGCAAGTTCGAGCAGAAGGAGGCTGTCAAGGCGGTCCGTGAGAAGGCTCTCGGCGAGCTCAGCGAAGAAGAGGCAGACGAGAAGACCCCCTGGGTCAAGAACGTTTTCGGGTTGATGGTCAAGGCCATCACCCGTGAAACGATCCTCGATCAGCGGGCACGGCTCGACGGCCGCGCCTTCGACGAGATCCGGCCCGTGACCTGTGGGGTCGGCGTCTTGCCCCGCGCCCATGGTTCCGCCCTCTTCACCCGAGGCGAGACCCAGGCGCTGGTCACCTGCACCCTCGGTACTTCTGACGACACGCAGCTCATCGAGAGCGTCGAAGGTGACTGGCGCGAATCGTTCATGCTCCACTACAACTTCCCGCCGTTCTCGGTCGGCGAGGCGCGGTTCCTGCGTGGGCCCGGTCGCCGCGAAATAGGGCACGGTGCGCTGGCACGGCGAGCCCTGAGCCCGATGATCCCGAGCGCTGAGGAATTTCCATACACGCTTCGCGTTGTTTCGGACATCCTCGAATCCAACGGCTCCTCATCGATGGCATCGGTCTGCGGCGGGTCGATGTCGATGATGGATGCCGGTGTGCCCCTCAAAAGCGCCGTCGCAGGTATCGCGATGGGTCTGGTGGCGGAGGGTGACCGCTACGGCGTCCTCACCGACATCGCGGGCCAGGAGGACCACTACGGCGACATGGATTTCAAGGTTGCCGGGACCGCCAACGGCATCACCGCATTACAGATGGACATCAAGGTCGAAGGCCTCAGCCGCCAGATCCTCGAAGAGGCGATGGAGCAGGCCCGCGTTGGTCGGCTGCAACTCCTCGACAGCATGGCGCAAGCCATCAGCAAGGGGAGAGACGACATTTCACCGTACGCACCACGCATTTTCCAGATCAAGATCGACGTCGACAAGATTCGCAACGTGATCGGCCCCGGCGGCAAGATGATCCGCCATATCGTCGACACCACCGGCGCCAAGATCAACGTCGAGGACGATGGCACTGTCCAGATCGCCACCTCGGACGGGGAAGCTGCGAAAAAGGCGATCGAGATGGTCGAGAGCCTCACCAGGGTACCGGAGATCGGTGAGGAGTTCGACGGCATTGTCCGGCGCATCGAGCCGTATGGTGCCTTCGTCGAGATCCTGCCCAACCACGATGGGCTGGTCCACATCTCCGAGCTCTCGCTGGAGCGTATCCCGGATATTCGGGACGTTCTGACCGAGGGTGACACCCTCAAGGTGCGGATCATCGATATCGATGCCAACGACCGCATCAAGCTGTCGCGTCGGGTGATCCTCGAGGACGAGGCACGCTCCCGCGGTGAAGACATCCCTGAGCGTGATACCCGTCCGCCGCGTGACAGCCGGCGTGGTGGCCGTCCGGGTGGCCGGGACAACCGCCGTGGAGGCGGGAGGGATCGCAGACCGCGACGCGACTGACGAATCGCCACGTTCAATCAACAACAACCGGCCGCGAGGCCGGTTTTTTTCTGAACCGTGCCCGTACCCGTTCCCGACGGGACCCTCCTGCCACTGTCGAAACCGTCAAAATCACCCACGACTGGTGACATAAATTATTCGTTACATTGACTTTTCGGGCACGAAGACGGAGATGGAAACGGGCACGGGGCGCGCATTCGCCCGCGTTGCCGCACCTTGACAATTTTTCCTTGCAATCGTGCCGCAGTTCGGAGAGAATGAATGAGTGTTCATTCATTATCGGTACCCACCCCATCTGACCCAAGGAGGCCAGTCGTGGATTACAAGATAGACCTGCGCGACGTCAAGTTCCAACTCTTTGACTGGCTCCGTCTCGACAAGATGCTCGAGGCGGAGAAATTCGCCGATTGGGATGAGGAAAACGTCGGCATGGTGCTCGACGAGGCCCTCAAGATCGCACAGGAGCAGATGGCGCCCTGCAATGAAGATGGAGACCGGATCGGCGCCCAGTACGCCGACGGCAAAGTCACCCTGCCGGAGTCCTTCAAGTCCGTTTTCCAGACCATTTGTGAAGGTGGGTGGATCGGCCTTCTCGCGGGCCCAGAGTACGGCGGCATGGGGCTTCCCGACACGATTGGCACGGCGGTCAACGAGTTTTTCAACGGTTCCAATGTGTCGTTGTCCCTGACCCTGATGCTGACCCGCGGCGCCGGCGCCATGATCGAGGGATTCGGCACCGACGAGCACAAGGCTCTCTTCGTCGAAAAGCTGTATTCGGGGAAGTGGACCGGAACCATGTGTCTCACCGAGGCGCAGGCTGGGTCCGACGTTGGCGCGTCGACGACCAAGGCGGTCAAAAAGGATGACGGTTCGTATTCGATTTCCGGCGAGAAGATTTTCATCACCGGGGGTGATCACGATCTCGCCGAAAACATCATCCATCTGGTGCTGGCTCGCACACCCGACGCCCCAGCCGGCACCAAGGGTCTTTCCCTTTTCATCATTCCCAAGATTCGGGTCAAACCGGATGGCACTCTCGGCGAGCCCAACGACGTCTTCACCAACAATATTGAAGAAAAAATGGGCATCCACGGATCGCCCACCTGCACCCTGGTCTTCGGCCAGAACAACGGCTGCCAGGGCTTCCTCCTCGGCGAGGAGCTGCAGGGTATGAAGCTCATGTTCCACCTGATGAACCCGGCCCGTATCGATGTCGGGCTGCAGGGTCTGGCGGCTGCCGGCGCCGCCCACCAGCAGGCGCTGGGCTACGCCCGCGAGCGGCTCCAGAGCCGGCACTGGAAGGAGTTCAAAAACCCCGAGGCACCCCAGGTGGCGATCATCGAGCATCCCGACGTGCGGCGCATGCTGCTGTCATCGAAGGCCTACACCGAAGCCATGCGGGCATTGCTGTTTCAGACCTCGTATTACATCGACATGTCCCATCTCACCGAGGGTGAGGAGAGCGAGCGATATCACAGCTATGTGGAGATGCTGACCCCAATCTGCAAGGCGTGGTGTTCGGAGTGGGGAATGCAGGTCACCCACTGGTGCCTGCAGGTGCACGGCGGCTACGGTTACACATCGGAGTACCCGGCCGAGCAGATGATGCGCGACGTCGAGATCGCCTGCATCTACGAGGGCACCAACGGCATTCAGGCGCTCGATTTCGTGGCGCGCAAGCTGCCGATGAACAACGGTCAGACAATTCGCGAGCTGCTGGGCATGGCTGAATCCACCTTCAAGAAGCTGCGCAGCGACCCCGAGATGATGGAACCGGCTTGGATGCTCGCCGCCGCCCTCAAACAGATCGAGACGATCTCCAAGGAGATCACCAAACGTCCCGACGCGATCCAGCTCATTCTCCTCAATGCTCCTCCGTTACTGGACATGGTCGGTACGGTCCTCGGAGCTCATTTCCTGATGGAGCAGGCCATTCTCGCGAAACAGAAATTGGCCGTGATTCTCGAAGAGCAGGGCGTCGGCACCGACGACAAGAAGGCCTACAAGGAGTTCCTCGCCGGCAACGAGGAGGCGGCCTTCTTCCACAACAAGGTACAGACCGCGATCCACTTCGCGTATCGTGCCCTGCCGACCGTAGCGGCCAAGGGCGCGGCGATCCGCTCCGGCGAAAAGAGTCCTTTCTACGCGATCATGTGATCGCGTTTTCCCCTCCTTCCTGGACGCCCCCGCTTGAAGCGGGGGCGAATTTTGTTAGACCCGGCGGCAGAGGACAGGGTCAGCAATCAGTGGCAGGTGACAGATACGGCAAACGGCGTCCCGGTACCGAGCGCCGGAGGCGCGAAATGTTCATGGCCCGGGGCATGAGCCCCGGGTCCAGACCGGAAGAAAACTCGAAGCCCCTGGAGGGGGCGACAGATGGATAGCCCGGGGTGTCAACCCCGGATCTGGCGCTGCCGCCAGGGCATCAGTCAGGTCGTGAAAGCCCACATGGTCACCCCCGGGTCGTCCAAGAATAGAAGGTAGCCGGTGGGCAGCCGATGTCAAGGGTGCTACGCACCGGCTTGCCCGGCTTGCCCTTGACATCGGCTGCCCACCGGCTCGAGGAGACGGGTATGAACGACCCGGAGGTGACCATGTCCAACGCCCTCACGAACTCTAACCTCATTGCCCACGAAAAAGCTCTCGGAGCGGCTGGTAACGCCATCAGGCTCGTGATGAGGGTTCCGGCACCGTTGAAGTCAATCGCCGATCAGATGACCCGATCCGCCAATTCGGTCCCTGCCAACCTCGCGGAAGGCCACGGCTGTACCGGAAGAGATCGTCTGCACTTCTGGAGGATTGCCTATGCATCGGCCAAGGAAGTGGACAGCCACTTGAGGCTCCTCGATCACGCTGGAGTGGTCAATGGAATGAAAACCGAGAAGGGGCTGTCGATCTTTGACGAGGTCCGGGCCATGACGTGGCGGCTGCTCAACCCGAGAAGCTGACTGATTACCACCGCTCCGGTTCGCCCGAGCGCTGTCGCTGAAAACCGCCGCTGACGCGGTCTCCTGACGCTGTCCCTGAAAGCTGCCGCCGACGCTGTCTTTCGGACGCGGCCTAGGCCACCGTCACATCCTCGCAAAGGTAGACATCCTGAATCGCATTCAGGAGCGTCACCCCATCTTTCATCGGCTTCTGGAAGGACTTACGCCCCGAGATCAGGCCCATGCCACCGGCGCGCTTGTTGATCACGGCGGTGGTCACGGCCTGCGCGAGGTCGTTGTCGCCCGAGGCGCCGCCCGAATTGATGAGACCGGCGCGGCCCATGTAGCAGTTCACCACCTGCCAGCGGGTGAGCTCGATCGGGTTGTCGGGCACCAGCTTCTCGTAGACCAGCGGGTGGGTTTTGCCGAAACCGATGGCGGTGTAACCGCCGTTGTTGGTCGCCTGCTTCTGCTTGACGATGTCGGCCTCGATGGTCACTCCGAGGTGATTGGCCTGACCGGTCAGGTCGGCCGCCGCGTGGTAGTCGACGCCGTCCTTCTTGAAGGCGGAGTTCCGCAGGTAGCACCACAGCACCGTCACCATCCCGAGCTCGTGGGCCTGCTGGAAGGCGTCCGAGATCTCCATGATCTGGCGCCGACAGTTTTCCGAGCCGTAGTAAATGGTGGCGCCGATCGCGGCCGCACCCAGATTCCACGCCTGCTCGACCGATGCCCACAGCGTCTGGTCGAAGTCGTTCGGGTAGGTCAGCATCTCGTTGTGGTTGATCTTGACCAGAAACGGGATCTTGTGGGCATACTTCCTCGACACCGCACCGAGCACACCGAGCGTCGACGCCACGGCATTGCATCCGCCCTCGAGGGCGAGCTCGACAATCTTGGCCGGGTCGAAGTAGATCGGGTTGGGGGCAAAGGACGCCGCACCCGAATGCTCGACACCCTGGTCGACCGGCAGAATCGAAACGAAACCGGTCCCTGCCAGGCGGCCGGTGTTGTAGATCCGCTGCAGCGACGCCATCATCTGTGGAGAGCGGTCAGTCTGCGCGACCACGCGGTCGATGAAGTCGGGCCCCGGCAGGTGAAGCTGGTCCTTTGCGATCCCCGTGCACTGGTAGTCAAGCAGCGAGGCCTGGTCTCCGAGGTGTTTCTTGATAGTGTCGATCATGTTTCCCTCCCGTGTGCTGCGGTATTGTACGGCATTCTTGCCGAGTCCGGCGACCACAAAGCGCTCCTCGATTGTCCGCGCTCTTCTCACAGCCCGCCTCCCGAGAGGATGCCAGCCACGCCGCTACGACGATGAGGACATCGTCTCCGCGGGATGCCAGGCAGCTCCGAGGGGCGTGCCCGTCTCACCCCTTCCCGTACCGCACGCCGAACAACACAGCGAGGATTGTGCCCTTGACGACAGTGGTCGAGGCGATCGCGAACCACACGGCCTCGACGCCCCAGCCGCGAGCAACCAGCCATATCGCCAACGGCACCCTTGCGGCGGTGAGGCCCACCACGATAATCGCCGGCCAGGCGGTCCACTGGGCGCCGGCAAAGGCGCCCAGCATCACTACCTCGGCGGCCATGAAGAGCTGGGTCATCCCGACCAGCAGAACGTAGATCGAGCCGGTTGCGACCACCTGCGCGTCGCTCGAGAAAACACCGATCGCCACCTCCGGGAAGCCCACCATGAGCACGGTCACCGCACCAACCGGCAGGCATGTCAGGAACAGGGCGCGCCAGGCGCTGCGAACGGCACGCCGTGGCTCACCCGCACCGAGATTCTGCCCCACCAGCGTCGTGGCGGCAGCTCCGATGCCGGCACAGACAAAGTAGTTGAGCACCTCGAGCTTGTGTCCGATACCGAGGGCGGCCACCGCCGGCGTTCCGAAAGTCGTGATGACCCGGGTCAGCAGGATGTAGATGAGCGAAAAAAACGCCCCTTCGAGAGCGAGTGGCAGACCAACCTTGAGCGCGCGCCAGGTTTCGTCCAGCGGTGGGCACAAAAAAGCGAAGACCCGTGGACGGATGCCGAGCCGTCCGAGCAGAACCCAGCCCCACGCCGAAGCCACCAGCCACGAGGCGACGGTTGCCAGCGCCGCTCCAGAGACACCAAGCACGGGCACCGGTCCAAGACCGAAGATCAGAATCGGATCCACGAGGAGGTTCACCGCGGCGGCCACCGCCAGCAACCGCAGCGGCGTCTGCGCATCACCGACGGCTCGAAAGGCTGCCGACAGCCAGACGAAGAGGAAGTACAAGGGTATGCCGGCGAAGATCACCCACATGTACTTCAGTCCCTCAGCGGTCACCATCGCATCGGTGCCCATGAAGGCAAAGGTGGCGTGACTGACGAGCAGGCCGATCGCCGAAACGATCGCAGATCCCCACACGCTCAGGGTCTGGCCGGCGGCCGCCGACCGGACGGCGCCTTCCCCGTCCTCGGCCCCGATGGCTCGCGCGAGTATGGAACCCGAGCCCGCAGCGGCGCCTTCCCCCAGTGTCTGAGCAAGCCACATGGTGAATCCGGCCGTCGACGCGGCTGCCAGCGCCACCGGACCCACCCGTCCGAGCCAGAAGGTGTCGACCACCAGGAATCCAGCCTGCAGCAGCGCCGCCGCCGCCGCCGGCGCCCCGAGGTGGAGGATGGCCCGGTCAATCGAACCGGAAACCATCAGCTCGCGGTAACGAAGAGCGTCATTCACGACGGCACTCGCCCTTCGGGCGACAACGAGGAGTTAGGAATGAGGAATTAGGAATTCCCACCCCTCCCCCCGGAATCACCGTCGACGACGGGCGGGTGGGCGGCATTCCTAATGCCTAACTCCTCATTCCTCATTCAAACGACTTTTACTTCTTCGGTGAATTGAATGCCCAGTCGTTCGAGCTCTTCGAGCGCCGGCTCGTAGAACTCGCGCATCACCGGCACGACGACGCCCGGTTGGTTGAACCGGCCCTCGAGGATGAATCGGACCGCCACCGCCGCCGGCAGACCGACCGTTCTGTTCATCGACGAGTCACCGCCGGGAATGCCGAAGTCGATCATGGTCGAGGTGATGTGCTCGGTGCGATCGGGATACTCCGCGACGAAGGTGTGTTGGAGCAAAAGCATGTCGCGCTCGCCCTCCTTGTAGGACATCCTTTTGAGCATGTGCGCGGTGAGAATGTCGACCGGTGCTTTCTGTCCCGGCAGTGGATCATCTCCGAGCAGACCGAGCCACTCCATCTTCGAAATCTCGGGCCCATCGACCTCGATTCCCAGGTGCGAGGCGATCTTTTCGGCGAGGTTCGAGGCGTCGTCGGCGCCGATCAATTGAGCCGTCAGTTCGGCAAAGGTCTTTCCTTCGAGACCGTCGATCCCGTCGGTTCGCAACCAGCCGATCCGCGCCACCTGCTTCATGGCCGCACACCAACCGGGGAAACGCAGGGTGCCGCGAAACATGACGTTCCGCGGATCGATCCCGTAGGTTTCGGTGTAGGGCATGCTGTCGCGGTTCGGATAGCCCTCGAGCGCAGTGTCCGCGTTCTCGATCGCAACCGTGACAGGCCACACGTGATCGAAGAGCTCCTGTCCGGGCACGTTGACCACCTCGCCGTCACGCCGGTACCGGGCATCGTTGAGGCCGGCCAGCAGCACACCTCGCGGGCTCCACGAAAACTTGTAGCCGAAGGGGTTGTCGTTGGCCTCGGGTGCGGGCAGACCGCCGCAGTAAGACTGGAAGGTGGTGATCTCCCCGCCCTCGTCCTGGACGCGGTCGATGATCTGCATGGCCGTCATGTGGTCGATGCCGGGGTCGACGCCGAGCTCGTTGAAAAGGATCACACCCTTTTCCTTCGCCTCGGCGTCAAGAGCCTTCATTTCGTCCTTGACATACGAAGTGGTGACCATGTGCTTGCCCTGATTGAGGCACGCTTTCGCCACCTGCGGGTGGAACTGCCAGGGCAGCAGGCTCACCGCCACATCGTGCTCGGCGATGATTTCCCCGAGCTTCTCCGGCTCGACCGTGACGTCGAAGGCCAAGGGCGTTCCGTTGGGGTGGCCATCGAGGATATCCTCCGCCTTACTCACCGTGCGGCTGGCGACGGTGACGTGAAAGCCGTGATCGAGGAGATATCGAACATGGGCACGGACCACCAGCCCGGCTCCGAATACCACAACTCGTTGCATGTGAAGGTCCTTTCTCAGCGGCCACTCGCGGTCGCTCATTGTTCTCGTTTTTGATTTCATTTCCCGAGAGTCGCCACCATCACGGCCTTGATCGTGTGAAGACGGTTTTCGGCCTGGTCGAAGACCCGCGATTGCGGGCCCTCGAAAACCCAGTCTTCAACCTCCTGGATACCCGGGTTCTGTTTCGAGACCTCGGTGTCCAGATTGTGAAAGGCGGGCAAGCAGTGAAGAAAGATCGTGCCGGGCTTGCCGGTCGAAGACATCATCTTCTCGGTGATCTTGTACGGGCCGAGAATCCTGATGCGCTCTGCGATGAGATCTTCCTCCCCCATCGATGCCCAGACATCGGCGTAGATCGCGTCGGCGCCGGCGACGCCTTCATCGATCGACGAGGTGACCACGAGCGATCCTTCGGTGGAAGCCGCGATCTCCTCGACCGCCGCCGCCAGATCGTGCTCGGGGTGCAGCTCTTCGGGTGACACGATTCGGCAGTGCATGCCGAGCTTGGCGCAACCCACCATCAGCGAGTTGGCGACATTGTTGCGGCCATCACCGACGTAGGCCAGAGTCTGACCGGCGAGGTCACCGACCTCCTCCTGCATGGTGAGCACATCTGCCAGGACTTGCGTCGGGTGCCAGTCATCGGTGAGACCATTCCACACCGGCACACCCGCGTACTGAGCCAGGGTCTCGACCGTCTGGTGGGCAAACCCACGGAACTCGATGCCGTCGAACATGCGGCCCAGGACCCTCGCGGTGTCGGCAACGGTCTCTTTCTTTCCGAACTGGATGTCGCCCTTGCCCAGGTACTCGGGGTGCGCCCCCTCGTCGATGCAGGCCACGGTGAAGGCACAGCGGGTCCTGGTCGACGGCTTTTCGAACAGCAGGGCAATGTTCCGGCCGTCGAGCCAGCGCTCCCGGACGCCGGCCCTCTTCTTGGCCTTGAGATCCACCGCCAACGCCAGCAGCCCACGGATCTCATCAGGCGTGAAATCAAGAAGCTTGAGGAACGAACGTCCTTTCAGATCAGCGGTCATCGACGCCTCCAAAGTGCCAGCCGCGGCGGTGCACGCGAAAACCGGCGCCAGCGCCGCCGCATACTACTCCCAACAATACGTTTTGCCAACCGAAACGTTGCGTGTCTCAAATTCTCGCCCCCCCCCACGTCAGATGTGGTCGGGCGAGAATTCGAAAAATAGATTACTTTCCGAACATGAGAGTCGGCATAGTTGTTTTCGCCAACAAGTGGACCGGCGCCGGGGCCGTGGCCGAACTCCACTGCCGCGCCCTCCACGCCGCCGGGATCGACCCGAAGCTGCTCTTCGTCGGCGGTCGCAACCTCGAACGGCGGCTCGAAGAAAGCCAGTGGGCCGAACCCATCCTCCTCAGTGAACGAAGCCCGGCACATCTCCGATCGAACCTTCGGGCGGTCACTGCCCAGGCCCGGGAGTGCGAAATCATCATCTGTCATCTCCCCCACGACCAATTGCTGTGCGTGGCCGCCGGTGTCCACCGGCGCGTTCCCCTTGTCCGTTCCTTCCGCAACCCCCGTCACATCCGGCGCGACCCCTACCACCGTTTTCTCGATCGACGCCTGACCGCGGCCCTGTGCGCAAACTCCGCCCTTGAGAGCGGTGTGCGACGGTGTGCGCCCGACCTTCCAACAGCCGTTCTGCCGGTGCCGCTCGAGGAACGGTTCAAACCGGCCGATGGATCGGTTTCGCGGGATCGTCTCGGGATACCGTCCGGGGTTCCGGTCGTCGGCGCGGCCGGCAAGCTCGCGAGGGGCCGGGGCTTCGGTTTCCTGCTCGACGCCGCGTCCCGCCTCACGGTGCCGGCGCACGTCGTGATCGTCGGTCATGGCGAGCTCCTACCGCAGCTCCGGGGAAAGGCCGGCCAACTTGGTCTCGAGGGGCGGGTCCACTGGACCGGATATCAGGACGAGGCGCTGCCCGAGCTCTACTCGGCCATGGACGTGGTTCTCTTCACCGCTCCGGGTTCGGACTGCGGTCACCGTTCTATCTCCGAGGCCCAGGGCTGTGGCCGAGCGGTTGTCGCCGTATCGTGTCCGGGGGTCGAGGACCTCATCGAAGATGGTGTCAGCGGACGGGTCGTCGATCGTGATCCGGCAGCACTTTCGAGTGCAATCGATTTGTTGCTCGCAGATTCCGATCTTGCTCACCGCATCGGCGGGGCCGCGGCCGCCGCTGTCGTAAATCGACGGATGGTACCCGTCGGTCAACGTCTGGCCCGATTCCTCGAGGCCATCCTCTCTCGGAAACACTTACACTAGCCCGCAGTCAGCCTGCTATTTCTTCACCTGGATCACGTCCCGGGCGGCCCTGATGGCGGAGGCGGGTCCCACGAAGATCACCCGGTCTTCCACTTCGATGGTCGTATCACCTCGGGGCACAACGAACTCCTTGCCTCGGATCACTGCGGCGACGACACACTGCTTTGGGAAGTCGATGTCGCGAATCGCCTTTCCCGCAACGCTGGCCTCTTCGGTCACCGTTATTCCAATGAGGCTCGCCACCCCGGTGCCGATCTCAAACAGCTGAGCAACGCCCGGCCTGTCAAGGAAGTTCTCGACCATCGCCGCGGTCGCCCACGGCGCGCTGATGGCCACCACGCCACTCTGCTCGAGCAGGGGCAGGTAGTCCGGGTCCTGCACGATTGCCATTACCCGTGGCATTCCCAGGAGTTTGGCCTGCAGGGCCACAATGACATTTCTCCCGTCATCATCCGAAGCGGCAACAGCCACGTCGACGTTGTCCACGCCGACCTGTTCCAGCACCTCCTGTTTGCTGCCGTCGCCCTGGTAGATCGGCACGTTGAACCGCTGCTCCAGCTCCCGGCACCGCGCCTCATTTTCTTCGATGAATGTCACCTGGTGTTCGGCGGTGCGAAACACGAGCCGGTACTCGTCCCTGGCAAGCAGCCTCTTGGCGATGTTTTGCCCTTGTCTTCCCCCATCGATGATCAAAACTCGCATACGCAGCCTCCTTCTGACGGTTATCAGCAGCTTCAATCTCGCAACAGCGCCTGACAGCTCGCTGATCTGTGGGCGGTTGGCCGGCCGAATCAGGTAGATCGATGCGCCGACAATCGTGAGCCCTCCACCGAGCAGGAAGCTGCGCATTTCCAGTGCGGGAACGAACAGCCAGCAGGACAGGACACCCAGGATGGGCACCCACGGGTAGAGCGCCACCTTGAACGGCCGTCGCAGATTCGGCATCCGCCTGTGCAACGCGATCACCGCGTAGTTGACGATCCCCAGTCCCATCAGATACCCGAAGTCGCTCACCGAGGCGACGAACCTGACGATCCCTGACGAGCTGAACACGATCACGATGACTGCACAGGTGAGGAGTGAGACATGGGGTGTGCGAAAACGTCGGTGGAGGCGGGCGAACACCTCCGGCACATGTCCGTCCCGGCCGAGCGCGTACAGCACCCGGGCGCTGGCGCCCAGGGTCACGCTGAAGGCCGACAGGCTGGCCATGACGGTCGCGACAATTGCGGCGAAGCGCCCCCACGGTCCGAACAGCCGGTCGGCGGTGAAGATGAATGGAACCTCGCTCGCGGCGAGCTCGGTATGGTGAACGCTGCCCATCATCACCCACACAACGAACACGTAGATCACAGTGCCCACACCCAGCGTGATGAGGATGGCCCTGGGAATCACCTTGCCGGGGTTGATGATCTCCTCGGCCGCCACGGTGATCAGCTCGAAGCCCACGTACGAGACGTAGATCAGCGCCATGGCCGGAAGGAACGGGGCGTACCCCATGGGAGCGAGAGGCTGAAGATTGGCAACCTCCACATGAGCGGCACCGAGCGCGGCCACGCCAACGAGCACCGCAAGCTCCACCAGATTCATGATCGTGATGATCTTGACGGCCTCGGACATGCCCCACAGGTTGATCGCCGTGAACACCACGGTGGTGAGGAGAGAAAGGAGCACGATGTTTCCCTGCGGCCAGAAGTAGGTCCGGATGGTGAGGGCGAAGATCAGGGAGTACATCGCGCACGCGAGGGTGTTGCCAATCCAAAAAAACCAACCCGTAAAGAACGCAAGGGGCCTTGGCAGCGTGCGGCTGGTGAAGGAGTATCCGCCGCCGGCGAGAGGGATCGCGGCTCCCAGCTCGCTGTAGTTGAGTGCGGTGAAAACCGTCACCAGCCCCATGGCCAGGTAGGCAAGGATGCCGAGGGGGCCGACGATATGGGCGAGCTCGCCGGGCAGGGCGAAGATTCCGGGGCCCATCATGGCGCCGATTCCGATCATCACCGCCATGAATAGACCGATGGTGCGCTTGAACTCGATTCGCTCAGCCATTCAAGCCTCGCGCCGCCGCACGCCGCGGCCTCGAGCAGGATTTCAGGCGGTATCTGAAGGACAGTGCAAGGACGGCACCAATGTCGTGATCCATGGCCCACCGTTCGCCGACGGCAAGGTGCCGCCGTTCATTCGGTCCTCAGACAACACTGGAGACTGATCGATTGTCTCTTCCAACTTTGCCGCGGTCATGATCCGCTTCTTTTCGGTTTTCCGCAAGGTCGGATGAACCCCCGAACTCGATACCCGGCATCGATGATCCGTCAGGCTCGCCATTGCGAACACCAGTCTCATTCGCGTGCAGCCGCCGCACCAGATGCTCGGTTTCCCCAGGACAGTTTGCAGGGGGTCGGACGCGAACACAGAGAGAATCGAGTAGAATCCCCCCTCGGGTTGGGAGACTGCTGATGCCCCTGGAATTGATCAAAGAACGCGCGGCGGAGGCGCTCACTAGAGCGCTGGAAACGGCCTTCGGCCACCGGCCGGACGAGGTAACCTTCGAGGTGCCGCCGCGCCGCGATCTCGGCGATTTGGCCTGGCCCGGCGCCCTGACGCTGGCGCGAGAGCTCAAGACCGCGCCTCGCCAGATCGCCGAGAAGGTCAACAAGAGCGCGAAGTGGCCCGACGAGGTCATCAGGGTCGAGATCGCCGGTCCCGGGTTTCTCAACCTCTATCTCGACCGCAACCGGATGCTCGCCGACCTCCTCTCGCGTGATCGGGATGCTGACACCGGCAACGGCCGCAAGACGATCGTCGAGCACACCAACATCAACCCCAACAAGGCCGCCCATATCGGCCACCTCCGCAACGCCGTCCTCGGCGACCTGCTGGTGCGCAGCCTCCGTCACCTAGGCCATCAGGTCGAGGTCCAGAACTACATCGACGACACCGGCGTCCAGGTCGCAGACGTCGCCGTCGGACTTCTCTACCTCCCGGAGACCGAGCTCGCCGAGGCCCTGGGAGTCGAGCCGTGCCGGCGCGACGAGCTGATCGAGGTCTTCATGGAGAGGGTTCCCGGCGATGCCGTGCCGGTTGCTTCCACAAACGACTTCGATGACCTGTGTTGGGACATCTACCCGCGGGTCACGGCGCGCTACGAATCGGACACCGAATTCACCGGTCACCGCGCCGAGGTTCTTCACGCCATCGAGGGGGGGTTCGGCAGTCTCGATACCGAGCAGGCGCTCCACCTGCTGCACGGATCGGTGGTGGCCGGCGAAACATTCAGCGAGAAGGCTGTCGCGCGGCTGGCGGCGGCGGTGGCCGACGGCAACGTCCGTTGTCATCTCGCGACCATGGCTCGACTCGGAGTGCCGTACGATCTCCTGCCGCACGAGTCCGATATCCTCCACCTCGGCTTCTGGACCCGAGCCTTCAAGCTCCTCAAGGAGTCCGGCGCGATCCGTCTCGAGAATGAGGGCAAGAACATCGGCTGCTGGGTGATGTCACTGGCGGCAAGCCCCGAGTTCGCGGAGATGGACGATCCCGACAAGATCCTCGTCCGCTCGAACGGCACCGTCACGTATACCGGTAAGGACATCGCCTACCAGCTGTGGAAGCTAGGTTTGCTCGTGGACCTGGACGGATCACGTCACGACTTCGGATACCGTGTCTACGCCCACTGGCAGCAGCCGGGTCCCACCCGGCCCGTGAGCTATGGCGGCGGCTCGAAACTGCTGGTGCGGTCCACCTCGGATAATTCGGAGAGGATCGACGATCATTCCTTCGGCGCCGGCAGCAGGGTTTATAACGTCATCGACGTCCGCCAATCCTACCCGCAGAAGGTGGTCAAGGAGGCGGTTCGCGTGCTCGGCCACGCGGACGCCGCAGAGAACTCGATCCACTTCGCCTATGAGATGGTCGCGCTGACTCCGGCCGCGGTGCGGACCATCGAAGACAGGACCGGAAGCTCTCTTGGTCTGAGCGACGAGGAGATGGCCAAGTCCTACATCGAGATGTCGGGCCGACGCGGCATCGGTGTCAAGGCGGACGAGTTCCTCGACGTTCTCACCGACGCAGCCGAGGACGCGATCGTGGGGCGACTCGAGGGCAGCGGAGAACCCGCCGATGTCGCCGACCGGGCGCAGGCGATCGCGGTCGGCTCCCTCCGTTACCTGATGGCGCGGCAATCGCGCAACCGCGTCCTAGCCTTCGACTTCGACGAGGCGCTTGCCTTCGAAGGCGATACCGGGCCCTATTTGCAGTACTCGGCGGTCCGCGCCGGCAAGATCTTCGAAAAGCTCACCGAACGCCGTGGCGAAGGCCGCCTGGGAAACGACGAAATCGAGGCTCTGGCCGGGGCCGAGATCGGGGACGATCTGTGGGAACTCGTCCTGCAGTGCGCCCGCCGTCGTGAGGTTGTCGGCCAGGCGGTCGCGAGCCTCGAGTTTTCGCTGCTGGCTCAGCACGTTCACGAGCTCGCGCAGCTCTTCCACCGGCTCTACCACGCGCATCCGGTGGTGCCGGAAGAAAACGCCGAGACGAGAAAGCTCCGGCGCGCAGTCTTCACTCTCTTCGACTCGGAGATGAAGGTGCTATTGGAGCAGCTGCTCGGAATTCCGATACCGGAGGAAATGTGATTCAATTTCGGATTTCGGATTTCGGATTTCGGATTTCCCATCCAGTCACACCCATGACGACCGTACGTGGTACCGGGGTCTTTTCCGATCTCTCAACCTTCGGCTCTCGCTCAACCTCGGTACCATTCGATCCACCATCACTCCTCGACACGTTGGCCACCGTGTTGGAAAAGAGACATTTTGGAGGAGACCGTAGTACGGAAACTTCTGAGCGAGGGTGGGGGTCAAATTCGAAATCCGAAATTCGAAATCCGAAATCGGATGGGTCGTCATGACCGACCAGCAACGTCGAGACCGATACAAACGAATCGCCGAACAGCTCGCAGAGCTGATCGTCAAGACCGCCGACCCGGCCGCCCATCGAGCCACTGCCGCAGCATTGCTCCACCACAAGATCCCAGGCGTCTCCTGGACCGGCTTTTATTACCTGAAGGATGGCGAGCTGGTGGTCGATGCCTACCAGGGACCGGTGGCATGTCTCGTACTCGAGCGACATGTCGGTGTGTGCTGGGCCGCCATCGACACCAACCAGACCCAGATCGTGCGTGATGTCCACTCATTTCCCGGCCACATCCCGTGCGACGACCGCAGCCGTTCCGAAGTAGTCGTCCCAATTCGTGATGCCGATGGTCGGCCGATCGGGGTCCTCGACATCGATTCGCACAAGGAGGCCCATTTCGACGGAATTGACGGTGAGGGCTACGAGCTCATCGTCACAACTCTGGAGCAACACTGGAACCGTTGATCCTGAAAGGAGCGACAGTGGCAGTCACTCATCTCAAGGGAAACATCGTCACAACCAACGGCGACCTGCCGTCCATCGGCAGCGCCGCGCCCGAATTCCTGCTCACCAATGGCTCGCTCGCCGATGTCGGGCTCGAGGCCTTCGCCGGCAAACGCAAGGTGCTCAACATCGTGCCCAGCCTCGACACGGATGTCTGCGCGGCATCTGCGAGGTACTTCAACCAAGCGGCGGCATCGCTGGAGAACACGGTCGTGCTGGTGATCTCCGCCGATCTGCCATTCGCGCAACGCCGATTCTGTTCCACGGAAGGCCTCGAAAACGTGGTGCCGCTGTCGATGATGCGCGACAGGAGCTTCGCCCGCGCCTACGGCGTGCTGCAGCTGGACGGCCCGTTGGCCGGCATCTGCGCCCGTGCGGTCGTGGTCCTCGACGAGAACAACAGGGTTCGTCACGCCCAGTTGGTGGACGAGATCTCAAGCGAGCCGGATTACGATGCCGCCCTCACAGCCATCGGATGAGCTACCCCGCGCCAGCGTGATAGCAGTCCCAAGGGACGGCGCGCGCCAGCGCCGGCAGGGGAATTTCGGAGCGCGGCGTGCGTATGGGAGGACGTGAGCATTGCCATGACCGGCCCCCGGTCCGCTTCCGCAACCGTCGCCATGACGCCCCCAAGCGAGGCGCGGACGGTGATCCTCGCCCAACGGGGCGAAGCGGACGCACTCGAAGAGCTCGGCCGCAGCTGCCGTCAGCAGGCCTACGTCTTCGCGCTCCAGCTCATCGGCCAACCGGACGATGCGCTCGATGTCGCGCAGGACGCCATGGTGCGGTTCTTCCGTTCCCTCGATCGTTTTGACCCCTCGCGACCGGTGAGGCCCTGGTTGCTGCGGATCGTGCGCAACCTGGTTCGGGACCGGGCACGTCGACTCAGGATCCGACGAACCGAATCACTGGAACCGGCCGACGACAACGTTCTCCGTTTCGAGCCTCGCGACGACGCTCCTGATCCCGAGGCGCTGGCGACCCGCCGCGAGCTGCAGGCCCTGGTTTGGAAATGCCTCCACGAGCTCCAACCCCGATATCGCGAGGTTCTGGTTTTGCGCGACTACCAGGACCTGTCCTATGCGGACATCGCGACGACCCTCAAGATCCCGAGAGGAACGGTGATGTCGCGCCTGCACCGGGCCCGTCGCCTCCTGCAAGAGGAGGTGCGGAAGCACCGGTCCGGCACCGGGGAGGCAAGGGATGGCTGATCGCTGCCCAGCACGTTTTGATGAGACGCTGATCTCCGGACACTTCGACGGCGAACTGACGCAAGCCGCCGCGCAGAAGGTTCGTCTCCATCTCGAGGACTGCGAGTACTGCCGCGCGGTGCTCGTTGAGCTGCGAGCCCTGCGGGAGGCAACCATGGCGACGGAGTTTCACAAACCCGACGACTCCCAATGGGACGAACGACCCCAAACCAGCGTAAGTCTGGTGGCGCGAGGGACAGGTTGGATTATTGCGATCGTCTGGGTGGTATTCTTCGCCGGCTACGCTCTGTGGCAAATCTGGCAAGGGTCTGCCAACCTCGTGGAGCGGTTCCTGATCTTCGGCGGGCTCAGCGCTCTGGCGCTGCTCTTCACGTCGGTGTTGCTCGATCGGTTGCGGGCCGCGAGGACGGATCCCTATCGGGAGGTAGAGAAATGATCGTCGTTTCCGATGACAAGATCGCCGGCACGCGTGTCGTCCGCACCCTCGGTCTGGTTCGCGGAAACACGATCCGCGCCCGGCACCTGGGTAAGGACCTGATGGCGAAGATGCGCAACCTGGTCGGCGGTGAGGTTTCCGAGTACACCAAGGTGATGGCGGAATCGCGCGAGCAGGCTCTCGACCGGATGGTCGAGGAGGCCGAGGAGCTGGGCGCCAACGCGGTCATCAGCACCCGCTTCGCGACCTCGATGCTCATGCAGGGTGCTGCGGAATTGCTTGCGTATGGCACCGCGGTTGTGATCGAGGAGGAGTGACGAGCGCTCGGACCCGAGTTGACCCGTATTTCGTTCCCGTCCCCGTTTCCGATGACACGAGGCGATTCCGCAATACACACCCAACAGCCCGCGCAATGGTGTTTGGCGTGACCTTCGTGCTCGAAAAGTCGGGTACGGGAACGGGGACAGGTGCGGGAACGTCTGCGAGCTGAAAGGAAAACTCGACGACAAAAAAAGACGCGGGCGTTTGCCCGCGTCCTCTGAGCTCGAAATCGTCGGTCTATTGTCGCGCGATCAGAACGTCCATGTGACGCCGGCGTTGGCGGCGAAGCCACCGACATCCATGGTCCCTGTCCAGTGCTGATCGCCCGCTTGTCTGTAGCTCACATCGGATTGCCCGTAGCGATACAAAGCCTCGGCAAAGAACTTGGCTTTCTTGGCGCCGAAGTTGATGCCGAACATGGCGTAGCCTCCTACGGGACTGCTGGCGCTGCCGTCATTCAGGTTGACGTAGAAAACGCTGAGACCGGCGCCGAGGTACGGGATGACCTTTCCCCTCGGGTTCATGAGGAGCCGTATTCCGAGTTCGGTAGGGACGACCTGGATGTTGTCGTCGAAACCCGCGATGGTGCCCACACCGGACACGCTCTGATACCAGGTCCAGGTGAGATCACCCACCCACCTGTCGCCACCGAGAGTCAGCCGCGCGCCGGCGCCGACAGCGAATTCGTGGTTATCGACGCTGCCAAAAGAGCCGAACAGGCTGTACCCGCCGCCGGCAAAGGCGGGAGCCGCCAGGATGCAGATTCCGAGAACTAGAAGAGCCTTACGCATGCATACCTCCACGGGAATTCCATCGGTTAATCGATCGAAATCGCTTTTCCTTCCCTGTTGAATATTGTAACCCAACATGAGCGGATTTGCCGGTCGAAACAGTCCAAGATCCTGAGGTTTCGCCACTTACTCATGGTCTGCGATCGTGATACAGCGCACACGATCCACTACTTTGGTTCAGTTTGCCTCGTTTCTTGAGTGAAATACGTTGGCCTCCGGGGCGCGGAATCCACGCACCGGAGGCCGATTACCTACGAATTTTTTTGAAGAAACCTACTCTTCAACCTTGTTCCAGAGCACGGCGCGGTAGAGGTTCGAGCTCATGATCGTCCGCACCTTTTCGAGCTTCGACCAGAGCTCCGTCATTTCGTCGCCGGTCCACAGCTCGCCCGCCAGTGTCTCCATTCGCTCGAGCGCCGTTTCGTAGTCGGCGAGGCTCTTGACCGACCACCAGATCACGACATCACCCTCGCTGGTGCTGCCGGTGGTCTTCATCATCACACCGTAATCCAGGATCAACCCCTCGGACTTGAGGGTGTCGAGCATCGCAACATATCCCTGTCCCAGGTACTCGAGGTAGGTGGCGTCCCCGTAGTCGACCAGGTCGACAACATCGACGTTGATCCACGGGCCGTCAGTGTCGGCCTCGAAATCGGCGGCGAGAGAGAACGGCGTTGCCAGCGCGAGAACGGACAGGAACAGAACGATTCGCGTCAATGACCTCATCGGGAACCTCCTCGTCATGTTTTTCGCGTTCCTGAACTATGTAGATCAGGTCTCGGGAAGTCAAGGAAGGACGCCGGATGCCGGATCCAGCAAAACCGGAAGAGCGCCACACATCATGTCAAGCCTGGGCCGGCAGATCTGGAATCTGGTATCCGGTATCTGGAATCGGGTGGGTGGGCGGTTCAGGGCAAGGTCCCCGTATACCCCGAGCGCGTGGTTGCCTGGTACCCGTTCACCTTGACTTCGATGGTGCGCCACTTGCGGGTACCGATTCCCGAGGTCACAAAGGTCAGGATGTAGCGCGAGGACAGCTCCTTCAAGAGCTCATCAACCACCTGCGGCATCTGCTCGGCCTCCGGGATCCGACGATAGTCGCCGCCCGAGGCATCGGCGATCAGGGTCAGGATCTCTTCGAAGGACGGCCCCTCGGCGGTGGCCATCGCCGGCGGCGGTTCGACTCCAAGAACATAGATCGGGGTCTCGAGGCGCCGGGCAACCGCGGCCGCCTGATCGGCGCTGATTGTCGATGCATTGTCGACACCATCGGTGAGTAAAATGGCGGCCCGACGATGGTGGCTCGCCTTTTCGAGGACCTCGGGCACCCGCAGCACCATGTCGTAAAGCGCCGTCGTGCTCCACGGTTTGAGGGTCTCGAGAACCCGCGGCAAGAGGTACCAACCCATGCCAAAGGGAAATCGCTCCATCACCCGATCGTCACCAAAGGTCCACAGGGCGAGCTGATCGTCCGGCCGCCGGTGCTGCAGAAAGGCCATGATCAGTTGCTGGCTGCCGCTCATTTTGTGGCCCATCATCGAACCCGAAGTGTCGACAATGAAGCCGAGGCTGATTGGGAGATCACTTTCGAGATCGAGGTCGCGGATCGGGACTTCGAACCCGTCAACGTAGAGCGTGAATTGCTTTGACGCCACTCCAGTCACAACTCGACCTGCCTTGTTGCGCACGGTGACCGGGACCACCACCGCGTTGACGTCGACCCGTCCCTGGTACTGGGCTACGACGGGCGCGCTCCCCATGCAGATTCCTGCGAGCAGGATCGCCAGTCTGCGGTTCCACGTCACGCGTCGATTCCGCCGTCATCAAGCAAAGCGTCGCGAGCTTCCCGCCCGCACGCGGTTCGGTACCGGTCGCCGTAACTGTCGACCGCGGTACTGCTCTCGTCGAGGTCGATACGCAGGACCCGGCTCATCGGAATGAAGAAGCTCGTCGGTCCGATCATCCGATCGCCGCCGACCTTTTCCTGGCGCAACCAGTCCTCCACCGAGTCGAGGTCGAAACCTCGGATCACGACCCCGACCCCGTCGAGCCGCATCAGCAGCCCCCACATCTTCTCGCGCGGGTTGCCGCAGTGAAGGATGACCAGGGAGCCTTCTTCGATGCCGTCCACCATTCGAGACTATCAGCTTTCCTGGGACGCCAGAGCTTGCGCGAGCTCAATCAAGACGCCGCCTGCCGATTTCGGGTGCACGAAGCACACCAGACAATCGTGGCCTCCTCGCAGCGGCTCCTGCGAAAGCAGCCGGTATCCCTCCGCGGAGAGATGCGCCATCGCCGCTCGGATGTCCGGCACCCTGAGACAGATGTGATGCAGGCCGGCGCCCCGCCGTTGGAGGTGGCGGGCGACTGGTGACGAGTCGTCGGTTGGTTCCAGGAGCTCGATACGGGTGTCACCGACGGGAAGGAACGCGACCCGCACCTTTTGATCGACAACCTCCTCGACGCCCTCCACCTCGACGCCGAGCGCCCGGTAGATCGCAAGACCGGAGTCGATCGACTCGACCGCAATGCCGATGTGATCGAGGACCGGCTTTTCATTCATTTCGGGTCTCCGAGGCTTTTCAGCAGCTCACGCGCAATGACCATTCGCTGTATTTCAGAGGTTCCCTCGCCGATCGTGCACAGCTTGGCGTCGCGCCAGGCGCGCTCCACCGGGTACTCCTTGGTATAACCGTAGCCGCCGTGGATTTGTACCGCTTCCTCGGCAACCGCCACCGCAACCTCCGAAGCGTAGACCTTTGCCATCGCCGACTCGCGGGTCGTCGTGAATCCGGCATCCTTCATCGCCGCCGAACGCTGGGTCAGGAGACGCGCCGCATCGACGCTGGTCGCCATATCCGCGAGCTTGGCCCGGGTGAGCTGGAAGGACGAGATCGGCTTGCCGAACTGTTCACGGACGGTCGAGTAGCTCAACGTCGCATCGAGGGCGCCACGGGCTATCCCCACGGACAAGGCGGCGATGGAGATGCGGCCTCCGTCGAGGACCTTCATCGCCTGCACGAAGCCTTCGCCCTCGTCGCCGAGCAGATGGTTTTCCGGAATCCTGCAATCTTCAAGCACCAATGAGGACGTGTCGGAGGCCCGCATTCCGAGCTTGTTCTCCTTCTTACCCGGCGATACGCCCGGACGATCAAAGGGCACGAAGAAGGCCGAAATTCCGTGGTGACTGCCCTCGGCGGAGGTCCGTGCGACCACGACCGCGGCGTCGCCCACCGTTGCGTGGGTGATAAAGGTCTTTGAGCCGTTGAGCACCCACTCGTCTCCGTCCCGCACCGCCGTCGTCCGGGTGCCGCCGGCATCCGATCCGGCCTGTGGTTCGGTCAGGCCCCAGGCGCCGATCCACTCGCCCGACGCGAGCTTCGGCAGATACTCACGCTTGAGATCGTCCGAACCGAAGAGGTAGAGGTGATTGGTGCACAGCGAGTTATGAGCCGCCACCGAGAGACCGATCGAACCGTCTGCGGCCCCGATCTCTTCAAGGATGGTCACATAGTCGATATAGCCGAGCCCTGCACCCCCGAACTCCTCTGGGATTACGACCCCGAGTAGACCGAGCTCCCCGAGCTTGCTGAAAAGCTCCCGAGGGAAATATTGGGCCTCGTCCCATTCGAGCGCCTTCGGGGCGATCTCCTTGCGCGCGAAATCGCGCACCATGTCGCGGATGGCGAGTTGGTCCTGGCCCAATTGGAAGTCCACACGCTCCCCCTTTTATGACTACCGTTTCGATTGTAGGCTGTCCCAACGGACGATCTCGATGCCGGTGTAGTAGTGACCGAGGATTCGGTCGAATGTCATCCCGGCTCGCGCCAATCCGTAGGCCCCGTTCTGGCACAGACCAACGCCGTGGCCCCACCCGCGACCCAGAAAATGGACCATCTTCTCGCCGTCCGGCTCAGTTCGCAGATGCATGGTAAAGAGCGTCTCGGGCAGCTCGAGGAGCTGTCGGATCTCGAAACCTGTCCACTCGGTGGTTGCCTCGTCGGCGCCGACCCCAACCAGACCGACGACCCTGCCGGATCGCGACCGCCGCGTCACGGTCAGCCGTTCGAGGGTCCGCATTCCGGTCAGCTCCCGGAGCTCGGTCCAGCTTTTCTCTCGAACCCATTCCCGCCATGCCGAACGCCGATCGGCCTCACCGTCTCCACCCGACCGCCGCACCACCAGGGCTGCCAGCCGATCGCCGACGCGAATTCGTTCGAGAACAGTTCCCGGGAGAACCTCGGTCGAGGATATCTTCCGGAACCCATCGCTCCAGCGCTCCCACAGCGGCAACGGCGATGGCAGATCCTCGCCGTGCTCCGCTCGGCGCGGAAAGATCCCGGCGCCCCCCGGCCGCGGCAAGGCTTCGCCGCTGTCGCGCACGACGTCGCCGCGCAGTTGGAGTGCGGCCAACGCCGCCGCGGCCGGCCAGTCGCCTTCGAGACCTTCGGTCGGTGGATCGAGTGGCACCTTGTAGAGATCAGCGAGGAAGAGCAGCCGCTCGAGACCGCCGACCGCGGGCGCGATCCCGGCCGGCGGATCGATCCCGGCCGCAGCGAGAACCGAGGCGGCGTACGAATCCGGACCGATCGGCGCCAGCAGGTGGGCCGTTACGCCGCTCCATTCGAGGACCCGGGCGAGGATCGCGGCCGGAGTGGCACCAGGTGCGAGACCGAGGATGTCGCGGGCAAGAACCGCCGAGAACGTCATCGAGTCGATCCAAGAGCCGGGGTCCCAAATCCCGGTCAATGAAATCGGACGTTCCCACGCGCACGGTACGCCGACGAGATACGGTTGCGTGCGATCCTCGAAGAGCACCGCCGCGTCCTCGGTGTGGCCGCCGCAGGTCGAGGTGTACATGGCGTCGATCGGCTGCCCCTGGTA
Organism: uncultured Thermoanaerobaculia bacterium; assembly: GCA_964423595.1. Lineage (GTDB taxonomy): Bacteria > Acidobacteriota > Thermoanaerobaculia > Thermoanaerobaculales > Sulfomarinibacteraceae > Sulfomarinibacter. The sequence continues at coordinate 3,156 of CAYRFI010000042.1, read as the reverse complement.
GGTCGCCACCAGGCCCGCTGTCTCCTCCACCGCCCTGTCCGACAGCGGATGCTCCGCACTCCTCCCGTAGTAAACCTGGCACGCGGGGGTTGCGCACAGATCCCAGCCCTCGTCGTCGTGGTCCCCGAGGTGAGCCACCGCGTACGTGCGTGCGGCCACTGCCTGCGCCTTGAGTGCGTCGAGCTCCGGAAACTGTGAGGGTCCCATCTCGACCGGCACCACACCCTTGAGATAGCTCTCCATGTTGAGTTCGTTGATCACCAGGGTTTCTTTTCCTACGACGCGTGCCCGGACCCTCCCTCGGTAGCGGCGCCAACCGCCGACCACGACCGGCCAGTCTCCGGCCGGTTCGATGAGGACCTCTTCGCCGCTCGTAACAACGCCGCCTGACGCGCCCTCGATGCGCAGCACGCCGGTTGCCGCCACCGGATAGATGCCGTCGAAGCCGAGTTTGGCGAGCTCGGCCGCCGGATCCGCCGGTTCCGCTGTTCGCCAGCCGGCCCGGACCCGGATTAAACCCCGAGACGCCGGCTCCTCGCGCACATCGACCGCCGCGCCGAGGGCCTTCCGGATTCTGTCCGCCGCAGCTGACGCGTTGGCCGGCTCGCCCCACGCCCCGACTTGCCACCACCTCGGGCCGGCCGCAGCGACCTGCAGCATCAGCGGACCCCACATCCACTCGGTGCGTCCCTCGAAGGAAAGGCGGTAGGCCCTTCCGGGCTGCGGCATCTCGACAACATCGGTCGATCGTTGGAGCAGCACGCGAACCAGCGGCGGGTCGGTATCCCGGTTCGGCATGTCTGCGGGAGCCGGCACCGTGGGCACCACGGCCGGCATCGGCGGCAGCGGAGTCGGGGATGGCGCCGGCGACGGTGGTGGCTGGACAGGCGGCGTCGGGGATGGCGGTGGAGCGGTGGCCGGTGGCGCGCTGGCACACCCGGCAATCAACAGCATCAACCCGAGAGCGTTTCGAAACCTCACAGATGCAGGCCCCCCTCACGGGAGGCAAGGCGTTCGGCACGGAAGTCGCGACCGCGGAGCTCGAGGCGACGGCACATCTCGTAAAGGCGTGACCGGATACGCGCCGACACCCGGTCCGTCAGCGACTCGGTCTGGCCCCTCGGAAAATCTGAGAAGTTCGTGGTGAAGAGCGTGACCCGCCCTTCGAGGTAGCGGGTGTTGACCAGGTAGTAGAGGAGGTCCATCACCCAAGGCGTCGTCTTGCCGGCGCCGAGCTCGTCCAGGACCAGGAGATCGGCCTCGATCAGCGGCATGAGGATGTCGCGACTCGAGCCCGAGCCGTCGAAGGTCATCTGGATCTCCAGGACGAGGGCAGTGAAATCGGCGAATCGCCCGCGTACCGGCGGCGTCTTCTCGCGCATGATCTGTTGCAGGGCAGCGACCGCCAGGTGGGTCTTGCCGGTGCCCACAGATCCCATCAGGAGAAGACCCTTGTCGCCGGCCGGATAGAGGTCGACAAACTCCTGGACCGCGCGTAGGGTCTTGGCGAGGGTCGGGTCCTCCGGGTTCCAGAGCTCGAAGCTCTCAACCGTACAATGACGGTAGCGGGCCGGAATCCCGGCCTGCTCGAGGAGCCGCTGTCGCAACCTGCCGTCGGCGCACTCGCAGCGCCGGACCAGCTCCACCCCTTCTTCCTCGATCAGGGTCCAACCGGTGCCTTCGCACAACGGACAGGCCGTTTCGGTCTCGTGAGTCTGCGCCATCGGCACAGTATAGCTCGTACCCGTGCCCGTTCCCGTTCCCGTTCCTGATCGTGCGATCCGGGGACGGGAACGGGGACGAATCCACCCCCCGGCTCCCCTGCTCAGAACGAAGAGCCCGGCCGCTCCAGGAAGGCCTTCTCCTCCGGGGTGGACTCGCGGCCAAGGATCAGATTTCGGTGCGGAAAGCGCCCGAACCGCGCAACGATATCGCGGTGCCTGACGGCGTAGTCGACGAAGCCGGCGAAGGTCTCCCGATGAGCCGTCGGCACCTCTGTCTCGAGCTCACGATAGAGCTGCACGCTCCGATCCTGATCTTCGAGATCTTCCGAGTGCTCAAACGGGAGGTAGAAAAAAACTCTTTCAATCGGCCGCAAGAGACGATCGGCCCCGGATTCGAGACCCTGCTCAACCAGCTTGCGGGCCTTGGCGTCCTGTGCGAAAGCGGCAGGCGTCTCCCGGTGTATGGCACGCGGGAGTTGGTCGAGCAGCAGGATCAGCGCCAACCGGCCACGCGGGGATCCGGCCCAATGGTCCAAGACGTCTGCCGCAGCCGCAGAAGCCGCGCCGCCGTATCTCGCCTGCAGCAATTCGTCAGTTTCCTGGCGTTGGCCCCACCAGAGCTCCGCCTTGCTCTCGGCGACCACCACGTCGTCGGGATCATCCCCGAACCAGAACTGCAGAAGCTCTTCTTTCACCTGTATCAATTGCGTCCCTCCCCCAAAAGTCAACTCCCTCGTTGAGGCAAGAATTTCGAATCATGAATTCGGACCACTCCCTACCCAGTGCCCAACGAGAGGGAGGACGGGCGGCATTCCTCATTCCTCATTCCTCATTCCTCATTCAAAGGCCGAGCTCGTCGAACTCGACGAGACCCGCCGTGATTTCTGCCCGGGCTGCTTCGAGCGCCTCCTCGGCGACCGCGCGGTCTTCCGGCGCCAGCGCCGGGTTGATGACGACATCGAGCACACCGGAGCCGAGGTCGAAGGCAAAGACTCGGCCTTCGAACGCGTGATCGCGAACCTCTCGGGTGACTCTCAGCATGGCTTCGGCGACATCGAAGTCGATCGCCGCCACCACCGTATCCGAGGCCACATCGATAAGTTCCGGATCGGTGACAACAAGCTGAACTCCCGCGTTGTGAGCCGCAGCAAGGACTTCGGGGTCGGTCCGGTCAGCCGCGTAGAGGGAGAGCAGGACTCCCGCCGAGCTGAGTTCCCAGGCGCCGTCGGGGCCCTCTCCGACCCTGACTTTCGCCCGCCGCCAACGGCTCCTGAAACCAGCGACATACCCTTCCTCGAGGGGCTCGAGCCACGGCTGACCGTCGCCGCGCAGGAGCCCGAGCTGCCCGTCAGGATTCAGGGCGCCGGCCACCGCACCGGCCAGATAACCGACCTCCTCCGGAAGAAAACTGATTCCGGCGACATTCTCGGCG
>CAYRFI010000041.1:0-31869 GCA_964423595.1 uncultured Thermoanaerobaculia bacterium | reverse complement strand
CCACCCCCCCCCCCCCCCCCCCACCTCCCCCCCCTTCCTCTTTGGGTGGGTGGGGGGGGGGGCCCCCCCCACTGATTACTTCAAACTGACGGGTTGACTACTGACTTTGCATTACTCAATCGGCGCCGAAAGGACCGCAATCGCCGCTTCGAGGCCGGTTTCAAAGCCGCGTCTCACTCGTTGGTCTTCGAGCCCGCGGAACGTGTGATCCTCGTCGCGGGGAAGGTTGACGTTGTCGGTACAGAAGAGAAGGGCGGCCGCCTGGAGACCGAGCGCGGCGCTGACGACCGCAAACGCGGCGCACTCGGACTCGACGCCGATGACGAGCCCACGGCAGTCCTCATAGATTTCCGGACCCTGGCGATATCCGGCGTCGGTCGTGAAGACCACTCCGCAGTGAACCTGGACTTTTGACTTCGAGGCAGTCTCCCAGAGCCGGGCCGTCATCAGAGGGTCGAAAGCGGCGGGAAAGCCGGCAGGCGCGTAGTAGGCTGACGTGCCTTCGCCACGGACCGCGCCGGTGACCACCACCAGCTCGCCGACATCGATCTCCGCCGTGACCCCGCCGCACGCTCCAAAAATCACCACTCTTTTCGCTCCTGCTGCGGCCACCATCTCGAGGGCATTGGCCGCCGCCGGCGACCCCATTCCCGAATAGACCAGCGTGATTTCGGATGGTGTTGAAGTGAGCTGATAGACTTCCCGGTCGGTGGTCTCGTCGAGCGTCACCGCCGCGCCTCTGTACGTATCGACGATCGCCGGCAAAAAGGACCGTCGACCGAACGGCAACAGCAGCACAGCCTCCGCGCACGGAAAGACCGGATTGTTGGCGTGGCTGAAGTCGCGTCGATTCATGATCCCATTGTGTCCCAACTTCTCTCCGGAGGCGACCGACACACTCACCTCGGTGTTACTATGCGTCGTCGGGATGGGAGGCTTAAAGTGTTACGTTCTCGCAATTTTTCAATCATTTTGGTTCTGGCCGCCTTCGCTGTGGCTCTGTCGGTCATCGATCAACCCGCAGATGCCTGCACCAACATCCTCGTCACCAAGAGCGCGTCGGCGGACGGCTCGGTCATCATCACGTATGCCTGCGACGGTCGCTTCCATCCCCGTCTCAGAAGAAGTGCGGCAGCGGACCATGAAGAGGGAAGCACATACGAGATCAAGGACTGGTCGGGCAAGGTCCGAGGCGTTATTCCACAAGTTCCCCACACCTATGCCGTCGTCGGTCTGATGAACGAGCATCAACTGGCGATCAGTGAGACGACGACCACCGGGCGCGAGGAACTGCAGAACCCCGACGGTCTCATTCATTACTGGACCCTCATGCAGCTCGCACTCGAGCGGGCGAGAACCGCACGGGAAGCGATCGAGGTGATGATCTCGCTGGTCGAGGAGTTCGGTTATCAGTCAACGGCCGAGTCCTTCTCGATCGCCGATCCCGACGAGGTATGGCTGATGGAAATGGTCGGCACGGGGCCAGGCAATAAATCTGCCGTCTGGGTCGCGCGTCGCATTCCAGAGGGCCACATCTCCGCCTATGCCAACGGAATCCGAATCCGCGATTTTCCACTCGACGATCCGGACAACTGTCTGTACTCGGACAACGTCATTTCCTTTGCTGTCGAGAAAGGCTACTACGACCCCTCGGACGGAAAGCCGTTCAGCTTTGCCGACGCCTACGATGTGCCGACCGTTCAGTCGCGAAGGTATACCGCGACCCGCGTCTGGAGCATTTTCAGACGCGTTGCGCCGGCGATGGAGCTCGACCCCGACTACCACCGAGGTGTCGCCGATGCCGAGCCCTATCCGCTGTGGATCAAGCCGGAGAAAAAGCTCAGCGTCGCCGACGTCATGGCGCTGATGCGGGACCACTACGAGGGCACGCCGTACGACATGACGCAGGGGATCGACGCCGGACCCTACGGCAACCCCAATCGCTGGCGGCCGATATCGTGGGAGGTCGACGGCGCGAAGTACAGCTGGGAGCGCCCGATCTCGACCCAACAGACGGGGTTTTCGTTTGTTTCCCAATCGCGATCGTGGCTGCCGGACCCGATCGGCGGCGTCTTCTGGTACGGACTCGATGACACCTTTACCAGCTGCTACGTGCCTCTGTATGCAGGCATCGACCGTCTGCCCCAGTCATTCACGGTGGGCCGGATCGACGAGTTTTCGTGGGACTCCGCGTGGTGGGTTTTCAACTTCGTCGCCAATATCGCCAATCTCAAGTACTCGTGCATGGTGGAGGACATTCTGGCAGTTCAGCGGGAGCTGGAGGGGAAATATCTCACCATGCAACCGGTGATCGAAGAGACCGCCCTGGCGCTCGCCGAAACCGATCCGTCCCTGCTTCGCGAGTACCTGACCCTGTACTCGGTCGGCCAGGCCGACGAGATGGTCCGACGCTGGAAAGAGCTCGGCGAGTACCTTCTGACCACCTACAACGACGGCTACGTGGCTGGGAAGGGCGAGGAGGTCGAGCGCGGGTATCCGGACAGCTGGCTGCGCGAGGTCATCCGGGCACGGCCGGACCAATTCGTGCTCGAACAGCCCGAATCAGCAGAAAATGAGCTCCCATATTGAGCTCGTCGCGGACTCTTTCATGATCATGGTACAGTCCGGCGCAGCCGCCTCGGTCCGAGGCGGGCGTCACAGCAAAGGGAAGGAGATTCGATGAAAAGACTGTGGATCCTATTGGTAATTTTCGCTCTGGTGGCGACACCGGCGCTGGCCAAGAAAAAGGCTGCTGAAGAACCGGAGGAGAAGGAAGACGCCCCGATGTCGGCGGCAACCTTCGCCGGCCTCGAGCTGCGCAACATCGGACCGGCCATCAACTCGGGTCGGGTGGTTGACTTCGCGGTCCAACCGGACGCCCACAACATCATTTTCGTGGCGACCGCCTCCGGCAATCTGTGGAAGACCACCAACGCCGGTACGACCTGGAAGCCGATTTTCGACAAGGAAGGGTCCTACTCCATCGGCTGTGTAACGCTCGACCCGAACAACCCAAACGTGGTGTGGGTGGGCACTGGCGAGAACAACAGTCAGCGCTCGGTGGCCTTCGGTGACGGCGTCTACAAGAGCCTCGACGGCGGCCAGAACTGGGAAAACGTGGGTCTTCCCGAGTCCGAGCACATCGGCATCATCGCCGTCGATCCGCGCGACTCGAACGTGGTCTACGTGGCCTCTCAGGGACCGTTGTGGCGGTCAGGCGGAGAGCGCGGGGTCTATAAGACCACCGACGGCGGCGCCTCCTGGGAGCGCGTCCTTTACGTCTCCGACGACACCGGGGTCAACGAGGTCCACATGGATCCGCGCAACCCCGACGTGCTCTACGCGTCATCCTATCAGCGCCGGCGCCACGTCTACACTCTGGTCGATGGCGGACCCGAAACGGCGATCTATAAATCAACTGACGCGGGCGCCACATGGCGGAAGCTCACCGAGGGCCTGCCCAAGGTCGATATGGGCAAGATCGGCCTCGCCGTTTCGCCCGCCAACCCCGATTTCATCTACGCGATCGTCGAGGCGCAGCGCGACGAGGGCGGCACCTTCCGTTCGACCGATCGCGGCGAGAGCTGGTCGAAGATGTCGGATTTCGTCTCCGAAAGCCCGCAGTACTATCACGAGCTGATTGCCGATCCCAAGGACCCGAACCGGGTCTACGCAATGGGCACCCTGCTGCAGGTGACGTTCGACGGCGGCAAGACCTTCAAGAAGCTCTTCAAGAGGAGCAAGCACGTCGACAACCACGCCCTATGGATCGATCCCGACAACACGGATCACTTCATCGTCGGCTGCGACGGCGGTATTTACGAGACCTTCGACCTCGGCCAGAATTACCGGTTCTTCGAGAACCTGCCGATCACCCAGTTCTACCGGGTGTCGGTGGACAACTCGAAGCCCTTCTACTACGTCTACGGCGGCACCCAGGACAACAACTCGATGGGCGGACCGTCGCGTACACTCTTCAGCTCGGGGATTTCGAACGAGGACTGGTTCATCACCGTCGGTGGCGACGGCTACGAGACCGTTGTCGATCCGACCAACCCCAACATCGTTTATGCCCAGTGGCAGTATGGCGGCCTGGTCCGCTATGACCGCGTGAGCGGCGAGAAGATCGACATCCAGCCCCAGGAGGAACCCGGCGAGGCCGCGCACCGCTGGAACTGGGACTCGCCCCTGATGATCAGCCCGCACTCCCCCTCCCGGCTCTACTACGCGTGTCAGCGGCTCTACCGGTCGGACGATCAAGGGAACTCGTGGACCGCGGTGAGCCCCGACCTCAGCCGCCAGATCGACCCCAACACGCTGCCGGTCTTCGGCAAGATCCAGAGCATCGACGCGGTCGCCAAAAATATGTCGACCTCGAATTACGGCAACATCGTCTCGCTCACCGAGTCACCGATCGTCGAAGGTCTGATCTACGTCGGCACCGACGACGGTCTGATCCAGGTGACCGAGGACGGCGGCGCCAACTGGCGAGCGGTCGACCAGGTCCCGGGCGTACCCAAGATGACCTACGTCAGCCGCCTCGAAGCCTCGTTGTATGACGAAGACACCGTCTACGCAACCTTCAACAACAAGAAGCAGGCCGACTTCAAACCGTATGTCTTCGTCAGCCGCGACCGCGGCCGGACGTGGAGCTCGATCACCGGCAATCTGCCGGATCGCGAGATCGTCTACTCGCTGATGCAGGACCACGTCAAACCCGAGCTCTTGTTCGTGGGCACCGAGTTCGGGCTCTACTTCACGATCGACGAGGGCACGCATTGGATCCGCCTCAAGGGCGGCTTGCCCACCATCCAGGTCCGCGATATCGATATCCACCGCACTGAGAACGACCTCGCCCTCGCCACCTTCGGACGCGGCTTCTACATTCTCGACGACTATTCGCCGTTGCGCGCGGTATCGGAACAGGTTCTCGAGCAGGAGGCGATCCTCTTCCCGCCCAAGGATGCACTGCGTTACGTCGAGATGAGCTCGCGCGTCGTCGACCGCGGCGCCACCTTCTTCACCGCCGACAACCCGCCCTTCGGCGCGACCTTCACCTACTACCTGAAGGATGGATTCAAGACCCTCGAGGAGCAGCGGATCGAGGCCGAGAAGAAGGCCATCAAGGCCGGCGAGGAGCCGAAGATCCCGACCTACGACGAGCTCCGTACCGAAGAAGAGCAGCTCGAACCCAAGGTCTTCTTCACCGTCCGCAACGCTGACGGCGAGGTCGTGAGCCGCGTCGACGGCTCGACCAAGAAGGGCATGCACCGGGCGACCTGGAACCTCCGTTATCCCAGCGCACGACCGATCTCCCTCAAAAAGGACGATGATCGGCCGTTCTGGATGAGCGACCCGGTCGGCCCGCTCGCCATGACCGGCACCTACACCGTGACGATGTCGAGCACCGTCGACGGCGTGACCACCGACCTCGGACAGCCGCAGCAGTTCCAGGTCGTCGAGCTGGGGATCAACACCTTCAAGGCCGGCGACCTCGCCGAAGTCCAGGCCTTCCAGCAAAAGGTGTGGGATCTCGAGCGCGCGTTCCGCGGTGCCGTCAAGTGGGCGACCGAAGCCGACAGCCGTCTCGCTCACACCCGCAAGGCGCTGTACGACACTCCCGCGGCCGACACCGCCCTGCTCGCCGAGTCGCAGCGCCTGCAGACCGAGCTTGATGACATCGTGGTCGAGCTCAGTGGCGACGAAACGAGGGAGAACCGCAACGTCTTCACGCCGCCTTCGATCTCGGAACGTGTGAACCGAATCGTCCAATCACAATGGGACACCACCTCGGCGCCGACCCAGACCATGAAAGACGGCTACGAGTGGGCGGCCGATGCGTTTGCGAAAGAGCTCGGCCGGTTGAAGGCGCTTGCCTCCGACCTCGAGGCCTTTGAAAACCAGCTCGAATCCGCCGGCGCGCCGTGGACCCCCGGACGGTTGCCGAACTGGACGAAGTAAAAACGATTTAGGAATTCAGAATTAGGAATTAGGAATTCCCACCCAACCCCCCCGGTCTTTCGAGGCCGGGGGGGTTTTTGTTGAATTCGGAATTTGGAATGAGGAATTCGGAATTACCGCCCACCCATCCGAAGAAATTTCGGATTTCGAATGTCGGATTTCGGATTTCGAGATTCCGCACTCCCCCGCCAGCTTCGAACTCTGCCGGCGAGGGCGCCTCCACCGGAGGTGCCTGGCATCCTCTCGGGGAGCGCGTTGGGAGAACAGCGCCTCGAAACCGCGCGCGCGTTGACAACAGACTCGGACTCGGCTTGGAACAGGAGATCCATGCAATGTGTTGTCCGATCTGGAGGATCGAGCTATGGCGAAAGCGACGTTCGGTGCAGGATGCTTCTGGGGAGTGGAAACTGCGTTTCGGCGGATCGTCGGGGTCACCGACGCGGCGGTCGGCTACGCCGGCGGCCACACCGAGAATCCGACCTATCGAGAGGTCTGCTCGCACGAAACGGGGCACGCCGAGGTCGTCGAGCTCGAGTTCGACCCGGCGCGAGTGTCCTACGAGGCTCTTCTCGATGCCTTCTGGGACATGCACGATCCCACACAGGTCAACCGCCAGGGCCCCGACATCGGCAACCAGTACCGGTCGGTGATCTTCTACCACACGCCCGAGCAGCAGGCGCGGGCGCAGGCTTCGAAGGATCGCCTCGAGGCCAGCGGCAGGCTGTCGCGACCCATTGCGACTCTCATCGAGGAGGCCCCGACCTTCTGGCGGGCCGAGGAGTACCACCAGCGTTACCTCGAGAAGAACAGCGGCGCGGCCTGCCATATCGGATTCGCCGGCGGTGGAAGATGAGTTCGATGGTCGACATTCATCGCGCCGCCATCATCGGTGCCACCGGCCCCTCCGGAATCCACCTCGCTCGCGAGCTGGTGCGCCGGGGCACACCGGTCAGAGTCCTGTCGCGCAGCGCCTCCAACCTCGAGCGCGCATTCGCCGGGCTCGAGGTCGAACACGTCGAGGCGGATGCAGTCGACGCTGAGGCCGTACGGCGTGGCATCGCCGACTGTGACGTGGTCTTCGACTGCGTCGGCCTGCCGGCCGAACACATGGACCTGCACCCCGTGACGGCCGCCGCCATCACGAAGGCGGCGACCGAAGTGGGGAGCCGATGCGTCCAGGTCTCGAGCTTCTGGTCCTACCTGCCGGCGTCCGCGATGCCCCTCAACGAGGGCAGCAGGCGCGAGGACGGAAATCACTACATTCAGATGCGTCGTCGTGCCGAAGACATCTTCGTCGAGGCAGGAGGGGCCGTGCTCCAGCTTCCGGACTTCTATGGCCCGAAGGTGCATATGAGCACGCTCCAGAACCTGCTCAAGGAGGCGGTCGAGGGTGAAACTGTCAACGTGATCGGATCCGCCGATACGGACCGCGACTACATCTATGTGCCCGACGCCATGCGGGTCGCGGCCGAGCTCGCTCGTCATCCCGAGGCCGCCGGGCGGCGCTGGGTGGTCGCGGGCAGCGGCGCGCTGAGTGCGCGCCGCGCGGCGGAAATCGCCGGCGCCCACCTCGGGCGTTCATTGAAGGTGCGGGCCGCTCCGCCGTGGGTACTGAGAATCATGAGCCTCTTCTCGGCCGATCTCCGGGCCTTCATGCCAATGGTGCCGCACTACGCTGAGCCGATCTCGTACGACGAGACAACCCTCGCAGAACTCATCGGTCCGATCGATCACACGCCGTATCAGCAGGCGATTCCCGAGACCCTCGACTGGCTATCCGGAGGACAGGCGGATCAGGCGTGACCCGTCCGCTGCGATAGTGAAATGAGGTGGCTCGCGGTCATCAGCAGCAGCACCTTGGCGCCGACACCGATGACTCCGTCGGTGCGCAGCCGACGCAGAGCGGCAAAGACCGCCGCTCCCTCGTAACTTGCGGCCTGACCGTGTTGGCCGAGGGTCTTGAAGGCATCGACGATCGCCGACTCTCGTACCGCAACTGCGGTGCCACCCGAATCGCGGATGGTGGTCAGGATGCCGTGGCCCATGATCGCTCCCGGCACGTCGAGGCCGTCGGCGACGGTGCCCTTGGACTGCACCGGCTCGACGTAATCGAGCCCGCGCGCGAGCGACTCCACCACCGGTGCACAGTTCTCCGACTGCACCGCCACCATTCGCGGCAGCTTGTGCTTTGCAGGATTCAGGCCGCCGAGCGCAGTCAACTCTTGGAAGGCCTTCCAGATGCCCACCAGTCCGGTGCCGCCGCCGGTTGGGTAGAGGATCCAGTCGGGCAGGGTGGTTGGGCTGAAGTTCTCGACGATCTCGAAACCCATCGTCTTCTTACCTTCGAGGCGCCCGGGTTCGAAGAAGGTCGACATATCCACCAGCTCACCGCTCGCGAGCTGGTCGGCGAACGCCTCGCGCATGATCTTGCCCGAGGCGCCGATGTTGCTACCGGCAAAACGAACCTCGGCGCCGAAGAACTCGGCCTCGCGGTGATAGATGTTGCCCTGATAGCCCTCGGGCATATAGACCAGGCACCCGGGGAGATGAAGTCGGGTCGAGAAGAGCGCCGACGCCACACCGGCATTGCCCTGAGTCGGGAGACAGAAGCGCTTCGCGCCGCAGGCAACGCCAAGGGCGATGCCGACCGCGAGACCACGGTCCTTGAAGCTGCCTGATGGGTTGGTGCCTTCGTTCTTGAGATAGAGGTCGACACCGTTCATCCCACCGAGGGCCTCGTGGCGGACCGCCCGCGTCAGACCGACATCTGGGGCGTAGCGCCACGGCATGCCGAGTACCGGCAGTAGCGCACCATAACGCCAGATGCCGGGACCCTTGCCCCAGCCCTCTTTTTCGATCCGCTGGCGGATCTCCTCCAGCTTGTAAACGACAACCAGCGGTTTGCCGGGCGCCTTACAGCAGGAGCAGAGACCGATCGGCCGGGTGAAACCCTGCGGGTCATAGGCCTTGCCGGTCACCGAGCAGACGATCTTGTCGACATCAGGGTTGAGGCGGATGCGTCCTTCAGAATCGACCATCAGGGCCCCCTGACCGTGTGATCACTCCGTGGTCTTCAGCCTGAATTATACGATCGCGGGACGGAATTGGCGCGGGCTCGACTTCCGAGAAGGAATTTTGCGGCCATCGCAGCCAGGCCGAACGCACCGACGGCGAGAATCGCTCCCGCCAGACCATCCACCACATAGTGCCATGCCGTTGCCACAGAACCGACAAAGGTCAGCAAGGTCATCGCCAGGAACACCGGGCGGAGGCGCGACCTCGAATAGACCGCCCACAGATACAGAAAGAGGTGAACCCCCACGTGAAGGCTCGGCATGGCGGCGATGCCGAGATGCGGTACGATTAGCGCCTCTTCGCCGCCTGCGAGGCTTTTCACGGCCAGGTAATTCGCGTACAGCGCCGCCTGTCCCTGCGCGGCGGAGGGGAAAACCGCCCACAGCCGCGCGGGCAAATCCTCAGCGACATACGCCGGCCCGAGCGCAGGTATCGCCACGTAGCACCATGTCCCGATCATCCAGAGAACGAGAAAGCCGAACCCAAAAGCCGCCCGCATGCGCGCCCGTGGATCGCTCAGAAACCAAGCCGCTCCGATCGACTGGGTGAAAACGAATACGCTGTAGTAACCATCCAGCAGATGGCTGAAGACAGCGGGAGAGCCCTCGAAAACGGTGAGCAGGAACTCATTGGGATCGACGCCGAAACACAACAACCGGTCGAGCGCGCCAAGCTGGAGATCCCAGAGCCTTGGATTGAGTACCTGCACCATCACCTTTGGCCACGAGTAGGCGACTGTCAGAAGAGCCATCGTGCCGACAATGACGCAGAATTCGCCGATGACCACTCTCACCGCGCCAGAGCTGAAAGACCACATCCGCGACGCCCCGCTCCGCGACCAGCGCTGCACGACGAGCCGCACAACAACTGCAAACACAAGATAGCCGGCCGCGAAGGCCAGGGTCTTCGTGAAGCCGAAAAATGGGGACACTAGGAAACCGAGATATCGGAGCAACGCGGTGAAAGCCGCAATGTGGACCAGAAGGGCCAGGGCCAACCCGGGCCACCACAAAAGCCGGTATCCACTCAACGCCATCTGCTCGGGTTCGGTATTTCCGCTTTGCCTGGAGACGGCTGGTCCGGAGTTTTTCATGCTTCCGATTATATGGTTCGCCTCGACGATAGCCGGCCGATGACTTCGCTGGGTATGCACCTTGAAATGCGCTCACCGAGCAGAGTCAAGAGTGAAGGGTTAAGGTCTTTACTCTAAACTCTTAACCCTTTACTCCAACGTGTCGCCGTGAGGTCCGGAATCGAGTTCGAGCAGTTCGAATGGATTTGTGGCCGGGGAGTAACTCTCCTCGAGCCGGTCGCGGTACGGATCGAGACCCGGCGCGAAGGCCTCCGGCAGGCCACCCTCCCACGGCATACGATTCGGATCGGCCTCGATGGCCGCAAGCTCTGCCGCCACCATCTCTCTCAGCCCAGCTCGGTCGGGATCGGCCGAAAGCTGACCGTCGAGGTTCTGCAGCATCGCCTGGATGTCACGCCGCAGCTGCCACGTGCTCTGCCCGGCGTCTATCGCGTCGATGTGCATCTGAAATGAGCTGTCCGATTCGGAACGAGCCTTCATGATGTCGTTGAGCAGCGACTCGCCGACCGGATGGCCGATCCAAGCGTGGTAGGTGAGCCAATATATCCAGGTGTACTCGCCGAGCCCCATTCCGATTTCGAGCAGCGCCTCGTTGCGCGCTCTGACGAACTCGAGTAAGCGAGGCGCCATTTTGATGCCCGCCGTCGCGGCCCGCAGCCCACCTGCCGTCCGGCCCTCACCGGCGGACGGCGCAAGTGCTGCAACGGCGTCACTCAGGTCCGTGCGCTGGGGGGTCATCAACTCGCGCACCGTCAGGAATGCTTCGATTCGCTCCGCAGAAATCCGGCCGTCGATCGGAGGTGTGAACTCCCGGGACTGTCCGTACTCCGCCTCGAGTCGGTCTTCGGCGCGCTCCGCCGAGTCGACCACGTCGGCGGCAGTCCTCCCCCACCGGTATCCCATCCACGCGAGGCCGCCGAGAGCCAGCACCACCAAGACGCAGCCGACGGCGCAGCCGCCGAGAACCTTGGTAGTGGTACCGCCCATATGCGTTCCACCTCAACTCGCGGCTCGAAACTCGGGCTCGGCAAGGATGGTGAATACCACTGCTGCAATTCCGACCGGGAAAAAACCGAAGACGGCGGCGATCGATCCGGCCAGGGCCAGGCCCCAGCGACGCCGGTTGAAGGCCGCGATTCCCCCTGCGATGGCGACCACACCCGATACGAAACAGAGGATCGCGAGCGGCAGGAAGATCGCCAGAGGAATTACGGCAAGCGGCCGCACCTCGGCATCGGGGAGGGCCGCCAGAACCCCGCTGCCGACCAACGCCAACACCAAAAGCGGGATGCCGCCCACAAGCCCACAGATGCCGGCAACGATATCGCACACGCCGGCGACGGTTGCTTTCGATGTTTCAACCATTGTTTCTCCCCCGTAATTCAGCTTCTATCACACAGTACGCGGATTGTGACCGAGTTGTTCCCGATCGCCCACCCCTCCCCCCGATGCTCGATGCTCGATGCTCGAAGCAGCAGAAGCATCGATCCTCTTCCGGTGTTGGCAACGGGCGGGTGGGTGAATCGAGTATCGGGTGGGCGGGTGGATCTGGACGGATGGCGGTCGGGCTTGACATCTGTCCCACCACGACATATTTTCTTTGATCCACTGACCGACCGGTCAGTCAATTTTTGGGGAGGAGCGTGATGGCGACTGATAACCCCCGCGGTAACAAGCGATCCCGGCTCGTCAAGGCGGCATGTGACGTCTTCGCCGAGCAGGGCTACGCTTCGACCCGGGTGGCCGAAATCGCCGAGCGCGCCGGGGTCGGCAAAGGGACCGTTTACGAGTACTTCTCATCCAAGGAGGAGCTGCTTTTTGCGGTCTTCGAATCAATCAACGCCGACATTTCGTCGCGCATGAACGACGCGCTCGCCGCCGGCGGCTCGACCGAAGAGCAGCTCCACAACCTTTTGCGTCTCGGTGCCGAGGTCATCTCGGAGCAGGTCGACCTGCAGCCGGTGATCCTCGATTTCTGGGCGGCCTCGAGAGGCAAGGACCTCGAGGAGACCTACTGCCGCGCCGTCGTCGCCAGCTACACGTTCTTCAGGAATCTGGTTTCGGATTTCATCCGCGGAGGACAGAACCGGGGCGAGTTCAAGGGCTCAATCGATGCAGAGGCGATGGCAGCTGTAATCGTGGCCACAGTCGACGGCCTCGGTATCCAGCTCTCCTTCGACCGCTCGATTGATCCCCACCGCATCACTGAGGCCTTTTTCCGCCTGCTCTACGAAAACCTGACAATGGAGTCGCCATGATATGCGAAACCCCATGCCGAGAATCGTCGTATCAGTTGTCCACAGGAGGGCGCCCATGCGTTGGATGAACCTGAGAACACTATGCGTGCTGGTTGCCGCGTGTCTTGTCGCCCCGTCAATTGTGACGGAGGCGCAGGAGCTCGAGGACGCCACCCTCACCGAGCTTGTCCTGCAGGCGATCAAGACCCACGAGGCGGTTCAGATCGCGGACAGCGAGATTCGACGAGCGCAGGCCGACGTCAAGCTCGCGAGGTCGGCCCTGATGCCCAGGTTCGAGCTCAACGGCTCTTACACGTTTTACGACGACGATCTCTCGATCGAGCTGTCGCCCGGCGAAAAATTCGTCATTCGCCCGGCGCAGGACTTTACGGCGAGCATCGATCTTCGCCAAAACCTCTTCACCGGTCTCCGCGCCTGGCGGGCGCGGGACATCGCCAAGCTCAACCGCGATATCGCTGATCTCGACCGTTGGACGACCATCAACGACCTCACCCTCGACGTGGCGCGGACGTTTTACGACGCCGTGGCGTTGGCCGAGTGGGTCGAGGTGCGCGAGATCGTCCTCAAGGAGAACGAAAACCAGCTCAAGGTCGCCGAGCGTCTCTTCGAGGTCGGTGAAAACTCGGTCGCCGATGTCGCCCGATGGAAAGCCCAGGTGGCCGCAGCCAAGCAGGCGTTGACGGTTGCCGTCGGCGACGCCACCCTTGCCCATAATCGGCTCAAACGCCTGGTGGGAGCCACCGATCTCGGCGGGCTGAAGTCGCCCGGACCGATCCCGATCCCGGCCGGCACCGAGGATGAGCTCACCAACGACGCGTTCGGTCGACGGCCCGAAATGCTGACCCTGATCCACCAGCTCGAGGCCGCCGGTCTCTGGGTCAAGCTCGAGCGCGGCAACTTGTACCCCCAGCTCGAGGCCGCGGGCCAGTACTTCCAGCAGAAATCCGGCTTCCCGGCCAACGACTGGATGTCGCTGACCCTGATCCTCAGGGTGCCGATCTACGACGGCGGTGTCACCAGGGCAAACGTCGCGAAGGCCAAGGAAGATGTGCGCCAGGTCGAGCTCCTCGATCAAACTCTCCGGCGCACCATTGAGGATCAGGTCGACTCCGCCTATGTCGGTTATGAGTCCGCGAGCGCCGTCTACGATGCCGCCCGTGAACGAACGGAGGCATCGCGTCTCGCCTATCGGCAGGTGGAGCGCGCCTATCGTGTCGGCGAGGCCTCGACCACCGACCTTCTCAACGCCACCACAGAGGCGACCGACGCCGAAACCTCGCAGATCGTCGCCCGCGCCCAACGCGAATATCAGGCGATCTTCCTCCGCTATGCGGTCGGACTGCCGCCACTCCCGGACCTCGATTTCCGCCAGATGAGCCAGGCGGACCCTCAGGAGAATTGAGATGAACACCATTCGCCGCCATACCCCGATCATTCTCTCCGTTACGCTCCTCGTGACGCTGTTCACCGGGTGCCACGGTTCAGACGATGATGATCCCGCCGCCGCCGCCGAGACCCTCGAAAGGGCACTTGCACCACGTGAGGTGCAGCTCGTCACGGGCGAGGTGCGCGAGGAGCGCCCATCGGTGCAGTTGGTGGGTGAAGTCCGCGCCTTCGATACCGTTACCATCTCTTCCGAGGTCGCCGGCAAGGTCGACCGCGTCCTGGTGGAGGTCGGCGACCGCGTAACCGCGGGCACCCCACTGGTAGACGTGGATCGCGAGACCTTCCGAATCTACCTGCAGCAGGCGGAGGCAAACCTCGCGGCCGCCGACGCCGATCTGGCACTGGCCGAAAAAGATCTCGAGCGCAAGCGAGACCTGCGGTCCGACGAGACGATCCCGCAGTCAGTCTACGACCAGGCGCAGGCTGCCTACGACCTCGCCTCCGCGCGGGCCGCGGCCGCGTCGGCAGCCCTCGATCTCGCGCAGCGCAACTATGACCGCAGCGGTATTCGCGCGCCGTCCGCCGGTGCCATCACTCAACGGATGGTGGTGGCCGGGCAATGGGCTGACGTCGGAGCCGGGCTGTTGAATCTCGCCGTCGGCGACACGATCAAGGTCTCGGCGCGGGTGCCCGAAGCGTGGGCGTCCGAGCTCGCTGGCCTCGAGAGCTTTACCTTCACGGTCGGCGTGTCCGGTCCGGTCCACACGGCCAAGCTGTACAGCGTAGAGCCGGTGGTCGAGGAGGCCAGCCGTTCGTTCGAGATCGTCGGCACTGCCGTCAACGACGGCACGATCACACCCGGCATGTTTGCCAACGTGGTGCTCGAGGCCCCGGTAGCCAGACAGACCCTGTGGCTGCCGGTGGCCGCCGTCGCGACCTCGGATCTGCCGCAGGTGCTGATGGTGGAAGAGGGAGCGATCGTCTTCCGAAAGGTCCGGATCGGCCGCCGCGTCGACGGTCTCATCGAGATCGTCGATGGATTGTCGCCGGATGAGGCGGTCGTGGCCGACGTCTCCGGCCTCAGCCGCGGCATCCCGGTAACCATCATCGATTGAGGAAGATATGAATCTTTACGACATCGCAATCCGCCGTCCGGTCTTCACCTTCATGCTGATGCTGGCGCTGGTGGTCTTCGGAATCCTCGGCTACCAGACCCTGCCCATCAACCTCCTGCCGTCGATCGATTTCCCGATGGTCACCGTCATCACCATCCTCCCCGGCGCCTCACCCGAGGTGATGGAGTCCGACGTCACCGACGTAATAGAGGCGGCGGTCAACACCATCGAGGGTATCGATCAGCTCACCTCCTACTCCGGCCAGGGCGTGTCGCAGGTGACCGTGATGTTCACCACCGAGCGGGACATCGATATCGCCGCTCAGGACGTTCGTGACAAGGTCTCCGGTGCCGTCGGCCAGCTGCCGCTCGACGCCGAACCGCCGATTGTCCAGAAGTTCGATATCAACTCACAGCCTATGTTGTGGATGGCGCTCGCCGGCCTCGACGCCCGCGAGCTCTCGGACTACGCGGACCAGGTGGTAAAGCCGCAGCTGCAGTCGGTGCCCGGAGTCGGCAACGTCATCATGCCCGGCTTCCGCGAACCGATGATCCGCGTCTGGATCGACCGCGACAAGCTTGCCGCCCACCGTCTCACGGTTTCCGATGTGATCACGGCGCTGGGGCGGGAAAACCTCGAGCTGCCGGGCGGTTTCATCGAGGGGCCGTTGACCGAGCTCGCGGTCCGCAATCTCGGCCTCTTCGAGACCGTAGAAGATTTCGATCAGATGATCGTCGCCACCGTCGATGGTCGTCCGATCCGGCTCTCAGATGTCGGTTTCACCCAGCTCGGAGTCGGGGACGAGCGCGGCATGGGTCGCTACAACCTGACCCCGACGCTCGGCCTCGGTGTCGCACCCCGATCCGGCGCCAACCTGGTCGACGTCAACCGCGCAGCACGCGAGCGGATGGACGAGCTCGCCAAGGACTTTCCGCCCGGCCTCTTCTACGACGTCGCCTTTGACGGCGCCGAGTACGTCGAAAAGTCGATCGAGAACGTCCAGGTGGACATCATCTACGGCGCCATCCTGGCGATTCTCGTGGTCTTCGTCTTTCTACGCTCGTGGCGCTCGACCTTTATCGTGTCGCTCGCCATCCCGACCTCGCTGATCGCTACCTTCGGCTTCATGCGCATTTTCGGCTTCTCGCTCAACAATCTCACGACCCTGGCGCTGGCGCTATCGGTCGGCGTCGTGATTGACGACGCCATCGTCGTTCTGGAGAACATATTCCGCCACCAGGAGGAGGGCGAGAACCCGTTCACCGCCGCCCACCGGGGGACGAAGGAAATCGCGCTCGCGGCCATGGCCGCGACGTTTTCCATCGCCGCAGTCTTCATTCCCGTCGCCTATATGAAGGGGATGATCGGCCAGTTCCTCTTTGAATTCGGTATCTCGGTCGCGGCAGCGATTTTGATTTCGCTCTTCGTCGCGTTGACCCTGACCCCGATGCTGTGCTCACGGATCCTCACCGTCAGGCCCAAGCACGGCCGGCTCTACGAGATCCTCGAGAACGGTTTCAAGCGGCTCGAGACCTCGTATGCGCGCGCTCTCGACTGGGTTTTGCGCCATAAGGTCAGGACGCTTGTCGTATCGACGGTGGTCGTCGTCGCCAGCCTCGGTTTGGTCCCTTTAATCGGCGGCGAGTTTGCACCCGCCGAGGACATGTCCGCGTTCATGATGCGAGTCGAGGCGCCGGTCGGCATCTCGCTCGAGGCAATGGACCGCAAGATGCAGGAGGTCGAGCGGGTCGTGCTCGGACAACCCGAGATCCGCTCCGGTTTCGCCGCGCTCGACATGGAGGAGCGTGGTCAGATCAACTCCGGCATCATGTTCGTACGGATGTACAAGCCGGACCAGCGCGAGGCGTCACAGAGCGAGGTCGTTCGGCGGCTGCGGCGCGATTTGGCGAAGATCGAAGGAGTACAGGCGTCAGTCATCGAGTTCAGCTTCTACAATGTCGCCGGCGAGGGCGGCGAGAAGGCCCTCGCTTACTCGATCCGCGGGCCAGATCTCCACGAGCTCGACCGAATCGGCAGGCGAGTCATGGAGCGGCTCGCGGCCGAGCCCGGCTTCGTCGATCTCGACACCAACCTCGATCTCGAGCAGCCGCAGCTCTTCGTGACCGTCGATCGCGAACGTGCGGCAGATCTCGGTCTCGACGCCGCGACCATCTACGAAACCGTCTACGCCCTCATCGCCGGCCGCGAGGTCGGCTCCTTCACCAGCCAGGGCAAGCGCTACGACGTTCGAATCAAGATCTTGCCGTCGCAAGCACTCACGCCGGAGGATATTGGCCGGCTCCAGGTGCGGACCAGAAACGGGCAGATGGTGCGCCTCGACTCGGTAGTCGAAATCAGCCACGGAGTCGGCCCGATCAACGTCAACCGCACCGACCGCGAACGCAGCGTACTCCTGACGGCCAACCTCGAAGGCGTTGTCCTCAACCGCGCCCTCGAGACCGTCGACCGAATTCTGGCCGAGGAGCTACCCGACGGCTACCATGCCGAGGCCACAGGGACGGCGGAGGAGTACGCAGAGTCGATGTCATCGCTGCTCTTCGCCCTTGGTCTCGCGATCCTGATTGTCTACATGTTGCTGGCCAGTCAGTTCGATTCGCTGCTCCACCCCTTTACCATCATGTTCGCGCTGCCGCCGGCCATGACCGGTGCCCTGCTCGCTCTCTTCGTCACCGGCTACACGATCAACATCATGTCGGTGATTGGAGTTATTCTGCTGTTCGGCCTGGTGACCAAGAACTCGATCCTCCTTGTCGACCTCACCATCCAGAAGCAGGAGGCCGGTCTCGACCGCGAGGCGGCGCTGCGCGCCGCGTGCCCGATCCGGCTGCGACCGATCCTGATGACCGCGGTGTCGATGATCTTCGGCGTGCTGCCGGTTGCCCTGGCGATCGGCGAGGGGGCCGAGGCGCGCGCGCCGATGGCGGTGGCGACTGCCGGCGGCATGACCACCTCGACCCTGCTGACCCTCTTCCTGGTGCCGGTGGTGTATTCCTATATGGATCGGTTCGGCGAGAAGGTCCGCGGCAAGCGGGATAAGCACGGACGGACCGAGGTAGTGGCCGAGGAGGTATGACGAAGGAAACTAGGATTTCGGAATTAGGAATTAGGATTTCGGAATTCGGAATGACCGCCCACCTTCCGCCGAGCCGGTGAGATCCTGGGTGGGCGGGAGGAATTCCGAATTCAGAGTTGGTCGAGGGGTTCGGTCCCCGTCGGACCTCCGCGACGGCTGAGATTGTCGCCGAGCTCGATCCATTCGACGTGAGTGTCATAGAAGACATGCGCTTGGGGCGATCGATCGATCGGCCCGTCCATGTGAGCGAGGGCAATATGTACTTCGTCGGCCCAGCGTTCACTCTCGAAAAAGATCGTCGAACCACAGCGCGCACAGAATCCGCGTCGCGCCGCCGGCGTCGACTGATACCAGGACAGGTCGTCGGAACCGGCCACAAGCTCGAAGTTGGACCGCTCGACCCCGAACCAGGTCACGAAGGCGGCGCCGTGTGCGCGTCGGCACAGCGAGCAGTGGCAGTGGGCGCACCATTTGGTCGGCGGCGTAATCTGGAATCGCACGGCGCCACACAGGCACCCGCCCGTCAACACGGTATCGTCAGTCATGGTTCGTCTCCGGCTGTATTTTAGAGGTTCCACGGCTGTACGGCTATGCGGCCTTGCGGCAGAAACGGTTACGCCTGGATGTGGCATTAACGGCTCGTTGAGGCGAATAGCCGTTCGGCCGTTTAGCCGTCCGGCCGGCGGGTGAACCCAGTCCGCAGCCGGGCGGGTTGGTTGGCGAGGTGGTATGGTTACGGCCGGCAGCTTCTAAGTTATTTGAAATATTGAAGTTGCAGATTTGAACAAAGGAGAAACTGATAATGTCTCGATCCACCCGCACGCTTCTTCTCGTGATTTCCATCGGCGTTGTTCTCGGCTGCGCACAGGCCGAGCTGCCGGCTGAGACGAGTCCGGCTGAACTGCCTCGCGACGGTGTCTTCATCCACATCTCGCACGGCCCTGAGGACGCGCATCGGGTCCTCATGGCCCTCAAGATGGCCGAGCTCATGGCCGCCGACCGCGATGTGCTCGTCTATCTCGACATCCATGGTATCGAGGTCGTGCTGGCCGACGCCCCGGACATCGAGTTCAGCCATTTCCCGTCGTCGCACACCCAGATCGCCCGTCTGCTCGAGCTCGGGGTGCCGCTCTACGCCTGCCCCGGTTGCCTGAAGGCCGCGGACAAGGAACCCGGCGACCTCGCCGCCGGCATTCAGGTCGCCGAGAAGGACGCCTTCTTCAACTTCACCAAGGGACGCATTCTGACGCTCGATTACTGAGGCAATACGGCTGTACGGCCTTACGGCCTTACGGCGAGACGTTCAAGCATGGCGTCGGCGTTTACGAAAGCTTGAGCCGAATAGCCGTGGTTGGGGCGGGCGGTGGAAACCGCAGAGCCGTGGTGGGGCGGGCGGTGGAATCTAGCTCGCTCCGGCCGCAACCAGGCGGGCCATGATGGTTTCCGAATGGGCGGCATCGATCGAGATGAAGGCAACTCCGACGTCGAAGGTGCCGTCTTCGGCCGGCTTCTCCCACACCACCCTGCCGGTGGCCTCGACCTCCTCGGCGTCGATCGTCAGCTTGAGACGCAGATAGGAATCCACACCGAGGGATTCGACACTCGAGATCATGAGACCACCGAGGCCGATTTGTCGCGCCGTGGTCTGTTCTTCCTGCTCCGCAGGGCCGATGCGGTGGATCAACACGACGTCCTCCGCCGGAATCCTGGGGAACTGCCGCCTCGTGGGTGTGAGTTCGTCCTCAAACATTCTCGATACCTCGCCGACTATTGTACCCCGAAGCCTTCCAAGGTGCGAATTCGGAATTCGGAATTCGGAATTCGGAACTGCCGAAACAGCATTAAACCTCCGAAAAATAACCGGATAACTGCAGTCGCACCACTCCTGAACAGACGCTGCCATAGAGTGATTGTGCGCCATTCAGAATTCAGAATTCAGAATTCAGAATTCGGGTTTCAGCTGTTCGTGCTGTCCTCGACGACCTTGCCGTCGCGGATTTCGATCACGCGATTGGCACGTTTCGCGAGGGCCCTGTCGTGCGTCACCACAACCAGCGTGCTGCCGCTCCGCCACAGCTCCTGGAGGGCGCCCATGACGTCGGAACCCGAGCCCGTATCGAGGTTGCCGGTCGGCTCGTCTGCGAGCACGATGTCCGGCTCCATGGCGAGGGCGCGTGCGATGGCGACGCGTTGCATCTGGCCCCCGGAAAGCTCGGTCGGTTTGTGCTCGACGCGGTCGGCGAGGCCCACCGCCTGCAGTCGCTGGAGCGCGCGCTGCCTCCGCTCCTTGCGACCGATACCACCAAAGAGCATCGGCATCTCGACGTTCTCGAGGGCGGAGAGCTGGGGCAGCAGGTTGAAGTTCTGGAAGACGAACCCGACACGGCGGTTGCGGATGTCGGCGAGATGGTCGCGATCGAGACCGGCCACTGCTTCACCGCTCAGCCGGTACTCACCGTCGGTCGGCGTGTCGAGGCAGCCGATCAGATTGAGGAGCGTCGATTTGCCCGAACCCGAGGGCCCGACAACTGCCACGAACTCCCCTTTATTCACCTTCAGGTCGATGCCGCGAAGGGCTTCCACCTGGATTTTGCCAGTGTCGTAGACCTTGGTGATCGCCTGCATGTCGATGATGTGCCCATTCGACTCGGCGCTCCCGTTTTTCTTCTTCTTCAGTGCCCAGTTCATAGTATGCTCCGCTCCCGATCCCGACTATTCATATCGAAGCGTCTCCGCCGGATCGACGGTCGCAGCTCTTCTTGCCGGGAAGTAGCCGGCGAGGATACCGATGCCGCCGAGAATCCCGGCCGTGGCGACTGCGATCGGCCACGACAGGGTCGGTTTGCCGAGGAATTCGAGGGCCTGATTGCCCTCGACCGGAATCAGGCCGAGGAGGATGATCAGGATCATCGCGATCACCAGCCCCATGGCTCCACCGACCAGGGTGTAGGAAAGCCCCTGCAGCACAAAGGGTCCGGTCACCCACCCGCGGCGCGCGCCGAGCGCCATCTGCACCCCGATCTCCCGGGTCTTCTCCTTGACCACCGCATACATGATGTTGGCAACGCCGATCCCGCCGATAAACAGGGTGAGGGCGCCGATGATGCCAAGGAATCCCTGCAACCCGATCATGATGTTGCTCATCACCTTCGCGCCCTCGACTGTGTCCCACAGGCCGGTCACCTGTTCGTCCGTGGGGTCGAAGCGGTACTTCGCCGCCAGCGACTCGTTGAACTGCTGTCGAGCCATCGGCATGTCCCCGGCGGTGCGTGCCTTGAAGACGATGTTGGTCAGGCGTTGACGGCCGAACTGCGCGGCGAAGGTCGTGATCGGGATGATCGAACCGTCCTCGTCGGGCCCTTTGTAGGTCCCCATCTGCATCTTGTGCTGCAGCACGCCAACCACCAGATAGGGCACCCGATCGACGAACATAGTCTTGCCGACCGGGTCCACGTCACCGAAGATATCCTCCGCGAGCGCGTCGCCGAGGAAGATCACCCGCCGTTTGTCGCGTTCGTCATTGGCGTTGATAAAGCGGCCGCCGGCCTGGGGAAAGTGGTGGCGGATCTCCCCGTACTCCCAGTTTGCGCCGGTCACCCGCCCTGTGATCGTGGTCTGGCCATAGGTCAACGACGACGACCAGCTCGTGATCTCGCCAATCACACCCGAGGCGGCGGTCATGCGCCCCCTGAGGTAATCGATGTCATCCATTCGCGGTCTGATGGGTCGGCCTTCCGGGAGCCCCTGCCAAACCTTCGAGGTTTCGTCCGGCCACCACACGGCGATGTTCTCGCCCATACCGTGGCGGCCCTTCATGAGCTGGATTTTGAGTCCCTCGCCGAAGGACAGCAACATGACGATGGCCACGGTCCCCCACGCGATGGCCGCTACGGTCAAAATCGCGCGCTTGCGTTGCAGCGATGAGGCCTTCAAGAAAAGCTGACCGACAACCCGCCAATCCAGCAATCTCATTCCGCCCGCCCTCCCGATTTCGGATTTCGGATTTCGAATTTCGGATTTTCCCCCCACCCACCCGACTCATTCGGGATCTGGGGAGGGTGGGAATTCCGAATCCCGAATCCCGAATTCCGAATTTGGATCATCTCAGCTCCTTTCGATTCACAGCTTCATCGCCACGACGGGGTCGAGGCGGGATGCGGCGCGGGCCGGGAAATAACCGGCGATCAGGCCGACGAGACCGAGGATCGAGGCGGTGAGCACCGCGAGATTCGGTGACAGGGTCGGCAGCCCCACGTACTCCTCGAGGTTGGTTGGGAAAGCCGAGCAGATCGCAAACGAGATGGCGAGCCCGATGCCGCCACCGACCGCGGTCAGGATCATGGTCTCGAGCATGAACTGGCTCAGAACTGCTTTGCCGCGGGCGCCGAGCGCCATCTTGATGCCGATCTCTCGGGTCCGCTCCTCGACCACCACGTTCATGATGTTAGAGACACCGATACCGCCGACGATCAGGGTCAGCACACCCATGATGCCGAGGAAGATCTGGAAGCCGAGCATGAAGGCGTCCATGAAAACGAACATGTCGGTCGTGTCCCACAGCTGGACCGCCTGATCGTCGTCGGGGTTGAACCGAAGCCGTTTGCTCAGCGCGTGCCGGACCTGCAGGTTCAGGGCCTCGTTGAGATCGGGAGACGGTGCCTTGTAAATGAAGTTGTCGAGATATTTCTGGCCTGTAATGGCGCGGAAGGTCGACTCCGGGACGATCATCTTGGAATGGTCGCGGCCCGAGTAGGAGGAGTCCTGCTCCTTGGGCACGAGAACCCCGATCACCAGGAATGGCGAGCCGTTGATCATGACGGTTTCGCCGACCGCGTCCTGGGTGCCGAAGAGATCCTCGGCGAGCTCGTTGCCGACGAAGACCACCCGGCGGCGCTGTTCGACATCGAGTTTGTTGATGAAGCGCCCGCCGACCGCCGGGATCATATTGCGCATGGTGCCGTAGGCAGGGGACACACCGGATACCGAAACCGATCGTTGCCGGTCGCCATAGCGGGCGATCAGGCTGTCGGAGTACTCGCCGGAGATGCCGTCAATGAGCTCGACCTGCTTTTTCAGGAATTGGATGTCCTCCTCCATCATCCGCATCCGACGCCCCTTGCCGAGACCCTCATAGGTCATCGAGGTCCGCATCGGCCAGGCGATGACGATGCGATCGCCGAGACCGGCAATGCTCTTGATCATCTGCCGATGGAGGCCGTGGCCGAAGGCGAGGAGGAGGCTGACCGCCACCGTGCCCCAGATGATGCCGAAGGTCGTGAGGAAGGTGCGCAGCTTCTGGCTCCACAGATCGCGGGCGAGCTGCCGGAAAAAGGAACCAAATCCAGTCACGCCCCCACCTCATCATTTCGAATTTCGAAATTCGAATTTCGGATTTTTCCCCCACCCACCCGCGAACTCAGAAGAGATGGGCGGGTGGGGAATTCGAAATCCGAAATCCGAAATCCGAAATTCCCCATTAGGTGATTTCCTTCGGCGGCCGCTGCACGATCTGGTCGCCCTCCGCAACACCTGCAACGATCTCGACGTTGAGGCCGTCGGAGAGCCCCAGCTCGACCTCGATCTTCCGAGGCTCAGCCTCGGGCCCCTGTCCGGGAATCTCGACAAAGGTCTTCTCGTCTTCGAAGAGGACCAGGCGCTCCGGTATCAGGACAATGTCGTTTTTCTCACGGATCACGACGTCGGCGTTGGCCGAGTAACCGGCGCGGAGGGTGATCTGCTGATCCGGATCGAGCTCGATCTCGACGTCGAAGAGGGTTGCGCCCTCGCTCTTCTGGGCCTGCGGTGCGATCCGCGACAAGCTCCCGGTAACAATGTCGTCCGGTAACGCACCGACCTTGATGCGGCATGGCATTCCGACCGAGATCTTGCCGACGTCGATCTCGTCGACCGTGCCCTTGAAGATCAGGTCGTTCATATCCGCCACCGAGGCAAGCTCGGTGCCTGGCTGATACGAGGTCAGCGGGACCACCGGGTCGCCAACGTTGACCGCTCGCGAGAGCACGGTGCCACTGGCAGTCGTTCGGATGATCGTTTCGACCTCGGTATCGCCCCCGGTGACCCGACCGCTGCGGGTCAGATCCCGGTTGTCGAACGCCTGCTGGCGGGCGATGCGCGCAAGCTCGTACGTCTCGCGCAAGGCGTCGAGGTCGCCCTTTGACATCAAACCGTCCGCTTGCAGCTCTTCCCCACGCTCGAAGTCCGCCTTGGCCTTCAAGAAGCTGGCCTCCGAAGAGTGAACGCTGTGGCTCACGTTCAAAAGCTCCTGCGGGGTGGGGTCGGGGGCGATTTCGAAGAGCGGATCTCCCGCTTGCACCGTATCGCCCACCTCGACGTAACACCGTGCGACGATGCCGGAGATCTTCGATTTGACCTGGAATCGCTCCCGGGGCTCGATCTGGCCGACTGCCAGAGCCTTCTCGGTGATCGAGCCGATCTCGGCCTTGACGAGAGTGTTTCCGTTTTCGTCGCTGCCGCGGGATCCGACCCACGCGTAGATGCCGCCCGCCGCACCTGCCACCACGATCACAACCAACAGCAATCTCAGGACTTTTGCCATTCTCGTCCTCCGAGAGTTATCGAACCCTGCATGCAAGTACGCAAAATGGGGTGGAGAAGTTCGGGAATCTCCGTCTCCGTTTCCGTATCCGTCCCGCTCTACCCATTACTATTCGATGCACCGAGCAGCGGAGGCGTTTGAATCTCACGTCAAGAGCGCTTGGCTGCGTCGACGACACACAACGGGAGGCGCGACGATGCTTCGACGACTCCGGTGCCACCCTTCGCATTGTCGCTGGTGCGCTCCAGTCGGCAGAGCGACGATGACAATGCGAAGAGTGGCACCTGACACACCGAAGCGAAAAGCGCTTACAGGGTTGCCGCCGAAGCGAGAAGCGCTCTTGACAGCACTCGGCGTGTCAACGACTCTGGCTCGCGGAGGAGCGATTCATGCGCAAGCACGTCACACTGATTACCGGCGCCGGCGGCGAGATCGGCCACGGTCTGATCGAGCAGCTCACCGAAGAAGGCGACACCGCGATCATCACCATCGATCTCAAACCGCTGGAGGGCGAGCTTGGCAGCAGGATCGAGCAGGAGTATCGGGGCTCGATCCTCGAAACCCATCTCCTCGAAAGAATCCTCTCCGAGTACGAGGTCGAAAGGATCTACCACCTCGCCGCGATCCTCTCGACCCGCACCGAGTTCACGCCAGTTACCGGCCACCAAGTGAACGTGGAAGGCACTCTCAAGCTCCTCGATTTCGCCCAGGCTCAGGGAGAGTCCCACGGGCGGACTGTGGTTTTCCTTTATCCCTCCTCGATAGCGGCCTACGGTCTGCCGAATCTCGAGACCAAGGCAGCAGCAGGCGCGGTACGGGAGCACACGTGGAACCATCCGACAACGATGTACGGCTGCAACAAGCTCTATTGTGAACATCTCGGGCGCTACTACGCTCTCCACTATAAGCAGCTGGCCGCCGAAACCCTTTCCGGCAAAGTGGATTTTCGCGCGATCCGCTTCCCGGGGCTGATCTCAGCGGTGACGGTTCCTTCGGGAGGGACCTCGGACTTCGCGCCGGAGATGGTGCACGCCGCGGCGCGAGGCGAGGCTTACGCCTGCTTCGTGCGGCCCGACACTCGAATTCCGTTCATGGTGATGCCCGACGCGGTCGAAGCCTTGGTGCAGTTGGCGAAGGCGGACCGGTCGAAGCTCAGTCAGAGCGTCTACAACATCACCGCCTTCAATCCCTCGGCTGAAGAGATCCGCTCGTTGGTGTCGGAGGGGTTTCCGGAGGCCGAGATCACCTTCGATCCGGACCTCAAACGGCAGGCTATCGTCGATAGCTGGCCGGCTGACGTCGACGACTCCGCGGCCCGCGCCGACTGGGGCTTGGCACCGCGATACGACCTCGAGAGTGGATTCGCCGACTACCTGATCCCAAAAATCCGCGATCTCTATCGGACCTGATCCGAGGTGACTGCCCTTCTAGGAGACGGTTCGCGAAGGCGCCCCCTACAACCTCTCAACCCGAGAGTCAGCGTCTCCTCTTCGAGTTGTTTTTCGAGACTGAACCCCCCCACACAATATGGGTCGAAGCGCGTCTTCAGAAGTGACTCATGAGTAAACACTTCCGGACTAAGAATAATGCTCCAAGACCGCAAGATGTAGTGTTGACAAGAGTTGGGGGCCCAAGATATAGTGGTCGGAGTCGAGCGCATAGATACCGCGAACCGGTGCTTCCGAGTGGATTTTCAGGGGATTTTCCGCGCTGAAAGCGTCAGATCGAGGGAGGACGAGGGCACAAAATGAAGGTCACGCGTCGCTTTACCCGCGCCGGTAAGGACCCTTACGAGACCATCGAGTTCGTTGAAAGATCGTCGGAGATCCGAAACCCAGACGGTACCCTCGTATTTTCAATGGGCGGCGTCAAAGTCCCCGCAAACTGGTCGCAGGTCGCGGTCGACGTGTTGGTCCAGAAATACTTCCGTAAGGCGGGAGTCCCGCAGTACGGCGACGACGGCAACCCGGAGGTCTCAGAAAGCGGTGAGCCCCTCACCGGACCCGAGCGTGACGCTCGGCAAGTCTTCAATCGGCTCGCAGGGTGTTGGACCCACTGGGGGAGAGAACACGATTACTTCGACTCGGACGAAGATGCCGAGGCGTTTCACGACGAGCTCTGCTTCATGCTGGCGGCCCAGTTCGCAGCACCCAACTCTCCGCAATGGTTCAACACCGGCCTGCATTGGGCCTACGGCATTACCGGCCCGGCCCAGGGGCACTGGTATGCGGACCCGAAGACCGGCATCCTCAAGACCTCATCCAGCGCCTATGAGCACCCCCAGCCGCACGCATGTTTCATCCAGTCGGTAGGCGACGATCTCGTCAACGACGGCGGCATCATGAACCTGTGGGTGCGCGAGGCACGCCTCTTCAAGTACGGTTCCGGTACCGGCACCAACTTCTCCAAGCTGCGCGGAGCAGGCGAACCGTTATCGGGCGGCGGCCGTTCTTCGGGGCTGATGTCCTTTCTCAAAATCGGCGACCGAGCCGCCGGCGCCATCAAATCTGGAGGTACCACCCGTCGCGCCGCCAAAATGGTTTGCCTCGACCTCGACCACCCGGACGTCGAAGAGTTCATTTCTTGGAAGGCAGTCGAGGAGCGCAAGGTTGCCGCCATCGTGGCCGGCTCGCGCCTCCTGCGCCGACAGCTTCAGGAGATCCTCGACGGGTGTTTCCCGGAGGACTCGGCGAACCCCGTCATGGATCTCTCGAAGAACGCCGAGCTCCGCGACCGAATCATCTCCGCTCGCCGCCAGGGCGTACCCGACGGCTCGATACAACGGGTGCTGCAGCTCGCGGCTCAGGGCATCCGCAGCTACCCGGTCGAGGAGTACGACACGGACTGGGACTCCGATGCCTACTACACCGTGTCAGGACAGAACGCCAACAACAGTGTCCGTGTCCCGAACGCCTTCTTTGGCGCCCTCGAGGTCAACCGAAACTGGACGCTGGTCAACCGCACCGACGGAGAGGTTGCGAAAAAGGTCCCGGCGGCGAAACTCTGGAATGATGTCACGCTTGCCGCCTGGGAGTGCGCCGATCCCGGTCTCCAGTACGACGACACCATCAACGAGTGGCACACCTGCCCCGCGAGCGGTCGTATCAACGCCTCCAACCCCTGCTCCGAGTACATGTTCCTCGACGACACCGCCTGCAACCTGGCTTCCTTGAACCTCGTCAGATTCCTCGGCGAGGATGGACATCTGGACATCGAGACCTTCCGTCACGCCGTACGGCTGTGGACGATTGTCCTCGAGATCTCGGTGCTGATGGCTTCGTTCCCATCGCGCCGCATCGCCGAGCTCAGCTACCACTACCGGACGCTGGGCCTCGGTTTCGCCAATATCGGCTCGTTGCTGATGCGGATGGGCATCCCCTACGACTCGGACGAGGGCCGTTCGATCTGCGGAGCCATCTCCTCGATCATGACCGGCGAGTCCTACACGACCTCGGCCGAAATGGCCAAGGAGCTCGGGTCGTTTCCCGGTTTCGGGGAAAACCGCGAGCATATGCTCCGGGTCATCGGAAACCATCGCCGGGCGGCCTACGACGCGCCGTCCGAGATGTACGAAGGTCTGACCATCAAACCGGTAGGGCTGTCCTCCGAGACCACGCCACCGGACCTCTTGGCGGCCGCTCGCGACGTCTGGAACCGTGCCGTCGAGCTCGGAACCGAGCACGGTTTCCGGAACGCCCAGGCGACCGTGTTGGCGCCGACCGGAACCATCGGTCTGGTGATGGACTGCGACACTACCGGCATCGAGCCCGATTTCGCGCTGGTCAAGTTCAAGAAACTGGCCGGAGGCGGCTACTTCAAGATCATCAACCAAGGCATCCCGGCGGCGCTCACGGCCCTCGGCTACGCCAGTGAGCAGATCGAGGAGATCGTCGCCTATACCATCGGCCACGGCACCCTCAAGGACTGCCCGACGATTGATCATGAGGCCCTCAAAGCCAAAGGCTTCAACGATGAGGTGATCGCCCAGGTGGAGAAGGCGTTGCCGACGTCGTTCGAGATCTCCAACGCATTCGCACCGCACGTGGTCGGCGAAGAATACCTCCGAAAGCTCGGCTTTTCAGATGATGAGATCGGCGACTGGAACTTCGATGTTCTCGATCGTCTCGGTTTCAGCGCCAAGGAGATCGAGACCGCCAACACCTGGGCCTGCGGGACCATGACCGTCGAGGGCGCCCCTCACCTCGCGACCAAGCATTTGCCGGTCTTCGACTGCGCCAATCGCTGCGGAAAGCGCGGCACACGCTCGATCCGATACGACGGCCATATCCTGATGATGGCGGCGGCCCAGCCGTTCATCTCTGGCGCCATATCGAAGACCATCAATATGCCCGCCGAGGCGACTCTCGACGACATCAAACGCGCCTTCTACCTGGCGTGGCAGAAAATGCTCAAAGCGGTGGCGCTCTACCGCGATGGATCCAAGCTCAGCCAGCCGCTGAGCATCGCGATGGACGCCGAGGAGGCGGCGGCACTGACCGAAGCAGTCGCTTCGGGCGACCCAGCGAAGGTCGCCGAATCGATGGCCGAGCGGGTCGTGATCCGTTACCAGGCCCGCCGAAACCGCCTGCCCGGACGGCGCACCGGCTTCACCCAAAAGGCCTCGGTGGGCGGCCACAAGGTTTACATCCGTACCGGCGAGTACGAGAACGGCTCGGTCGGCGAGATCTTCCTCGACATGCACCGCGAGGGCGCCGCCTTCCGCTCGCTGATGAACTGCTTCGCGATCGCGGTGTCGCTCGGTCTCCAATACGGTGTGCCGCTCGAAGAGTACGTCGACGCCTTCGTCTTCACCCGCTTTGAACCTTCGGGAATGGTCGGCGGCCACGACCGCATCAAGATGGCAACCTCGGTCATCGACTACATCTTCCGCGAGCTCGCGATCACCTACCTCGACCGCGATGACCTCGCGCAGGTGTCGCTCGAAGACCTGCGCCATGACGCCGTCGGCACGGGCTCTGACCAACACAAGATTCCGCCCGACCCCGATGATGTGGCCGAGGTCCGCCAGATTGCGGTGGGTCAGAGTGGCGGCGAACCAGTCTCGGAATCGGCACCCGTCGCTACCGGACGCAGCGCGCTCAGCCGAGGCCAGGCCGCAGCCCAGAAGGCGCGCTACATGGGCTACGAGGGCGATCCGTGCCCCGAGTGCGGCGCGCTCACCCTGGTGCGCAACGGGACCTGCCTGAAGTGCGACTCGTGCGGGGGGACGACGGGTTGTTCGTAAACACGGCGAGCGCTTCTCGCATCGTCGTGCAAGGTGCCACCCTTCGCATTGTCTTTGTCGCCCTCCCGGCAGAAGCGCACCGATGACAATGCGAAGAGTGGCACCGGTGTCGTCGAAGCCTCTACGCGCTTCTTACTGGTCGATCTTGTCGATGCTGGTTCGCGGGCACCGTTAATCTGCGAGCGACCCCAGTGTGGGCACGAGGTCGGCGGCGGCAGCGATGTCCGGCGCCATGTAGCGGTCTTCCTCGAGGCGCGGGACGAATTCGCGCAGTCTGGACGCAGCAACCTCCAGCACCGGGGATGTCTGAAGCGGGCGCTGGAACTCGAGCGCCTGCACGGCGGCCAGATACTCCATCCCGAGAACCTGCTGCGTCAGCTCCACAACCCGCGCCAGCTTGCGGGCCGCCCAGGTCGACATCGAGACATGGTCCTCCTGACCGGCCGAAGTCGGAATCGAGTCCACCGAGGCGGGATGCGCCAGGGTTTTGCACTCCGACACAAGCGCTGCCGCTGACACCTGGACCATCATGAAACCGGAGTTGAGGCCGGCGTCGGGCGAAAGGAATCGAGGCAGACCCGAGAGGGCAGTGTCGACCATCCGCGCGAGCCGCCGTTCGGAGATCGACGCCACATCGGTGAGGGTTGCCGCCAGATAATCGAAGACCGCGGCAATCGGCGCACCGTGGAAATTGCCGCCCGAGATCAGGCGGCCCTCCGCAAAGACCATCGGGTTGTCGGTCGCCGAGTTGAGCTCGATTTCGAGCACCCGATGGGCGTGCTCGAGAGCATCGCGGCCGGCGCCGTGCACCTGCGGTGAGCAGCGCAGGGAGTAGGCGTCCTGGACCCTTCCACATTCGCGATGCGACTCGCGAATATCCGAACCCACCAGCAGATGGAGCAGCCTCCCCGCGCTAACAACCTGCCCGGGGTGCGGACGCGCCGCATGCACTGCGGGGTCGAAGGCGGCGTCGGTTCCGGCCATCGCATCGAGGGTCAGGGCGCAGATGACGTCGGCGGCGTCGAGCAGCCGGCGAGCATCGGCAACTGCCAGCGCACCGACGGCGGCCGACGCCTGGGTGCCGTTGATCAACGCCAGACCCTCTTTTGCCTCGAGGTGGAGGGGTTCGAAGCCGGCTCCCGCGAGAGCCTCGCCACCGGATAGGCGTTCGCCGTTGACAATAGCCTCGCCCTCCCCCACCAGAACCAGCGCGAGATGGGCCAGCGGTGCGAGGTCGCCGGAGGCACCAACCGAGCCCTGGCTCGGCACCACCGGATGGACCCGAGCTTCGAGAAGCTCGAGGATCCGCTCAACCACCAGCGGCCGACAGCCGGCGTGGCCGGTGGCCAGCACATTGGCACGCAGCAACAGCATCGCCCGCACCACGTCTTCGGCAAATGGAACACCTACCCCACAGGCGTGTGACCGCAAGAGATTGAGCTGCAACTGCTCCAACTGGTCCGGTGAGATGCGCATCTCGGCGAGCTTGCCGAAACCGGTGTTGATGCCGTAGACCACCGCGCCCGAGGCGAGGATGTCCTCGACCACGCCGCGCGCTTCGGCCACCCTCTCCCGCGCCGCCGCATCGAAGGTGACGCCTGCGCCTTGGCGCGCCACCGCCTCTACCCTGGCGATGTCGAGGGTGCGGCCGTCAACCAATACCCGGTTCGTCACTCGGGTGGGTCCTCAGCCGGCGGCAAGCTGATCGACGAGGTCGATGTATGCCTGCATGGCGTCGTCGGACGACATTCCACGCCGCTTCTCCCAGGCGCCGTACTTGGCCGCGCCACGGAAGTCGAACCCACTCGGGCGATCGCCCTCGACGTCGCCGACCGTCGCCTGCTTGTAGAGGCTGTAGAGCTCGAGCAGCGATTCGTTGGACTGGTTGGAGAGCCCCTTCGCCTTCTCGATCGCCGCTTCGAACTGGTCTTTCAGGTCCATGAGTCCTCCTTCAGGAGGGCATTGTAACTGGTCAGCGCTTCCCGCTTCGGCGACAACCCGGTGACCGCTTCCCGCTTCGGCGAGCAAGGTGCCACTCTTCGCATTGTTTGACTCGAGACCCGTG
>CAYRFI010000040.1:0-31911 GCA_964423595.1 uncultured Thermoanaerobaculia bacterium | reverse complement strand
CTGGAGGAATCGATGAAATACCTCGCGCTTTTCGGTCTGCTTTCGCTCGCACTCGCCTGTGGTGGTGCAACCGACCAACCTGCACCGGCTGCCGCCGAACGGGTACCCCTCGTCGCCGGGCCGGGCACTCTCGCAGCGCCCGACGGGGTTTCGATTGCATACACGGTTTCGGGTGAGGGCTCGCCGGCACTGGTCTTCATTCACGGCTGGATGTGCGATCAGAGCTTTTGGGCGGCGCAGGTCGAGGCATTCAGCCAATCGAACACCGTCATCACGATCGACCTCCCGGGTCACGGACTGTCCGGGATGGACCGCGAAGGATGGCCGATGATGGCCTACGGCGCCGATGTGCAGGCCGTCGTCGAACACCTCGGTCTCGACAATGTTGTTGTGATCGGGCACTCGATGGGAGGCCCGATAGCACTCGAGGCCGCGCGGCTGATGCCGGACCGGGTCATCGGCGTCGTCGCCGTCGACGCGCTCCACGATGCCGATGCAAGGTTCGACCCAGAGAAGGCAAAGGGCTTCATCGCGGCGTTTGAAAATGATTTTGTCGGGGCCTGCGGGCGGTTCTCGGCCTCGATGTTCCCCGAGGGCGCCGATCCGGACCTCGTCGAGCGGGTCACCAACGGCATGTGCGATGGCTCGCCCGAGGTCGGTGTCGCCCTGACGCGCCAGTTCTTCGATTACGAAACGGGCCCTGCGCTGGCAGCGGTCGAGGTTCCGGTGCGCTGCATCAACTCCGGCATGTGGCCAACCAACGTCGAGGGCAACCGAAAGTACCAGCCGAAATTCGACTGCGTCATCATGGAAGGCGCCGGACATTTCCTGATGATGGAGAAGCCGGAGGTCTTCAACGAGCTGCTGAGGCAGATCATCGCGAATCTGGACAAACCAGTCGGGTAAGGCCACCCACCCACCCTTTGAACCACGAAGACACCAAGGACACCAAGAAATCACAAAGAGAATATTCACCTTTGCCCTGGAAGAGCCTGTGGAGACTCCGGCGCCAAGTCATTTTTTCGCCCCCGTCCCTCAGAAATCCTCGTCGAAAGGGGGGTGGGTGGTGGCCGACGAGGATCTCTGAACGGAGCTAGCGCATATCTCACCAGCCTTCGTCGCGAGGCCGGGAAGCTGTAGTGAGATGTGGTGTTTGCGACCTGAGGGGCGCGGAGCGCGTACTTGCAGTACGTCGAGCACCCCGATGGGAGCAAACGCCGCAGATTGCTGCGGATTTCCGGCCGCAGCAGATGGTTGGTGAGATATGCGGGCTAGAGCCTCAAGCGGACGACGATGGGGCGGTGGTCGGAACCGCCGACGCGCAGCGATTCTGCGGACACATACCCGGAGTGACCGCGCGCGAAGCAGGTGTCGAGGGTCCGCCAACGATGCGCGAAGGCGTTCTCGAATCCTGACGCCTCGAGCAGCTTGAGCCCGGGCTCGCCGCGCTGGCTGAGGGAAGGGTTGAAGTCGCCGCAGCAGACCGCCACCTCAGGAGTTCGTCGGCTGACCGCGTCGAGGAAGGCCTGGTGTTGCAGCAGGCGATCTCTCGGCCTGGCGAACGGCTCGTTGTGGACGTTGACGACGCCGACGGTGCGTCCGTCGACCATTGGCAGCTCGGCATAGAGGGCGATTCGCTTCATGATGTGGCTCGGACCGAGGACGCTCGAATTGACGGTCGGCAGCTCGAGGACCACCGGTTCGCGCAGAATGCGGGCGCTCGCGATGAGCTGGCCGTAGCGGCGAAAGCGATAGCGCCGGTCCGGCCGGTCGACCTGGTGGAATGGGGCATAAAAAAGGGTGCGCGCGCCGAAGACGCCCGCCAGGCGCGGGTGCCGGAAAAGCTCGAGAGGAGCCTCCTGGAGGAAAATGAGGTCGGGTCGGTGGTCGTCGACCGCGCGCTCGATGGTGGCGGCCGCCTGCGCCAACCGTTGTCCGCGCTGGACGTTGTAAGAGAGCACGGCCAGCTCCGACCCGAGCCGTTCGAGGCCCCGTGCGACCTCGTGGATCGCCAGTGCCGAGGGTCTGCGCTCCGGGGGCAGCTCGTCCACGAGCACCGTCTGCGGCCCGAGATAGCCCCACATCGCGCGCCGCAAGGGGGGCAGGGGCCACGGCAGGGTCGTTTTGAGGTGCATTCTAGCCCGCATCATTGCACGTCTGTCTTCCGCGAAGGAACAAAAACCCTGGATACCGCGGACACCACAATACTGTCCAACAGAATTGCGATACGATATCGTCTCGAGTTCCCGCGGATACATGGAGGAACGATGAATCCCTGTGCGAAAGCCCTCTTTGACGGCATCATCGATTACGCCGGGCTCTTTCCACCGGCGAAATTGCCGATGGACGAGGCCTTCGCGCGTTTCGTCGAGCATTGCTCGTCGGACGACGGCTGGATGTTGGCGCGCTTTGTCTGTCCGGTGGCCCGTCTCGACGAACTCGAACCGCTGATCGAGGCCACCGATCCATCCCAGCTCCCGATCGCCATTTCCGTGCTCGGTCGGGGCGGCGACAATCTGGAGGGCTTCCTCGAATCGGTCAACCAAGACGAGAAGATCCTGGCGGGGTTTTCCGACCGCCTCGGCGACAAGGTCGTGGTCGACGCCTTCGAGGTCCGGCTCCCCGAAGCCGGTGGTGTGGCGGTGGCAGTCAACCAAGCGTGGATACGACTTTCCAAGGGTGGGACTCGAGCACTGACTCCCTATTTCGAAGTTTCACTCCTCGGAGAGTGGCGACCACGGTTGCCGGCCGCCGCGGCCGCGGTGCGCGACACCGACCGAAAAGCCGGTGACAACAACCGCGTCGGCCTCAAGATCCGCTGTGGAGGTCTCGAAGCGTCCGCGATACCCGAGGTGATAGCGGTCGCGGCGGCGATCGCCACCTGTCGCGCGACCGGAGTGCCGCTCAAGGCCACCCAGGGGCTGCATCACCCGTTCCGGCACCACGATCCGGAGCTCGACACCGACGTTCATGGCTTCATCAATCTCTTTGCAGCGTCGGTTTTGGCCCATGTTCATGATCTGCCGGTCAAAACACTGATCGAGATCGTCGCTGAGACCGATCCGGAGGCGTTTGTCGTCGAACCTGAACGATTGGCTTGGCATGGTTATAGTGCTTCAGCCGACGATATCGCCGAAGCACGGCGGAGCGTGCTGACAAGCTTTGGCAGCTGCAGCTTTCCGGAGCCGCGTGACGATCTGCGAGCCCTCGGGTTCGTTGAAGAAGGAGCCCCTCAGGAATGACCATCATCGACCGCAATGTCCGTTCCTTTATCGATGTTCCCACCAGCTCGCACTTCTCGATCCACAACTTGCCCTATGGGGTCTTCCGAACCTCGGCCGGTCGCACGCCGCGGATCGGGGTGGCGATCGGTGACGCGGTGCTCGACCTTTCGGTGCTGGCCGAGCGCGGCCTGCTCAACGGCCGCAGCCTCGGCAACGGTGATGCTCTCCGGCAACCGACGCTCAACGCGTTCATGGCCCTCGGCAAGCCGGCCTGGCGCGAGGCGAGAAGCCGGCTGATCCAGCTCCTCCGCGCGGACGAACCGACCCTGCGCGACGACTCAGCGGTGCGCAAGGCAGCGTTCCACCCGCGCTCGAAGATCGAGATGCTGCTGCCGGCCGCAATCGGCGACTACACCGATTTCTACTCCTCACGCGAGCACGCCACAAACGTCGGCGTCATGTTCCGCGGACCCGACAACGCGCTCCAGCCGAACTGGCTGCACATGCCGGTCGGCTATCACGGCCGCTCGAGCTCGGTGGTTGTGAGCGGCACCGACATACGGCGCCCCGTGGGTCAGACCAAGGCCGACGACGCCAAAAACCCGAGCTACGGACCGAGCAAGCTGATGGATTTCGAGCTTGAGATGGGCTTCTTTGTCGGCCCAGGAAATTCCCTCGGCGAGCCGATTCCGATCGCGAATGCGATGGATCATATCTTCGGCATGGTGTTGGTCAACGACTGGTCGGCGCGCGATATTCAGAAGTGGGAGTATGTGCCGCTTGGCCCGTTCCTCGGCAAGAACTTCGGCACCTCGATCTCGCCGTGGGTGGTGACCATGGATGCCCTCGAACCCTTCCGGTGCGCCGGTCCGGCGCAGGACGATCCGGAACCCCTCGAGTATCTCAGGAATCCAGGTGATTGCGCCTACGACATCCGCCTCGAAGTCGCGCTGGAGTCGGGAATGATGAGTGGCCCGGCAACCATCGCCACCTCCAACTTCAGGCACATGTACTGGAGCATCTGTCAGCAGCTCGCCCATCACACGGTCAACGGTTGCAACGCGCGGCCGGGTGATCTCTACGGTTCGGGCACCATTTCCGGTCCCGAGAAACACCAGCGGGGTTCCATGCTCGAGCTGAGCTGGCGCGGCACCGAGCCGATCGAGCTGCCGAACGGTGAGGAACGGAAGTTCCTGGCCGATGGCGACACCGTCACGATGACCGGATGGTGCGAAAAAGACAGTGTCAACATCGGATTCGGCGAGGTGAAGGGGACGTTGTTGCCGGCACGAAGTTGAATTCGGAATTCTGAAGTCGGAATTCTGAGTGCCGCCCACCCACCCGATAGATTGGGGTTTCGGATCAGATACCGGCGGGAACGCCCGTGATGGCGGCCCGTATTTCCTCGTGCGTGATCTTGCGAAATGACAGCTTGAACCCCTCATAGACGGCGATGCCGTAGAAGAGGAGGTCCATCGGGCTGAAGGTGGTCGCCATCAAATCGGGAATGGCGGCAGGGTTGATACGGGTCAGGGTGTCGAAGTATCCGAGGCCTTCTGCCTGACCGACGAAATGAACGACCGTGAAATAGTTCCCCAGCAGGCAGCCGATCAAAGCCAGCGCGGCACCCATCACACCGAAGATCTTGTCGATGCCCTTGCCGACGAACTGCACCGCGAATCCGACCAGGAATCCGATACCGATCGCCATCAACCCGATCTGATAGCCGGTCAGGACCGTGACGAGGGCCCACGCCCCGGCGCCCACCAGGGCGGCGGCGGCGGCGGACAGAAGCCCTCCGACCATGCTCTGCTCGGCCTCGAATTTTTGGAAGGCAACCTCGATCATTGCCGGATCGGTTTCGGGATCGTTTTCGTCCGGAACCTCGACATGCTTCATCAATTCGTCGTTCATCGATCTCTCCCTCTGGCATTCACAAATTGAAACACGATGGAATCAAAATATGAGAGTTGCATCCATGGTGTCTCAAGATTGTTGAGAGATCTTCAGGCCCGAGAACGGACCCTGCAGGCGCGGGACATCTTCCACCCCAAAAACGCAAAGACGCAAAGCCCACCCACCCAACCGCCCACGCAGAGTCGCAGAGAGGGCAATCGAACTGCGGGTCGACTGAATCTCAGCGGTCGTCGGGAACTCGGTGTGCTCCTCACGTCAGGTGTTCTACTCTGAGTGTCTCTCTGCGTCTCCGCGCCTCTGCGCCTCTGCGTTTTTTCCGTGACCCTCAGTCTTTTTCGGGGGAGTAGGCAACGGGAACGCCCCTTGACATCAAGCTTTGGCAGCAGCATCAATGGAGACATGGAATCTGTGGTTCCAGGTCGTTACTGGAGCGCGCTCGACGACGGACGCGTGGTGTGCGAGCTCTGCCCGCGGCTGTGCAAGCTCAAGGAAGGCCAGCGTGGATTCTGCTTCGTACGCCAGAACGTCGACGGTGGCGTGGTCCTCACGACCTACGGGCGTTCGTCGGGGTTCTGCGTCGACCCGATCGAGAAAAAACCGCTCAATCACTTCTACCCGGGTTCCGCGGTGCTGTCCTTCGGTACCGCGGGTTGCAACCTGGCCTGCAAATTCTGCCAGAACTGGTCGATCTCCAAGTCGCGCCAGGCAGATACTCTTGCCGATGCCGCCTCGCCGGACGCGATCGCCCGCGCCGCTGCCTCGGCGGGGTGTCGCAGCGTTGCCTACACGTACAACGACCCGGTCATCTTTCTCGAGTACGCAGTCGATGTAGCCGCCGCCTGCCGTGAGCTGGGCATTGCCAACGTCGCGGTCACTGCGGGAGAGATCAGCGCCGAGCCGCGGCAGGAGTTTTTTGCGGCCATGGACGCCGCCAACGTCGATCTCAAGGCCTTCACCGAAGATTTTTACCGGAAACTGTGCGGCGGCAGGCTGCAACCGGTGCTCGAGACCCTCGAGTATCTGGCCACGGAAACCGACGTGTGGTTCGAGCTCACAACCCTCCTGATACCCGGTGAGAACGACTCCGAGGCCGAGATCGACGCAATGAGCAAGTGGGTTGTGGAAACCCTCGGTCCGGACGTGCCGATGCACTTCACGGCCTTTCACCCCGACTTCAAATTGAACCAGCTGCCACCCACTCCCCCGAAAACCCTGAGCCGTGCGCGCCAAATCGCCCGCGCCAACGGTGTCCGCCACGCCTACACCGGCAATGTGGTCGATCCGTCCGGCGGCTCGACGTATTGCCACAGCTGTGGTGAGCTCGTGATCGGCCGTGATTGGTACCAGCTCGGAATGTGGAAGCTGGACGATCGGGGGCGCTGTCTCGGCTGCGGAACGCAGTGCGCCGGCCGTTTCGAGGGCCCACCCGGCACCTGGGGAGCGCGGAGAATGCCCATCAGTATCGCTGATGTGACACGCTGATGCCGACAACCCAATTCGGAGTTCGGAGTTTGGAATGCACCCACCCACCAGGAGCGACATTGTGAGATGAACGGGAATTCAGAATTCAGAATTCGCACCTGAAAGGTGCGCGTTACCAGGTCGGTGAGGATGCCATCAGCTCTTCAGCGGCGGGCACGGTGAGGGGCCGCGAGAACCAGAAGCCCTGCCCGTGCGGGCAATGCATCTTGCGCAGGTGGTCAACCTGATCGGCGGTCTCGATTCCTTCCGCCACTACGCCGATGCCAAGGTTGTTGGCGAGGTTGAGGATCGTCTCGACGATCGCGCGTGAGTCACCGGGTGAACCGAGCTGGCTGACAAACGAACGGTCGATTTTGAGCTGGTCGTAGTGGAACCGCTGGAGATAACTTAACGACGAGTAGCCAGTGCCGAAGTCGTCGATCGATAGCTGGATTCCGAGCGCTCTGAGCTCCATCAGGTTGCGGACCGCGAGGTCGGCGTGGTCCATGACCACGTTCTCGGTCACCTCGATCCGGAGGTCGCGAGGTGCGAGCCCTGTCTCCTCGAGGATTCCCAGGAGCTCGTCCACCATGGTGCTCTTCATGAACAGCTTGCCCGACATGTTGACGCTGATCCACAGCGGTGGATCGCTGGGGAACTGCTCCTGCCAGCGACGGGTCTGTCGGCAGGATTCGCGCAGCACCCACCAGCCGAGCGGCACGATGAGCCCGGTTTCCTCGGCGATGGCAATGAATTTGGACGGTGTCACGATGCCCCGTTCGGGATGCTTCCACCGCACGAGCCCCTCGAAACCGACGATCCGACTCGTGCTGGCGAGGGAAACGATCGGTTGGTAGTTCATCAGGAAATCACCGCGGTGGACACCCCGGCGAAGCTCGGTCTCGAGCTTGAGCAACGCGACGGCGCTCTGGTGCATGTCGCGGTCGAAGATCTCGTACCGCGCCTTGCCCTCGGCCTTGGCACGGTACATGGCGATGTCCGCATCGCGCAATATCTCTTCGGGGCTCGAATAGCCGGTCGAGCTGTGGGCGATGCCGATCGATGCCGTCACCATTACGTCGTGACCTTCGATCGAGAAGTTCATGCTGAGGATCTCCTGGATCCGGTCTGCGACGTGGATCGCACCGCTAGCGTCTTCGACCCGATGGATGAGGACCGCGAACTCATCGCCGCCGAGCCTGGCAACGGTGTCACCGGGGCGTAGGAAGTGCTCGAGGCGCCGGGCGATGCCGACCAGCAGCTTGTCGCCCATGCTGTGGCCCAGGCTGTCGTTGACGTTCTTGAATCGGTCGAGGTCGAAGAACAGGACCGCGAAGTGGGGCGACGCCTGCCGCTGCAGGTCGGCCAGAGCGCAGGACAGTCGATCCAAAAAGAGTACCCGGTTCGCGAGACCGGTGAGACTGTCGTGCAGGGCGTCGTGCTGGAGCTGGTGCTCGGCCTTCTTGCGGGCAGTGATGTCGGTCTGCGAGCCAGCCATGCGGTAGGGTTTGCCGTTCTCGTCCCGAACAGCGACCCCGCGCGCCAGGACCCATATGTATTGACCGTCAACGTTTCGCATCCGGTGTTCGAACTCGAGCTGGTCGGTTGCTCCGGACATATGGGCATCGAGATGCCGACGGAACGGCGGGCGATCGTCGGGATGGATCCGGTCCAACCACTCGCGCGGGCTGTCGCCCACGTCATCCACCGAAAAGCCGAGCATCGATTTCCAGCGCGGCGAGTAGAAAACGCGATCGTTCTCGAAGTTCCAGTCCCACAAGCCGTCGTTGGCTCCGCGAACCGCGAGGGCGTACCGCTCCTCCGATTCGCGCAACGCCTCCTCGGAGGTCGCCCTTTCCATGGCGTAAAGGATTGAGCGCACCAACAACCTGGTGTCGGCCTCCCGCTTGATGAGATAGTCCTGGGCGCCCAGGCGGACCGCCTGCACGGCGAGATCATTGTCGTCGAGGCTGGTGAGAACGATGATCGGCGTTCTCGGCGCGGCTTCGTGGGCGCGGCGGAAGGTCTCGATGCCGAAACTGTCCGGCAGCGAGAAGTCCAACAACACGACGTCGTAGGTGTTCCGTTCGAGTTTCCGGAGGCCTTTTTCCAGTCGATCCGCATGATCGATATCGGCCCGAATCCTTTTCGACCTCTCGAGCTTCGTGCAGATCAGCTCGGCATGGTCAGGGCTGTCCTCCACCAGCAATACCCGAACGACCTCGTCACGTTGCATTGCGGTGGACGCGCGACCTGACCCCATTCACCAACTCCTCAATGCGAAACCGAAAATCACCGTCGGTCTCCGCCCCGACCGGACGTTCGTTTCGGTATCGAAAAGAAAAACGTAGCTCCCAGCAACTGTTCAGATTCTACCCAGATTTTGCCGCCGTGTCGATCGACAATTCTCTTGCAAATGGCGAGGCCGATCCCAGTGCCAGGGATTTCCTTCTCGGTGTGCAATCTTTGAAACATCACGAAGATGCGTTCCTGTGCATCGGGATCGATGCCGATGCCGTTATCTTTTACCGAAATCGTCCACTCGTTGTCATCCTCCTGACTCGACAGATGGATCTCAGCCGGCGGGGCGCCCGAGAACTTGAGGGCGTTTGAAATCAGGTTTTGGAGCAGCAGCTCCATCTGCGCTTCGTCGGCAACGATCGTTGGGAGGCTGTCGTTGGTGATCTCCGCCTTGGCAACCGTAATCTCCTTCCACAGCTCGGTCTTCACCTTCTCCAACACGGCGCCGAGATCGACCGATCCGAAATCGCCTCCGCGCGAATCCACCCTCGCGAAACCGAGCACGGCATCGACCATCTCCTGTACGCGCACGGTTGCGGAGGCCGCCCGGTCCAGGTAGGACTCCTCCTCGTTCTCGAGTCGATCACGGACGCTGTCGCCGAGCATCTCCAGGTAGCTCGAAACCACGCTCAAAGGCTGCTGCAGATCGTGGGAGACGACGTAGGCGAATTGTTCGAGCTCGTCGTTGGAGCGAGCCAACGCCTCCGTCCTGTCAGCCAGCTCCTTCTGGGCGGCATGATAATCGCCCGTTTCCTCGACAATGCCCTGAATGTGTCGCATCCCGGATCCCGCATCCTCAACCATCCACGATGAGACACGAGCCCACAAAAAGCTGCCATCGGCACGTTTGAGCTTCACGTCGAGGTTGCGCACCGACCGCGTGGCCGCCATGCGGTCCCGCCATTCGTCGGCTGCCTCCGGTTCGGCGAACAGGCTCGGGAAGGTTTTCCACGCGGCCTCTTCCGGATCGAAGAGGCCGAGCATCGATGCGAAAGCCG
The DNA here is from genome assembly GCA_964423595.1 of uncultured Thermoanaerobaculia bacterium. GTDB lineage: Bacteria > Acidobacteriota > Thermoanaerobaculia > Thermoanaerobaculales > Sulfomarinibacteraceae > Sulfomarinibacter. The sequence goes on along the minus strand of CAYRFI010000040.1, from coordinate 22,010 downwards.
GGTTGGCCTCGAGGATTTCACCTTCGAGAGTCGCCACGAATACTCCGACCGGCAACCCCTCCACCAAGCGACGATAGGGCGCGTCACGCGACGTCGCCACCGCCTGGCGCCGAGTCCGGAAGAAGACCGAGCGAACCACCGCAGGCAACCGCACGAAGCCAGCCGAGGACTTCGAAACGTAACCGTCAACATCCAGACGGAGGGTTTCGGCCCACAGCTCCTCGCCGACCTCGGCAGTAAACAGAATCACCGGACAATCGGGACGCACGTCCCGCACCAGCCGGATCAGCTCGAGGCCGGTGCTCCACGAGAACACGGCCTCGCAGATGACGATCCCGAATCGGCCTGCGGCGAGCGCACCTGCAAATTCCGCAGCCGTGCCGACGGCGTCAATTTCGAGGTTTCCGAACTCTCCCGTCAGCACCAGCGATGCCAGCTCGCGATCGTTCGCGTTTTCGTCGATTATCAGTACACGTGGGAGGTTGTTCATGATCCCTCCCGGCACCAATCGACAGCCGGCGACCACGTCTTCGTACAGTCAGGATCAGCGATCGTCGCACGTTCCGACGCAATATCTGTGTTCAAAAAGTTGAGGACGTTCACCGTAACGGCGGGAGTATACCACGGCAGCATTTGTCAATTGAATGCACAGATTTGAGAAATCGGGAGGCGCCACGCAGACGGCGCAGACCGAGGCTGGTCCTAATCGGGCGGAAGCTCTGCCTCTGCCTCGATTTCCACTCTCCAGCACGGGTCGAGGAACCCTTTGACAACGACCAGGGTGGAAGCCGGGTAGGTGTCACGGAAAAACTCGCCGTGCGCCCGTGCGACACCCTCCCAGTCGGAAGCGTCAATCACGAACATCCTCGTGCGGACGACATCTTGGAGGGCGCCGCCGAGGGTCTCGACCGCCTCGAGGATGATTTCGAAACAGCGTTTCGCCTGGTCGTAGGCGTCACCGATCACCGTCTCTCCGTCGGGGCCGAGAGGCGCCGTTCCCGAGACGACGATCCGCGAGCCGCGACGAACGGCGCGCGAAAAACCGACCAGGCTCTCGTATGCGGACGCGGAGCGAAAGCGGCCGTTGGACACTCCATTCTTTTTCTTGCTCACGTGGGCACATTGTACACTCGCCGAATAAAAAAAGGGACCCATTTCTGGATCCCCTTCACAAGTTCTCGAATCCCGTTTACCAACTATGCACGTCGATGGATCCGTTGACCGTTTCGAGTGTCACCTTGGCTCCGCCCCCACCAACGCTTCCCTGGAAGTCCGAGCCGACATACTTGCCCTTGCGAACGTCGATTCCAAGATCGTTTTTGAGCGAACCGTTGACCGATTCGGCCCGGAGATCGGCGCCGATCGACGAGGCCAGGTAGAGGTCGAGCTGACCATTGACCGATTCCATATCCAGGCTGTCACCGAAGGCGAGACGATCGATATGCGCCTCGATACCCCCGTTGACTGTGCCGAGGTCGGTGCTGCCGGCGCAGTCCCGGACCACGATGTTTCCGTTGACGGTGTCGGCATCGACGCCACCTTCGACTCCGACCACCGTGAGGTTGCCGTTGACCAGGTCGATCTCATCGAGCATCGCCGTCCGCGGTACGGTCAGGGTGTACTCCACCTTCGTGAAGCGGCGATGCCCGTGGTCAGAACCACTCATTGACGGGTAGCGGGTATCGATCCGCACCTGATTGTTGTCGGTATCGACCTTGACCTCGAGTCCATCCAGGAGCTCCGGCGAACTGGCGCTCTTGACCGCATACACCCGCACTTCGTTCCGTTCCCAGCCCTCGATGCTGACATCACCGTTGATGTTGTCCAGCGCCACGCTGCCGCCGGCCGCCAGAGGGTAGCTCTGGTCGACGATCTCCTCATACCCGGCACCAGCCACCACCCAACCCGCGGTCACCAACATCAGGCTCATCATCACGGCACAGCTTGTTTTCATCCGCAACGCCACACTCCTTCAAGGGATTTTTCTGTCCACGCTTATGAGATGCCGACGCGCCCGAAAGGGTTGCACGGCTTGCGGCGTGTTGTCGAAACCGCTAGCGTGAGAGGGTGAAGACGAACGGCCTTCGATCCGGTGACACGAGGGCGACACCTGCAGTGTCGCTGGTGATTCCGGTTCACAACGGAGCTGACTTCGTCGTCGAGTCGGTCGCCGAGGCGCGGCGTTTCCTCGACCAAAAATGTCCGGATCACGAGATCGTCATCGTTGACGACGGTTCGACGGATGGAACGGCCGCAGCGCTCCAGCCTGTGCTGGGCGACCGGGTACGGTTGGTCAGTCTGCCACAGAACCTCGGCAAGTTCGGCGCCCTCAAGACCGGTATGGCCGCGGCCAGCGGCACGTGCCGGGTCTTTACCGACGCCGACCTTCCATATGACCTCGAGGCGGTGCCGTATATCGCCAATCTGGTCAACCGGCGCGCCTACGACATCGTCGTCGGCGACCGCGCCCTTCCGGAGTCGATGTCTCTCTCGAACTCCCGTGTCGCGCGCAAGCTCAGTAGCCGCATTTTCAGCTACTGCGTCCGCATGCTGGTCACCGGTGGCCTGTTCGACAGCCAGTGCGGGATCAAGGGCTTCCGCGGCGAGGTCGCGGACGCCCTCTTTCCCCTCGTTACGGACAACAGCTTTTCGGGCGACGTCGAGCTCCTCTATATCGCGCTCAAACACAACCTCTCGATCCGCAGGATCCCGGTGCGGCTGCAGCGGGCCTCGCCATCGACCGTTCGGCTCAGGTTTCATTCGCTGCCCATGCTGGGGCGGATTCTACGGCTGCGCCACAACTGGAAGAGCGGTCGCTACGAGTCTGAGGCCCTGAGTCGCATCGCCTCCCAGGCCTACTGGCAGACCCCACGACGCGATACACCGAAGGATGCACCATGACCGATGACAAGTCCCACGATTCCAACAGACAGTCGCACGTCTGGCTCGATATCGTCCGAGCGCTGCGCTGGCCGGTGGTTATCCTGGCCCTCGGGATGATCACCTACGTCGTCTTTCACCAGATTGGCCGCACCGCCCGCGAAGGCGGCCGGGCGGCCACCGAAATGGTGCGCGATCTCGGCGAGGGCGCAGTGAAAATTGCCGCCGCGTTCAAAAGTGGCACGATCACCAAGACCTTCATCTCCGCCATCCCATCCCTCACGCCCGACAGCGGCGCGCGGCTCGAGCTGGCGGCATTCGAGGCGGTGGAGATCCTTCGCAGCACCGACGAGCTGCGTATCGGCTGGGACCTCATCCCCCTCGGGACAACGGTAACCGAGATCCGGGTCCCCGTGACCTACCGCTATCACCTCCGCTTCGACGAGCCGTGGCTGCTTGAGGTCGAGGGCCAATCTTGTGTTGTGCATGCACCTGAGATCCGTCCGACCCTGCCACCGGCCATCGACACCGGCCGGATGGAGAAATTCAGCGAGCGAGGCTGGCTTCGTTTCAATGAAGAGGAGCAGATGAAGGAGCTGGAACACAGCATCACCGCGGTGCTTTCGGAGCGTGCCGCGGACCGCCGTCATCTCGAGCTGGTGCGCGAACGATGCCGTCTCGAGGTTGCCGAGTTCGTACGGTCATGGTTGCTGCTCGAGGACCACTGGCGCGACGACCGCTTCCGGTCGGTGACGGTCATCTTCGCCGATGAGACCACGACAGATACGGCTCTCCAACCCCCGACCCTCGTTCTCGACGGCGATGAAATCGAGGCCCAATGACCCCCACTATTCGAACTGATGCATCGTTGCCGATACGATCGGGCCGTGAATTCGAACCCGCATATCTCACCAGGTTTCGTTGCGAGAGCGGCGAGGTGCCGTGCCCAGTTGGGTTTTCGACCCGAGGGGCGCGGAGCGCGCACTTGCAGTACGTCGAGCACCAGGAGGCGAGAAAACACAGTTGGGCGCGGTGCATCGGCGCCCGCAGCAGGAAGTTGGTGAGATATGCGGGCTAACCCAGAATCGATCATCGCCGCTCTCAAAGCTCATCGCGACGAAATGGCTTCGGTCGTACCCTTCGATCTGACGAGCGGGAAAACGGTAGTCTTCGATTTTACCGGGGCCAACCGTGAGCTCGCCCACCTCGATATCAACGACGTCTCAGGGTTCACCGAGTACCTTTTCGAGTTCATCGCCGACGCCGAAACACCGGTCGGCATCGGTCGCTACGACGAGGACCGAGTCCTCTACCGCCACTCTCCCCTCTTCGACGGCACGGCCGAACGCCGCAGCATCCATCTCGGTATCGACCTCTTCGTCGTCGAGGGGACGGAGATCCTGGCGCCGCTGCCGGGGACCGTCCACTCGGCCGCCGACAACGCCGGGCTCGGCAACTACGGCCCGACGGTGATCCTTCGGCACCGCCTCGACAGCATCGAATTCCACACGCTTTACGGCCACCTCAGTCGCGCTTCGCTCGGTCGCCTGGAACCGGGAGGCATTCTCGCAGCCGGGGATTCGGTGGGTGAGGTCGGAGACCTGCAGGAGAACGGCAGCTGGCCACCGCACCTGCATTTCCAGATCATTACCGAGGCACTGGGTGAGGAGGTCGACTATCCCGGGGTCGCGGCGCCATCGCAGCGCGAGCGCTTCCTCGAACTTTGCCCGGACCCGAATCTGATCCTGGGCATTCCTGAGCTCTGAGCCGCGTCCAACTCTGTGCTCTGAGTCGCGATCGCAATCGCTATCGGAATCGGTATCGAAAATGCGATTGAATGCCCGAAACCGATAGCGATAGCGATCCCGATAGCGATAGCGATGGCATCTACAATGGGGCTGTGGCTGAAAAGATGTCGAATCGCCGCCGCGCACTGCTCGCGCTCCTTCTCATAGCCCCTATCCCCAGCCTCGGTGTGATCATGGCGATGGTTGTTGCTCCGGGGCCGGTCGGGAAGACCATCTTCGCGGTCGCGAAGGTGTGGTTGCTGGCCTTCCCGGCCGCCTGGTATCTGCTGGTGGAAAAGGGCAGACCCAGCTGGTCGCTACCTCACCGGGGTGGTCTCGCGGTTGGCGCCACCAGCGGTGCTGCCCTGGCTGGGATCATCGTTGTCGGCGCGCGGTTGTTCGGCGTCCAGCACATGGACTTGGCGCCGCTTCGTATCGAGGCGCAGGAGATGGGCCTCCAGACGGCTCTCCCCTATCTCGCGGCGGCTGCCGGCTGGACCTTTGTCAACTCCCTGATAGAAGAGTATGTCTACCGCTGGTTCATCTTTCGCCAGTGCGAGGCCCTGATGAAGGGCACGGCGGCCGTATTCGTCGCCGCCGCCATCTTCACCGCTCATCACGTGATCGCGGTCAGCCAGTACCTCGATCCCCTGCTCACGTTTCTCGCCTCCATCGGCGTCTTTGCCAGCGGCTGCGCATGGTCCTGGCTCTACATGCGCTACCGCTCGATCTGGCCGGGGTGGTTGAGCCATGTCCTGGCAGATATCGCAGTCTTTGGAGTCGGGTGGTGGTTGCTCTTTGGATGACGGGAGGGGATAACCCCCCCTACACAGAGAAGGAAACGTCAAATGGGGCCTAGTCTTCCTGCGCCACGGTGAGCTCGAACACCGCAAGCAGGCCGAGAACCACCAGGCTCACCACCAGCACGAGCAGCGGCGAACCCGCGGCGCGTGGCAGGTTGGGTGCTGAAATGCTGAGGTCGAGGCCGGAGAACGCACCGCTCACGAGCTGCCAGAGGCCCGGCGCGAATGCGATGCCGATGGCAAGCGCGACCGCGATCGCCGCCCGCTGGACCCAGACGATGGTGCGGGTGGCCCGGTGATAGTCTCGCTCGCGGGTGGCAAGGCGCGCTCGAAGCCAGATCGGTGCCGGGTCGGGTGGCGGTGCATCCATCGCAGCCAGCTCCTCGGCGTCGGCGGCAAGGGCGGCCACAACCAGGGTGAGCTCGGCGCAGCTCAGACACCCATCGCGGTGAGTTTTGAGCTCGGGGCTCCACTCGCCGCTGCGCGCGGCGGCGACCACCGCCTCTTCGAATCGGCACAGTTTGGCGCGGCTGTTCATGATACCTCCACCTCGGGGCGCAGGCCCCTTGCCTGGAGTTGTTTCGCGAGGCGCTGCCTGGCGCGAAACAGCATCGAGCGAATGCTTGCGGCGCGCAGCCCCAGGGCCCTGGCGATCTCCTGGTGCGAGGCACCCTCGACGTAGGCGAGCCACAGCATTTGCCGATCGTGCAGCGCGAGCTCCGCCATCGCTCCACCAACGTCCGACCGCAGGTGAACCGCCTCGTCGTGACCCGGCGACTCATCCCGCTCCGGCACCACGTCAGACTCGAGTCTTCTTCGACGGAAGTGATCGCGCAACAGATTGGTGGCGATCCGGTAGAGATAGTATTTGCGGTGATCGTCGTTCTCGCCCTCGAAGCTCGACCGGAGCATCCTCAGGTAGGTCTCTTGGAGAAGATCGTCGGCAAGGGCGAGGTCGCCGCAGCTCCGTATCAGATAGGCGCGGAGGGGACGCGCGGTGCGCTGGTAGAGGTGGCGAAACGCCGTTTCATCCATCGTCAACGCCTGTCCCTGCATATGCGTGGCCCGCGTTCGGGGCAGAGAGAGCGCCATCGGGATCATCACCAATTGCGTCCACGTCGCCTACGGTATCAGGCGTCGCTCTTGGCGGAGCCGTTGATCAGGCCCCACTGTTTCGAGAAGAAGAAGGCAGCCGCGCTCGAGGCGAGGAAACCGAGCCCGAGACAGAGACCGAGGACTCCGATGACCATAAAGGCCTCAGCACCTTCGTTCGGAACTTGGTTTCGCAAGAAGATGAAACCGATGCCGAGGAGACTGATCACGGAACCCGCCTGGAGAGCGGTGAGGATGCGTCCATAAGGATTCGTGCGTTCCTTGGTCGCGAGGGCGAACATTTTCTCGGCGGCATCGCTGTGCAGGTACTCGATGGCCTCCGGCGAGTTGCCGAGTTTTTCGAGCAGCTTGTCCTGCAACGCGTAGTGGAGCTTGACCAGCCGCTGGTTGTGAAAGAAATCGAGCCCGGTCTTGAACGCCCAGCCCATGATGGTGAACACGGTCGGCATGACGATGACCATTGTGATCGCGTCTGAGTCCATGAGAACCTCCAATTTGCACTCACACCGAATACGCACGAGGGTTGTGAATGGTTAGCAGGCTATGTGCTACGATCCCGCAATCCTGATAGAGAACCGGGAGGACCCATGAAGAAATCTGTGGATCGCGTCATTGTTGTGCTTACCGTTGTCGCCCTTGTGATCCCCGCAACCACGATATTCGCCGACGAAGAGGGCGATGACTGGAAGGATATGAAGCAGGAATCGAAACGGATGAAGCTGGACGAGACGGCCGAGAGCGCATTGAATGCCCTGTTTGCCGAAAAACCAAAAGCCAAGGAGCTTTACGACAGCGCCTATGGCTGGGCGGTGTTCGACAACCTGAAGCTCGCCTTCGGCATCTCGGGTGGCGGCGGCAACGGTGTGGCGTCGGTCAAAGAAACCAATCAGAAGACGTATATGAAGATGGGAACCGCCGGTGTCGGTCTTGGGCTCGGCGCCAACAAGTACCAGGTGATTTTCCTCTTCCAGGACTCCCAGACCTATGACAGCTTCGTCAACAAGGGCTGGCAGGCCGATGCCGGCGCCACAGCGTCGGCCGGCACCAACGCGGCCGAGGTCAAGACTGACTTCGTCAACGGCATGGCAATCTACCAGATGACGGAGAAAGGCCTGATGGCCAACGCCGACATTGCCGGCACGAAGTACTGGAAGAACAAGAAGCTCAATAAATAGCTGTCAGCTGTCAGCCATCAGCTTTCAGCTCCCACGCCCACCCAATGACGTGCTGATAGCTGATAGCTGATAGCTAACTGCCAACAGCTTTACCAATAGTCCGTCGTGATCGTTACTGGGCCGCTCACCCGGGCGCAGCAGGCGAGGCGCTCGTCGTCACCGGCATGTTGGGCCGCCAATACCTTGCGTTCCTCCTCACCCATCGTGGTGAGGTTCTCCAGTCCCTCCAGCACCTGCACGCGGCAAAAACCACAGAGGGCGATACCGTCACACGACTGGCCGAGCCCGAGGCCGGTCTGGAGGACCGCGTCCAGCAGGTTGGTTTCATGGACGACCCTCACTTCGCGACCCGATGGCTCGCAGCGAACGGCCGCCACCTCGAGGTTGAACTCCGAGAATCTCACAGCAGCTTACGCTCCGCCGCCGCGCGCTCCAGATCCTCGCGGAAGTCGGGGTGGGAGATGTCGATCACGTCGCGCGCGCGCTCACGCAGGCTGCGCCCATAGAGGTTGGCGATGCCGTACTCGGTGACCACGTAGTGAACGTCCGCGCGGGTGGTAACAACCCCTGACCCCGGTACAAGCGTGTTGACCAGGCGTGACACCTTCCCGCCTTTCGCCGTCGACGGCAGAGCGATGATCGGCACGCCCCCCTTCGAACGCGCGGCGCCACGGATGAAATCGAGCTGGCCGCCGAAACCCGAGTAGACGCGGGTGCCGATCGAGTCGGCGCAGACCTGGCCCGTGAGATCGATTGAGATCGCCGAGTTGATGGCGACCATCTTGTCGTTGCGAGACACGACGTACGGGTCGTTGACGTACTCCGAGGGATGGAACTCCATGAACGGGTTGTTGTCGACGAAGTCGAAGGCGCGGCGGGTGCCGATGACGAAGGAAGCGACGATCTTGCCCCGGTGCAGGGTCTTCTTCTCGTTGGTCACCACACCCGCCTCAAAGAGGTCCACGAGGCCATCCGAGAACATCTCCGTGTGGACTCCGAGGTGTTTCTTGTCCACCAGGAAATCGAGCACCGCATCCGGAATCTCACCGATGCCCATCTGGATGGTCGCGCCGTCGGTAATCAGCGAGGCGATGTTCTCGCCAATTTTGCGCGCCACCTCGGAAACCTGCGCAGACATCGGATGCTCGATCAGCGGATCATCCACTTCGACCACCTTGCTGAGCTTGGAGACGTGGACGAAGGAGTCGCCGAGGGTCCGCGGCATCTGGCGGTTGATCAGCGCGATCACCGTACGCGCGTTCTCGACCGCCGTCTTGGTGGCGTCGACGCCCACTCCGTACGAGCAGAAGCCGTGCTCGTCTGGCGGCGAAATATGAATGAGGGCGACATCGATCGGCATCTGGCCGCGCGAGATCAACGCCGGGACGTCGTGCAGGTGGATGGGCACGAAGTCGGCACGGCCGTCGTTGACGGCGGCCCGCACGTTGCTGCCGGTGAACAACGATCGATGGCGGAAGTGGCCCACCATGCCCGGATCCGTGTACGGCGCCTCGGCGAGGGTGAGGATATGCACGACCTCGACATTTTCGAGCTCCGGTGCGCGGGCCACCATCGTGTCAATCAGCCGGGTTGGAGTGTTGCAGCCAGGGTGGATCCATACCCGATCCCCCGAGCGGATCTCCAGGACGGCTTCTTCGGAGGTCGTCACCCGGCTGCGATAGATGCTGTTCCAATCCATCATGCCCCCTCAGATCCGGTCGATCACGTAGTGGGACACGTTGAAGATCTTTGCGACGCCCTCGCGGACGCAGTGACCGTCATAGGTGTAGGTGCCGCGCCGCAGTGCGCTGTTTTCACGGATTGCCCTGTCAAATCCCTTATCGGCAATCTCTTCGACGTAGGGGAGCATCGAGTTTGTAAGGGAGCGGGTCGAGGCGCGCGAAGCGGTTGACGGCAGGTTGGGAACGCAGAAATGAATGATGCCGTCGACCTCGTAGGTCGGGTTCGAAAAATCGGTCGGCCTCGAGGTCTCGCAACAGCCTCCCTGGTCGATGGAAAGATCCATGATCACCGACCGCGGTTTCATCAGCTTGAGCATGTCGCGGGTCACGAGGACCGGCGTGCGCTCGCCGTGAACCGCCACCGAGCACACCAGCAGATCCGCGAACGCGAGTGCCTTTTCGATCCTCGGTCGGGTAGCGATCATTGTCGGAATCTCGTCGACAGTCATCTGCTGCACGCGCCGTAGGGCGTTGATGTCCTTGTCGAGCACCACGACATGGGCGCCAATACCGCGCGCGAACTTGGCCGCCTCGCAACCGAGCGTGCCGGCGCCGAGGATCACCATCGACGCGGGCGGGATACCCGGCGCCCCGCCAATCAGCAATCCCTTGCCACCGAACTCGTTGAGCAGCAGGCCGGCGCCGATGGTCACAGCCAGCCGGCCGGCGATCTCCGACATGGCCTCGAGAACCGGGGCGTGGCCGGCGTCATCCTCGATGATCTCGTAGCCGACAGTGGCCACCTTGCCTTCGAGGAGCTTGGTGAAGTAACTCTCCGAGGCAACCGCCAGATGCCACGCGGCGATCACCACCTGACCGGGCCGGTAACCCTCGCACTCCTCGGGGGTCGGTGGCGACAGGCGGATCAGCATCTCCGATCGCAGTCGTACCTCTTCGTCGGAGTAGACAACCGTTGCGCCAGCATTTCGGTACGCCTCGTTCGAAAAACCCGCCTCGAGGCCCGCGTCGTCCTCGAGATAGACTCGGTGGCCGTTTTCGGTCAGCGCCCGAACCCCTCCCGGGGTCAGCCCGATGCGGTGTTCGAAGGGTCTGCGATCTTTGACCAGCCCGACGTCCATATGTCCTCCCGGCGGCTGTGAATTTCAACACATCTCAGGAAGCTCATCAACCGGACGGGCTACCAAGACGCCAAACCCACCCGCCCACATCTCAACCACAAAGACACGAAGGCACAAAGAAATCACCAAGCCCACCCACCCGGTAACGCAGAGACCCGGAGTCGCAGAGGCGCAGAGTGCGTCATGAGATGCTTCTCGGCTCGGCGAGGTCCACCCTCAACAACACGGAAGAGAGGCAGAACCGACGTGCCAACGGCACGTCGGCCGGTGAGAAGCCCGAATGCGACGGATGCTTGCATCCGGAGCTAAGGGATTTCTCGCCGGCGACAGGTGATCTCATGATCGCCTGTCGTTCCGCCGTCAATGAGCGGGACCATCTTTCAAGCTCAGCCACCGCCCCTTTGCGTCTTTGCGTCTTTGCGTTCCTTTTCTGGGTGGGTGGGCGGATGGGTGGCCTTCGTGTCTTTGTGTTTTTGTGTTTGCGACGTGCGTGGGCGGGCGGCTCTGTGTCCTCCGTGCCTCCGTGGTTACTTCTTATCGACGGCGGTTCCGGTCAGAGAACTGAGCAGCGTTGACACTCGATCTTCCGCACTGGGGGGCACAACCAGGATCAGGCGAACGACCAGGGACGGACCGACCCGGGCCCATTCGGTGGCCATCGACCACCGCAGGGATGGATGCATCATCAGCCCCTCGGGCTCGCCTTCGGCCTCCGGGTTGTAGGCGACCGGGTCCATCACCTCCGACAGCGAGTAGTCTCGACCGAGGGTGAGCCAGACCGCTGTCCGTCCCGCCATGGTTCCCTGTGACTGCACCAGAGCACAGCGATCACCGAACTCCTGCAGCTTCGGGCCAACGGGCAACGCCACAGTCTCTTCATCCCACGGCAGGCGGTAGACGAGGTGGTACACATCGTCCGGCGCACGAATTTCCTCTGCCACGCGTACCAGCGAATCTGTCAGTTGTCGACGGAACCCCGGTTCGGCAGGCTGCGGCACATCGAGGGTAAGATCGATACGGCGGAGTTCAGCACCGGCCGCGTTGGTCAACCGCCCGGCAAAAATTCTCGTCCGGATCTCAGGCCCGCGCCGCCACTTTTTCCAACCCCGTACGGCCACCACGAACGGAGAGAGCGCCGCAAGCAACACAGCTCCCAATCCGGCGGCTAGACAGCCCCGCGAGGTGGTCGGACGGCCGATATCGAAACTATCGGTCATCAGCAGCGAGCCGCGACGGTGCAAAATACCGCCGCAAGGTCATCAGGTAGACGAGAAAGGTCCCCCAGACGAGAAATGTGCCGAGGGCCATCACCCACCCGTCGAGCGTCGGCAGCGTGTCCATCATCGCCACCTGGTCCTTTGGCAGATTCATCAGAGTCACGATTTCCTTGAGGTCGAACCTGAGGACGACGAGGATCGATGAAAGGGTTCCGGCAATGATGAGCGCCAGTCCACCCCACCAGGCCCAGGAGGCCTGCCTGCTGGTGCCGACCGCAAGCGCCAGACACACAGCGAGCACGAGGCCCCACAGAACTGCGCCGGCTGCGCCCGTCAGCACGATGCCGAAGAAGGGAAAGAAGAAGTTGTAGGCCGGCATCAGAAGTGCCGACACCGCGAGCAGCACCCACACCACCATCAACGTGAGGAGGCGTCTCGGACACGCATCGATCCACTGCGGTTCCGGATGACGGGCGCGGCAGGTCGCGGCGACACCTGGCGAGCGGTAGAAGAGCACGAAAAGGCCGGGCACAACGACAGAGAGCAATCCGATCACACCGAGGGTCACGAAAATCACGAGTGACGCCATCTCTGCCGGGAGCGCTTCGGACGCGCCGAACTCCTGCATCACCGCCGGCACCACCAGGATTCCGATGACGACCGAGCAGATTCCGGTCAACAGCCAGATCCAGGACAGTGAAAGCAAGAGCTCGCAAGCCCAGCGGCGGGCACGGATGGAGCCGATCCCGAGCCAGATGAAGGCGACCGCCATGAACCCGTACAGGGCCGAGGCCGACCATGCGGATCGAACGTCGACGCCGCCACCAGCTACAGATTTGGTAAGGGCCACCGAAAGGAACGTCAGTGGAACCAGGAGGGCGCTGCAGACGCCGATGAGGACACTGACCACACCGAAGATGGTCAGGCCGAGGGTGCGGTCTTTGAAGTCCGGTGTCGTTTCGTTGGATTCGGTCATCGCCCAGTGAGGATATCGGTGGCTGGAAAGAACCGTCAAGGAAGGACGCAAGATACAAAATGCTAGATACAAGATACAAGATGCAAGGCAGACATGGACCCGTGGGTGGGCGGGTGGATCTTGCATCTTGCATCTTGGACCTTGTATCTGGGTGGGCGGGCGGTTGGGAGTAGAATGCCCGCCATGTCATCAACTATGGACCGTCTCGTTGCCATCATGGATCGTCTGCGCGATCCCGGGGGATGTCCGTGGGATCGCGAGCAAACCTTCCAGACCCTTGCCCCCTACTTCCTCGAGGAAGCCTACGAAGTGGTCGACGCCATCTCAGGCGGCGACCCCGCGAAGCTCTGTGAGGAACTCGGGGACTTGCTCCTGCAGATCGTTTTCGTGGCACGGATCGCTCGCGAAAACGACTGGTTCGACATCGACGATATTTGCGAAGCCATCTCTGAAAAGATGGTCCGCCGTCATCCCCACGTTTTTGGTGACCGAGAGGTCTCCGGTTCGGCCGAAGTCCTGCAGAACTGGGAGCAGATCAAGCGTGACGAACGAGCCGGTACTGACGAATCGTCGGTGCTCGGCGGTGTTCCGTCATCCCTGCCCGCCCTTTTGAAGGCCTATCGCATGACCGAGAAAGCCGCCGCGGTCGGCTTCGACTGGCGCAAGCCCACGGATGTCATGGTCAAGATGCACGAGGAGATGGCGGAGCTCGAGGAGGAGCTGGTCAAGGGCGAAGCCTCGGCCAACGAACGGGTGCGGGCGGAGATGGGTGACGTGCTCTTCGTCATGGCCAACTTGGCACGCCACCTCCAGGTGGAACCGGAAACCGCCCTGCAGGGCACCAACGCCACCTTCATGCGCAGATTCAAGGCGATGGAGGAGCTCGCCCAGGCAAAGGGCCGAGACTTCCGCGAGATGGATCTCGCCGAGCAGGACGGTCTCTGGGAAGAGATCAAAAAAGAGGAGCAGGGCTCAAGGTACAAGGCTCAAGGTCCTCACACCCCACATTCCTGAGTTCGATCGACCCAGTGTCCACAACCTTGAACCTTACGCCCTGAACCGTAAACCCATTAGCCGCGGTTGCGATGCGGTGAGTCGTCTCGTGACAATGCGGTGAGCACGATCCAGCCAGCCAGTCCGAAGATCGCGGCGAAGACAAGACCCCAAAGATGAGCGGCGACGCCGGTGGCGGCGGCCACCTGGAGCGGCACACCGAGGGCGGTAAAGGCCGCGGTCCAGCCAGCCTCGAGGGTGCCGAGGTTGGCGACCAGGTTGAACGGCAGCACATTCGCCACCGCAGCCGCGGCGGAGCCGGCCACGACCGTGGATGGCGGCCAGCGGTAACCCATCGCCACCAGCAGGATCCACGCCACCGCCCACTGCAGACCCCACATGACAACCGACGTCAAGGCCGCTGCGGTCAAACGGAAAGGACGCCTCAGCAGCCCGTCGAGCTCGCGACGAACGCGTCGTACCCGGCGCGCCCAGCGGCGGCCGCGCATTCCCCGCGGTGCAAAGCAGCGCAGCGCGAACCGATCGGCAGCGGCCACGGTGAAGGGAAGCAGCAGCGACGGCACGAATAGAGCGAGCGATATCATGATCACCAGCGGCTCACGGAAACCCCGCACAGCGAGCACTGCTGCGCCGCTCCAGATACCAAGGGTTGCGAGGTCGAGGGAGCGAGCAGCGAGCAAGGTCCCGACGCCCGCCGTGAAGCTCCGGCCGGTCGTTCGAGCGAGCAGCAGTGGCAAAGCGAGCTCGCCGGTGCGGGCCGGAACGAAGAGGGCCGCCGCCTGAGCCGCGGCGGCCACCAGTGTCGCGCGCGGCCAGGTCAAGAGGCCCCGCTCCACCAGCAGGAGAAGTCGTAGACCTCGCGCCGAGAGAAAGGCCACGGACATGGCGGCCGCCATCGCCAGGAGACCACCATCGGTAGATTGAAACAGCCGCCAGACTTCGGCCGGTCGTGCTGCGGCGACCACCGCCGCAAAGAAAACGGCCGCGACGGCGGCGCTGATCAGGGACCCTGTGATGCGGCCGGATCGTCCAGTGGCGATATTCGCCATCTCGCGATCAGCTGGGGCCCTCGAGGCCCCGCTCTCGTTGCCGTTCCACCAGCTCCTCGAGGAGTCGCCGGTTGACCGCGGTGAGGTCGGCCATGACGCCGGCCAGCCACACCAGGGCGCCGATGACGATGAGGATCACCGCCAGGATCAAAGATTGCACATGCCCGGCCGGCGATATCCCGAAGAGGTAGAAATAGAGGAATCGCACCAGCAGTGCGGATCCAAGAACGACCGGCACCGCACCCAGCATGAGGAAGATCCGCAGCGGGTTGTAAAGAATCACGATGCGGACCATGCTCGCGAGGGACCGCAACACATAGCCGAAATCGGATTGGAAGAGACGCGACGGACGACGCTCACCGGCAATCACCCTCACCGGCACCGAAACGACCTTGAGACCGGCCTCTCCGGCCTGGAGAATCGTCTCCAGGGTGTAGGTGAAGCGGGTGAAGACGTGGAGCCGCAGGGCCGCCGTACGGGAGATCGCCCGGAACCCCGAGGTGGCGTCTCGCACGGCGGTTCCCGAGAGACGTCGAACGACCCACGAGCCGAGCTTCTGCAGAAGTCGTTTGACGGATGAGAAATGGCGAAGCGTAGACACCTGGCGATCGCCGATCACCATCTGCGCCGAGCCATCGAGGATCGGCCGGACGAGGGCCGGGATGTCGCGGGCATCATACTGATTATCGGCGTCGGTGTTGACGATGACGTCCGCGCCATGCTCCACGGCGTTTCGCAGGCCGGTGGAAAAGGCGACCGCGAGCCCACGGTGGACCGGCAACCGGACCACTTCTGCGCCGGTTTCGCACGCCACCTCAGCCGTCCGATCGGTCGATCCGTCATCGACGACCAGGACCTCGACCTCATCAATGCCTTCAATGCTGGACGGCAACGCCGCCAGGGTCTCTGGGAGGTGTTCTTCCTCGTTCCAGGCCGGGATCTGAATAACGAGTTTCATGATCTGCTTCCGACGACAACGCTAGCACAACGACCCCTTTCCGCGCCCCAGGCCGACTTCGGGAATTCACCACCAAGACACCAAGGGCACCAAGCCCACCCAACCACCCATGACTGCCCACAGATCACACAGATAGACCCAGATCCCAGCCCTCCCACCCCCGTCGCAAACACGAAGGCACGAAGACACAAAGAAATCACAAAGCCACCCACCCGCCAAAAACGCAGAGGCGCAGAGAGTGCCGTCGGAGACTTCATCAGGCGGCGAGGTTCCGGCCGCCGAATGACGGCCGGGAACCGCTGGGCCGGGCCACCGCTCCGGATGCAGGCGTCCGACTCGGTGTCCCGGCCCAGCGGCTTGCGCTTCGAAAGCGCAAGCCTCGCCACTCCTCTTCTTCATTCAATAGCTGGGAGGGGCGCGCCCCCCCTGGCCCTTACGAAAGGGAAGAGAGGCAGAACCGACGTGCCTCGGGCACGTCGGCCGGTGAGAAGGTAGGCTGCGATGAGGGCTCGCGCTCGGAGCAGACGACCTTCTCACCGGCGGCAGGCGATCATCAGATCGCCTGTCGTTCTGCCGGCAATCAGCGAGACCGCCTTCCAGGCTCAGCAACCGCATCTTTGCGTCTTTGCGGGGTGGGTGGGTGGGCTTTGCGTTCTTTGCGGTTCAAGAATTGGGGGGTTGGGTGGATCTGGGTCTATCTGCGTGATCTGTAGGCAAATTTGGGCAAGTGGGCGGCCCTGCGTTTTATTCTCTGTGTCCCCCTCTGTGTCTCTGTGCCTCTGAGGTTTTCTTGGTGTTCTCCCTAGGTGTCTTGGTGTCTTGGTGGTGAATATGTGGCTGAAAAGTCTGTTGACCGGCACCTCGGGTGCAGCTACGGTTCCCGCTATGGTGCAAACTCCGGATCCACCTCGAGAAATCACTGTCGTTGCCGCCGTCATCCGGGACGACGAGGGTCGAGTTCTGCTCGCGCAACGACCCGAGGGCAGCCACATGGGTGGCCTGTGGGAATTCCCAGGTGGCAAGATCGCAGACCGAGAGGCTCCCGGCGAAGCGTTGGTGCGCGAGCTCCACGAGGAGCTCGGGATCGAGCTCGTGGTCCGACGTCCGCTGACATTCGCGGTCCACGAGGAACCCGGCCTGCGGATCCTGCTTCTGTTTTACGAAGCACGGATCGCGAAAGGCGAGCCTCACGGGCATGAAGGGCAGGCGATAGAGTGGGTGGCAGCGACCGATCTGCCCTCGTTTCCGACCCCACCGGCCGATGCCGAGCTGATTCACCTGCTCGCGGAGGGTTCTATCCCTTGACCCGGATCGCTCCGACGACCTACCTTAGTCACATCAACCACTGCTGAGGAGGTCCGATGGAGACGACACTGCGAGAGCCCGCAGTCGCGGGTGCCTTCTATCCGGGCACCGCCTCGGCGCTCGAAAGGGAGCTGCGGCAGCTGGTGACGGTCAGCGAAGAACGCCACCAGCTTCTGGCGTGCATCGCGCCTCACGCCGGCTATGTCTACTCAGGCGGTGTGGCGGGAGAGCTCTTCGGTCATCTCGAGCTGCCGCGGCGGGTGATCGTTCTCGGTCCCAATCACACCGGGGTCGGCGCGAGGGTCGCGGTCGCACCGCACCAGAGATGGCGAACGCCCCTTGGCGAACCGACGGTTGATGTTGAACTCGCCCGCCTGTTCGTCGAGAGTTTTCCAGACGCCAGTTTCGACGAAAATGCCCACTGGCGCGAGCACTCCATCGAAGTCCAGATTCCCTTTCTGCTCGCGCGGCGGCCCGATGTGGAGTTTCTACCGATCTGCCTGAGCCATCTCGGGCTCGACCAGTGCCTCGACCTCGGGCGGACTATCGCGCAGCTGATCGAGAACCTCGGCGAGGACGTCGGTCTAGTGGCTTCTTCGGATATGAGTCACTATCTCGAGGACCGGAAGGCCCGCACCCTTGACAGGATGGCTATCGACGCCGCTCTCGAGCGCGACCCGAAGTCGCTCTACCAGACCGTCCACCGTGAGGGCATCACGATGTGCGGAGTGGTCCCTGCAACGGTCGTTATCGAGGCCGCCAGCCGACTCGGAGCCGCCGGCGCGCACCTCGTGGCCTATGCGACATCGGGCGATGTTTCGGGCGACCGCACGGCGGTTGTAGGTTACGCGGGGATGTGCATCCACCGCTGACGTGAAAGAAATCCCGCATCGGCGCTACCTGACAGAACGACGGTAGACGGTAAAGGGTAAAGGGTAAAGTGTTAAGGGTAAAGCCCACCCGACCCCCTTTGACTCTTGACTCTTTACTCTTATCTTGCTCCGGAAGCAGGTTGAATTCACAGTACTGCCACATCGCCGCCATGATCGGTCCCTGCCTTTGCGTCTATAATCCGCCACCATGAATGATCTCCGCGTTTATGATCGTATTTCGGAGGCCGTCGGTTGGACGCCGATGGTACGACTCGGTCCGACGGTGGACGATTTCGACAGCGAGGTCTTCGCCAAGATCGAGTTCCTCAACCCGATGGGCAGCGTCAAAGACCGCATCGCCCGCTACATGATCGAGAAGGCCATCGCCGACGGACGCCTCAAACCAGGTGATCTCGTGGTCGAAAACTCGTCGGGCAACACCGCCATGGGCCTGGCGATGATGTCGGTCCTCTGCGATCTCCGGTGCACGATGGTGGTGCGGCGCCAGACCTCGAAGGAAAAGCTCGATTGCCTGCGCGCCATGGGCATCAACCTGGTTCTGGTGGACGGCCACCTGCCGCCCGAGGATCCCGAAAGTTATAACCGCAGGGCACGCGAAATCGTCGCCTCCACCCCTGGGGCCTACTTTCCGGACCAGCACAACAACCGCGAAAATTCCGAGGCGCACTATCAGACGACGGGGCCCGAGATCTGGCAGCAAATGGACGGTCGGATCGACTACTTGGTGGCCGGCATTGGCACCGGCGGCACCATCTGCGGTGTCTCCCGCTACCTGAAGGAACAGGACTCATCGATCCAGGTCATCGCTGTCGATCCGGCAGGTTCGGTCTTCTACGACCACTTCCACAGCGGGCGCCACGGTCCTCCTACGCCATACCTGGTCGAGGGCCTCGGCGACGAGGAGATCATCGGCTGCCCGAACTTCGAGCTTATCGACGACATGTACCGGGTCACCGATCGCGAGGCTTTTCGGGCTGCTCGAGGGCTCGCACGACGTGAGGCCATCCTGGCGGGCGGCTCGTCAGGCGCCGCGCTGTGGGGCGTTCGAAAGCTCGCCGCACGGCTCGATCACGCGGCGCGGATCGTCACCATCTTTCCCGACTCGGGAACGCGCTATCTGAGCACGATCTTCAACGATGAGTGGATGAAGGAGCACGGGTGCCTGTGACCACCCACCCCCGCACCCAAATTAGGAATGAGGTGTAAGGAATGAAGAATGCCGCCCACCCACCCCGAAAAACACCGGGGGCAGGGGTGGAAATTCCTCATTCCTCATTCCTCATTCCTCATTCGATTATGGGATCGACGACTGACGTGTCACCGCAGGACGATAAACCGAGTCATTCGTGACCTGATCGATGACGGTCGCATAGCCGTACCAGATTGCGGTCGGGTCGGGGCAACGAATCTCCACCCAACCATCGAACAGCGGATCGTCAACCCCAAAGTAATCCAGGTTCTTCTGCCACAGACCCGCCTGGTCGAAGACCAGCGAGCCCGACCCCACCTCGGCGCCCTCATCGTCAAATACCGTGACGTAGAATGCCAGCGACTGACCCTCTTGCGGATCAACCGGCATGAATATGCCGATGTTGGTGCGGTAAAACCCGTCGTGCTGCACATTGGCGATCCAGGCCGTGTCGGCAACCAGCAGACCATAGACGTTGAGGCCGTAGCTGCCCCCCTGATCGGCACTGGTATAGGTTCGAGAGGCGATGACCAGAGGCGCACCGTCAGTCGAAAAAATCGACAGCCCGCCCTTGACGTTCCGCAGGCCGAAGACACCGGTGACCACGTTGGCGAGGGTGAGCTGCCCGTTTCCAGCGATGGGCAACGGGTCACTGGTCTGAGGTTCGAAATCCGGACCGGCGTTCTTGAGCTCGGGCAGAAGCAGGAGCACCACCGAGGTATCGGCCGAGTTCAAGTTGAGGATACTGACATCCGATCGCCAGAAGGAACCGGACCCACCCGATATGTTGGCGACCGCGGGAATCGACCCACCGGGGGCCACGAACTGCGCGCCCGCGGGCGCGGTTGCAAGCAGAATCAGCGTTGAAACAACGAACAAACGTCGCATCAATACCTCCGCGTTCAAGTGTACCGTGCCTCGTTGCCCTGCCGCGCCCCCGCGGCGCGGAATACACGTCCCACCCACCCCTCTCGGCGCAAGATACAAGATACAAGGCAGACATCGTCGCCAGGGGTGGGCGGGTGGGTCTTCCATCTTGGATCTTGAACCTTGTATCTGTTGGGGCGGGTGGGAGGTAGAATAGGCGGATCATGTCTAACGGGAACTCGAACGTCGAGACGCCCGTCGGGGGACCCTTATTCTCCCCGTTGCTCGAGGCCGCGGTACGGCTTGCCGCCCGCGGCCATTATCACCAGTTCCGCAAAAACGCGGCTGACGAGGACGGCGGCAGCCCCAGCGGTGACTTTCTCCCGGACCGGGTCCCGTACATCGCTCACCTGATGGGTACCATGTGCATCCTCGCCAGGGTCGGAGTTCGCGACGAGGTCCTTGCCGCAGCCATTCTCCACGACTATCTGGAGGACGTCCCCGACCCCGACGGGCGCGAGAGCATCCGCGCCGCCTTGGGTGAGGGGGTCTTGTCCCTGGTCCTCGAGGTGACCGAGCACAAGCGACGCGGGTTCGATGAGGTTGATACCTGGGAAATCCGCAAGCGGGAACAGCTCGACCATGTCGAACGAATGCCACAGGAGGCCGTCCTCATCAAAGCCGCCGACGTGCTCCACAACCTGCTCTCGTTGCTGGCCGACCTCGAGGCGGCGGAAGACCCCGATTCCGTGTGGCGGCCGTTCAACGCCGGCCCCGAGCGTCAGCTCTGGTACTTCACCGGCGTCGTCGAGGCGGTCTGGCGGCGACTTGGAGAACATCCCCTGGTGGACGAACTCCAGGAGGCCCTCGCCCGGCTGCGCCCGTTCGTCGCGACGTAAAGAAAAGGGGCGCCGCGGCGCCCCTTTTCAAATCATTGTCACGGCGGTTACCCGCGTTCGAGACGGAGCATTTTGAACCCGGAGTCCTGGAACTCGGCCACCCACACCGGGTTGACGTCCCGGATTTTGGCCAGCAGCCCTTGCGCCTCCGCGTCCTGCCCGTCGGCCAACAGGAGCTCGGTGAGGATCGAACGGTTGTACAGCTTGAATATCGCCGATCCCGCCTCGATGTAGGTCAACCGCTCATCCGCTGCGCGCAGCAGCGTCTCGGCATCAGCATAGTCGCCTTGGAGGGCGAGACGCACGCCCTGGAGGTGTTCGATGGCAGCCTGACTCATCTGCATGCTTCTGGCCCCGATCCTCTTTCCCTCACTTTGGATCTTGGCCATCTGCTCCTCGGCGGCGCGTTCGATCTCCAGCGCCGTGTCCCAATCGCCAACCTCACACGCCGCGAGATGGGTCGTCAATTTCGCGAAATTGACGTCGGGCTTCTCGACGCACGGGGAGGTTTCCGCCAGCTCGAGGATCTCCTGCCACGAACCGGTGTTGCGCAGGCCCATGTACTGGGTGCGGCAGTCCATCTCCGCCATCCAGTCATCGGGAATGCCGGCGGCCTTCGCGCGGTCGCTCGTCTCGCGGGCACCCTCGATGTCGCCGTCGAAGCTCTTCATGAGGGCGATGTGGTCGTAGGCGGCCCAGAAATCCGGTTTGATCTCGATCGCCTTTTCAAAGGACTCCTCGGCCTCGTCGTTACGACCGAGCGCGATGAAGAGCTCGCCAAGCGAGTCGTAGGGGTTGGCCTGGTCGGGGGCGATGAAACGGTAGCTTTTGAAGCGCTCTTCCGCTTCGGCGAAGCGGCCCTCACTCATGTTGATGTAGCCGAGCTGGTTATAGGCGATGACCCAGTTCGGGCTGTTCTCGCCCAGAATGGCCACCCGGTCGCCCAGTTCCAATCCACGCTCCAGGTTGTGCGTGGTCATCAGCACCGTGCGGCGCGTGCCACCCACCTCGTGCAGCAGCTCGGTCAACATGGCGGCCGCGTGTTGGTCCAGACCGGTATCCGG
>CAYRFI010000039.1:0-32777 GCA_964423595.1 uncultured Thermoanaerobaculia bacterium | reverse complement strand
GCGTTGGAGGGAACACCGAGGCCCGAAGCGACCATCGGGCCGTGAATCTGAGGAACGCCGTCTCCACCGAGCGGGTTGAGGATGGCGGTGAGGTCGGAATACCCCACCATGCAAATGCCCCGGTTCGAGAGCTCACGCCAGTCGATCTTGTCGAGCAGACGTGACGCCCCATATCCGCCCCTGGCAGCGATGATGAAGCGGGCGCCGGCCGCGACGACTTCTTTGAGGCCCGCCAATCGCTCCTCGTCTCCGCCGGCCAGATAGGTCTCCTCGCGGTGGAGGTTCGAGGCTTCGATGACGGGATGTCCCCAACTTCGAAGGACCTCGAGCCCGGTATCGAGCTTGGCTGTGTCCACCGGTCCCGACAGCGCTACAACGCCGATCGGCTCGCCCGGTTGGAGGGGAATCCAGTCGTTGTTCACAGATTCAACATTACCGCGGAACCGCCGGAAGCGCGCGAAGAACCACGATTGTTGTGGGCTTCATCACGCTATTCCCCGCCCCCTCCTCCCTTTCGCCCCAGCTCCTCAGACTTCTTTTGATCCAGCCCGCGTCGGGGTGGATCAAAAAAAGCTGGAGGAGGCTATAGGCCGGATTCTGTACCCCGAAGGGCGGCGTCCATTCATCTGGGCCACGTGTTACCACGCGGCTCGAGCAGCCAACCCGGGGACCTCACCCACACGAGGTGGGATGCGGGGACAGGCAACCCTCAGCCCCCCTATTCGGCCTTGCTCCGCATGGGGTTTACCATGCCCCCTCCGTTTCCGGAGGGGCGGTGCGCTCTTACCGCACCCTTTCACCCTTACCCCCGGCCAACCGGGGGCGGTCTGCTTTCTGCGGCACTTTCCCTCGCGTTGCCGCGGCCGGGCGTTACCCGGCATGACACCTGTCGTGGAGTCCGGACCTTCCTCTGAAACCGAAGTCCCAGCGGACGCCCACCTCCTCCAGCCGCGCCAAGCATACCACCGGACGAGTTGCGTTTGTAGGTGGAGAAAACCCATGGGCCAAACGATGGCCATCGCTCGACAGCTAGACGGTTGCTGCGGACTCGGAGAGAAACGCAGAGCCGCAGAGGCGCAGAGACGCAGAGTTTCAATCCGAGTTGGCGATGCCATTCATATGCGCTCAGTTTCGCCAGCGAGGACCCAATTCTGACTGGCTCCTTTTTTGATTTTTCTCTGCGTCTCCGCGTGGGAGGATGGGTGGGCGGGCTCTGCGTCTCCGCGTTTTCCGGTGGGCGGCCGATCTGCTGAGAACAATGTCGTTCGCCACGGCTCTGCCAGGGAGTTTTCGATATGAAAGGTTCAGGATCGATTTCTTACCGGGGGCCGCCGACGCAGGTGATGGCGTAGCCGGAGAGTGAGCCAGGGACAAAGCGGCAGTGAAGGCGGAACCCCCGCTGTCGCACCTCGACCAGCGCGGCATCGCCATCTACCGTTCGAAAGCTCCGGCTCGCCTTGCGCAGGAGCCTCGACCTGAGGAGGTGTGAAATCTCCTCGAGCGCATTCATGTCTTCGAGCAGCAGGGTCACCCGCAGTGGGCTGCCGAGGTTGACGCTGACCTCGAAGACCGACGCCTCGAAGGCTTCCACCATTTCTTCGAGGGTCAGACCTCGACCACGCCAAACCCCAAGCGGCTCGACCGTTACCGAGCTCATACCGCGCTTGACGCTGTCCTTGAGGATCGAGGTCAGGCTGCGGCGGACGTTTCCAGCGCGGCAGCTCGGTTTGGCCTCGAGATCGTGGACCACTGCCTGATAGGTCCAGTAGGCCTCCCCACCACGACTCCGAAGCAGAAGGTATCGCCCGAGCGGCAGAGGACGGTGTTCGGCGATGGCGAGATACGCTGCGTCGAGCCCATCGTTGGAGTCGAGATCCAGCATGCCAGCACCGGCCATGACCAGGTTGCGGTCTTCCTGGACAATCATCGCGTCAGGTTGCAAACGGCGACCGAGGGCCTCGACCAGGTCGAGGTCGAATCGTAGGCTCTTCGCGTTGGCCACCAGATCAGTTTAGCCCACAAGGCTTCGAGAGAGAAGCGAACCGCCAGTCGTGACACATCTTTGACGAAACTGGGGTCAGGGCTCTAAACCGGCTTGCCAGTTGAGAACCACCGAGATCGGACGGATTGCCTCCCCACCGATTGGTGCCAGCATCAGGAACCGTTGACCGTCATCGGTCACTGAATACCGGTTTCTCGCCACTAAAGGAAACAGACCTGCGTCAAAAAGTGTTTCCGGCAAACCGGCCGTGAAAGTGTCGCCTGTCGAAACCGGGACGGTGACCAAGTTCTGCGTCGCATCGAGGTAAAAGATCTCGGAGCCATCGGCGCTCCACCGCGGTTCGCTGCCGCCATTGGTCGAGACCTGCCACTTCCCGCCGGGGCCCGGAAATCGGGTCACGTAGACCTCCATGTCTCCCGACTCGTTGGATTCATAGGCCAGCCATCGCCCGTCCGGCGAGAAGCTCGGGCGGACCTCTGCAAATTCGGATTGGAGTACGGGGAAGGGCTCGCCGGAGCCGTCCATCGGCAGCGCCCAGATGTCCCAACGCGTTTCGTCGTCGTACCTCATGAGCGCTATAACGTTTCCGTCCCGACTCCAATCTCCCGGATAGATGTCCTCCTCGACCTGGAGCAATAGCTCGGCCTCTCCCGCACCGGATGCATCTTTCCAGTACAGGGCATTTTTGCCTTCGCCACGGCTCGAGCTGAAGACGATCCGGGCACCGTCCGGCGACCACAGCGGTACACCGTCAAACCCCTCGTCAAAAGTGAAGCGCGAGGCGACACCCCGCTTGAGGTCGTGGATCCACAGGTCGACGTTGTCACCGTCGGGATCGGTGACTGACACGACGAGCCTCCGTTCGTCCGGTGAAAAGGAGGTCGTCGTGAACTCGGCAGGCGCACCGACCTGCCCGAGCTCCCGTCCCGACCGATCCCGCCACAGGAGCTTTCGTGCGCCCGTCTGGCCGGCTCGATAGGCCAGCGTGCCGTTCTGCGAGGCAGAAAAATCAGCCAGCCCGACAGCGGACACCCCGATGCTGTCCGCCAGCGGGATGGGGTCATCGGTCAACTCGCCGGCACCGGCGTCGAAGGGATGCGCCACCAGCATGCCGTTGAGGACGTAGACCAGATAGCCCGGCTCGACGTACTGGACCCGGGAATCGGAAGCCGTGAGAACCCCTCCCTCGTCCGAGCCGAGCGACCGGATCATGACTCTAGAATCATCCTCCAACTGGTTAGTGAGAAAGATGAACTGCTTCCCGTCGGGCAAAAACTCGGGCCAGCCAAGCGCGCTGACATCTTCAAAATCTTCCAGGCTCACCTCCGGCTTGGCGATGCCGCCCGCTGCCGGCACTCGCATCAGGGGCGCGGTGGCCTCTCCGTCGTAGAGGATCTCCCCCCTCGTACTCCAACTTCCGTCGGCGCCATCGGCGTCGCAGATCGTCTGTGCGGGCCCGCCGGCGACCGGGACCTTCTTGAGCTTGTCGCCGACGAAGAACGCCACATAGCGACTGTCCGGCGACCACATCGGACGAGCGTCTTCCTTCGCGCCCTCGGTGCCGGCCAGCGGCCGCGCTTCGATGCTGTCCATCGGCCGCAGCCAGAGCTGCGAGTTGCCGTTCGAATCGACGCCGCGAAACACCAGGATCCGCCCGTCGGGTGAAATCCGCGGTGAGCCCACTGTCGCGAGCTCCGGGGGCGGGGCGATCTCGAACCGGGTCTGGAACCGGGGCGCGGGAGCCCGCCGGACATAACCGACGGCGAAGAGGGCGGCGGTCAACGCCGCCAACGCGCACGCGATCCACGCCAGCCGCTCGCGGTTCTTTCTCCGCGCCGTCACTGGCGCCGGCAGCCCCACTACGGAGCCGCCCTCGGCGATCCACTGCAGCTGCAGCTTGACGTCGTGCGCGGTCTGCCAACGGTCATCCGCGGCCTTGGCGAGACAGGATTGGATAACGCGGTCGAACGCGGGCGGAGTCATCGGTTGGATGGCTGAGACCGGCTGCGGTTGCTCGTGCATGATGGCGCCGATCAGGCTCGCCTGGGTGTTGGCCGTAAAGGCGCGCCGACCCGACGCCATTTCGTACAGGACCGCCCCGAGGGCGAAGATGTCGGTTCTTGCATCGGCCGTTTTGCCTTCGAGCTGCTCGGGAGCCATGTACTGGTAGGTGCCGAT
Organism: uncultured Thermoanaerobaculia bacterium; assembly: GCA_964423595.1. Taxonomy (GTDB): domain Bacteria; phylum Acidobacteriota; class Thermoanaerobaculia; order Thermoanaerobaculales; family Sulfomarinibacteraceae; genus Sulfomarinibacter. The sequence goes on along the minus strand of CAYRFI010000039.1, from coordinate 28,597 downwards.
CAACGTGCCGACGGCGGTCAAGGGCTTGCTCACCGTCGGTGACACCGTGAGATCGCCCTCGCTCTCAGCGCCGAGATCGGCCCGCGCGAGGCCGAAATCGAGGAGTTTCGTCCCCTCGCTGGTGAGCATGATGTTGCCGGGCTTGAGGTCTCGGTGAACGATCTTCTGTTTGTGGGCCCTCTCGAGGGCGTCGGCGATCTGCACACCGTAGCGAAGGACCTCGCCGATGGGCAGCGGACCGCGAGCGAGTCGGTCGGCGAGGGTCTCCCCGTCGATGAACTCCATGACCAGGAAGTCCACACCGTCCTCGTGACCGACGTCATAGAGCGGGCAGATGTGCGGGTGGGAAAGGCTGGAGACCGCCTTCGCCTCCCTTTCCAGGCGCTGGCGATGTTCAGGATTTTCCGCGAGGTGTGGGGCCAATACCTTGATCGCGACCGGCCGATCGAGGCGCGTGTCGCGAGCCCGATAGACTTCGCCCATCCCGCCGGCGCCGATGACCTTCTCGATCTCGTACGGACCCAGCTTCGTTCCGGGCTCGATGCTCATATATCCTCCGAGGAGACACCGCGAACCTATCACAACCTCGGAGGTTTCCAGAGTCTATCTCTATTCGACGGGCGACCAAGGCAGGACAGGGAAAACGACTCGAGCGGGATCGCCTACCCGCCGTTGCCGCCGACCGCCCGTTTCGCCATCTCCTGAGTCACAACCAGGCGGTGGCCGCCGTCAGCCTTTTCCTCGAGGCCCTCGTGCTGCCAGGGGTCGAACTCGAGCCGGTTGATGATCTTGTTGAACACGGTGCGCAGCGCCCTCGCGCCGGTGCGGATGTTTTCTTCCGCAGCTTCGGCGATCATCGCGGCCGCGACGTCCTCGATCTCGAGCTCGATGTTCATGACCTCGAAGAACTTCTTCGAACGGATGTACGGTGAATCGAGCGAGCTAACCAGGATCTCTTTGAGGACGGCCACGTCGAGATCCCGGAGCAGGACGACGTTGTCGAAACGAGCCATGAACTGGGGCACCATTCCGTACTCGAAGAGGTCCTCGGGTTTGAGGAAGTCGGCAAGGGCAAACCGGGTCTCGATCCGCACCTGCCCGTCAGCCATCCGCAGAGCCTGAGACTTGAGTTTTTCGCCGCTCGACGGATTGATGACCCGCAGATAAACCTGGTCATACAAGCCCTCGAAGGCACCGCCGCAGATGAACATCATGTGGCGGGTGTCGATATTCAATGTCACCGGCACCTCGTCGCCGTTTTCGGTGGCAAAGGTCCTGTAGGTGACGACCTCCCCTTCCATCAGGGTCAGCAGTCCCTGCTGGAGGACGACACCGATCGGGTTCGGTTTGCTGGCAACGATCGACGACATCTTGTCGACCTCGTCGATACAGATGGTGGCCCGCTCTATGGTTTCCTTGAGCTCTTCAGCACTCGGGTTGGCGCCGAGGATGGCGCGTGCGCGCTGCTCGACGGCGGTGAACAGTCGCTCGGGCTGGAACTCCAGTCGTTCCGCATCGACCAGGAGGTTGGCGTTGATGATGGTCATCGCGCGAAAGGGCCGGTACTCGGAGACGTCGTGGTACATCCGCTGGATGTTGTTCATGATCGTGGTCTTGCCAGTGCCCGAGTTGCCGATCAGGAGGATGTTGCCCGGCACCTTGCCGGTCGTGTGCTTGTAGACCGCCACCGCGACGAATCGCAGGGCCGTGTCCTGGCCGAGGACGCCTTTGCGGAGCTCGTCAAAAATCTGCGGAGGCGTGATCTCCTCGAGGGCGCGCAGGTCTTCTGGCTTGCCGCTCATCCAACCACCTCCCAGACGCCGTTCCTCGGTGCGAGTTCGACGCCGTCGACGTGCACCGAGCGGCCGCAGCCACCCGGCCGGAAATCGGTGACGATGTCAACGTGTTGGGCCGAACGGTTGAGGACCCCGCTTTCTGCGAGCGCTTCGATCCTTGTCTTGCCCTCTTCCGAGGTCGGGTCATCGACATAACAATCCTCGTAGCTCGCACCGATTGCAATATGCAACGTACCGCCCACTTTTTCGACGAAGAGCGGATGTTTGAGGACGCGGTCGAGGCCAGGATTCATTCCCAGGGCGACCTCGCCAAGGCGGTGTGATCCGTCGTCGGTCTCGATGATTGCAGCCAGGTGCGCGTGCCCCTCGTCCGCCTTGTAGTCTGTGATCTTGCCGCCCTCGAAGTGTAGATAGATGCCGCGAATGTCGTTACCACCGTAGTTCACGGGCAGGTCGACAAAGATCTCACCCTCGGTGCTGTTGGCGTTCGGGCTCGTGAAGATCTCACCGTCAGGAAAGTTGCGGAGGCCATAGGACATGACCGCACGGCTTTCAGCGATATCCAGCTCAAGGGCGAGCTCGCGTTGATCCGCCGGGTGTTCGGTGACGATACGGACCTTTTTCGCGTCGTCGATCACCGGTGCGAGCAGCTTCTCTGCCTCGAGCAGCGGCCGCGGATCCGTGGTCGAAGCGCCCACGATGAACTTGCGGTAGGTGTCGAAGTCCATTTCTTCAAGCTCGGCCGATGCCGCTGTCGGATAGAGAGTGATCACCCACGGTTTGGAAAGCCTGATGTTGGCGAACGGTCGATCGGCAGCCGCCAGAGCCTGGGACTGCGCAGCCGTCAGACCCATGAACTGCTCCGGGTCTTCCGCGCCGAGGACCTCGACGTATTTGGTCATGCTCTGATAGCGCTGCGCGTGCCACTCGGGCGTGGCGGCAAGCTGATCCTCGCTGCCCGAGCGCGCCATTTCCGCAGACCACACCCGACCTCGTTCGTTGTTCGGGGGCACGAGGTGGACGTCAGGCACGCCCCCGGCCTCGATCACCCGTCGTTCGAGAATCGCCATCAGGGGCCAGCACACGGCCTCGCCCTTGATCATGACCCGGTCGTCGGCGGTAATGCCTCCGAGCGAGTGTTCGAGCAGGAATCCGGCCCACACTTCAAGGTCTGTTGTGTCGATCATCGTGTCTCCTGGCGCTGCCATCACGGCGGCGGTCATTGTAACCGGTTCCGGCCGACGCGTCGTTCCGTGACGCATCATCCCACCGCCTGACCGCGCGACGCTATATACTCGGAGGATGAGTTCTCGAATTCAACTCGACGAGTCCCTATCTGAAGCGCCGATCATCGTCAAAGCGGCGGGCGAGATCCCGCCTCCCGTTTGTCGACAGCTCCTCGATGCCGACTGGGCGGGTTCTAAAACCAAACCTCTGATGTTGTACGTGGCCGAGGAGCCGCACGTCGGTCTCGAGTTTTCCTACCACGGGCTGGATTGGCGGATCGTCGACTATCGGGATGGTTGGGTCGCGCGGTTGCTGGTAGATTAACCTCGTCCCGAAAACAATATCAGGTATCATCCCCGGCGATGGAAGCCGACAGCCAGCCGATAGATACAGCGCTCTTCGAAATCCTCCGCGAGGTCCCTCCGGAATCCGCGGCGGCACGCCTCGCGAAAGCAATCGATGCTCCGCCCCAAAACGTCGGCGACAGCTCGCACCATGATGCCGCCGCGATCGAAATCCTCGCCGATCGCCGGACTGGCGATCCGATTCTCGAATTCATTCCCCTGAAAGCGCTCGAAGCGCTGGCCATCCGATGTCTGAATCGACTCGAGGGCGAGGTGTACGGGGCGCGCGATTCGACGTGGCGGCTTCTCGATGTGCTGCGGCGCAGTGTCCTCCTGTGTCGAATCGTCGAGGCGGGTACGGTCGACCGGTGGTCGCGGACAATTCTCCAACTCGTCGAGTCCTCTCACTATACCTTTGGTGCCCTTTTCCAACAGCGTGCTCAGGGCTACGGTGAGCGAGTTCTGTTCCGCGTGCCGACGACCTCGGGAACGCGATCGGTGAACTGGCGCCAGGTTTCGGGCAGGGTCGATCTGATCGCCCGCAGCCTGATCGCCGTTGCCGACGAAACTGGAAATCGGCCGGTCGCGATACTCTCCAACAACAGCCTCGAGATGGCCCTCGTCGACCTCGCGTGCCTCACTTCCGGCATCGTCAACATCATGGTGCCGGGTACCTCTAGCGAGACGGATGTCGCCTACATTCTCGGCCACGCCGAGGCGGGCGCGCTGTTTGTTTCCGACGCCGAGCAACTGCAAAAGGTTCTCAATGTTCGTGAGCGGCTCGACCATGTCGGTCCCATCATCGCCCTCGAATCGTCCGCCACATCCGGCCGTGGGGTGATCGCGCTTGAGCAGCTTCTCGCCCGTTCCTCCGAGGTTCCATCTGCGATTCTCGGAGAGCGCCGGGCACAGCAGAAAATCGATGACCTCGCGACCGTCATGTACACCTCGGGTACCACGGGCATCCCCAAGGGCATCTGCTTCACCCACCGCGCCATCGTTTTTAAGCGATTCGCCCGCGCCCTCGCCCTTCCCGAAATCGGCGAGGACGATCGTTTCCTCTCCTACCTGCCACTGTTCCACACATTCGGCCGATTCCTCGAGCTCACCGGCTGCATATTCTGGGGCGCCACCTACTGCTTTGCGGAAAACCCAGGCATCGAAACCCTGACACGACAACTTCGCGCCCTCGACGCGACAGTCTTCATCAGCATACCGATGAAATGGATGCAGCTTTATGACATGGTGCGCCAGCACGTCGACGTCGTTGGGGCGGACGACGAAGAAATTGCGGTCGCGTTGCGGCGGACCGTCGGCAACGGCCTCCGGTGGGGCCTGTCGGCCGCGGGATATCTCGATCCGGAGATCTTCCGGTTCTTTCAACGCTACGAAGTCGAGCTGATGAGTGGGTTTGGCATGACTGAAGCGACCGGTGGGATCACCATGACGCCGCCAGGACGCTACAAGGACGATTCACTCGGAACCGCGCTGCCCGGAATCGAGATCAAGGTCGCCGGCGACGGCGAGCTCATGATCCGGGGACCGTACGTGACACAGGGGCTCTTCAATCCGCCGGACCGCGCCCGGCCGTTCGATGCCGATGGTTGGTTTCCGACCGGTGATCTCATGGAACAGGATGCGGAGGGATTCATCCGCATCGTCGACCGTAAGAAAGAAATCTACAAGAACATCAACGGTCAGACCATCGCCCCACAGAAAATCGAGAACCTTTTCCGCGACTTCGACTCCGTCGGACGGGTCTTCCTGGTTGGCGATCATCGGGCCTACAACACGGCCCTCATTTATCCCAATCCCGAGGAGGAAGCACTCGACCTGGACGCGATGTCGCCGGAGGACCTCAAGGCTCATTTCCGATCGCTGGTCGTGAGCGTCAACTCCTTTCTCGCACCCCACGAACGGATTGTCGACTTCGCCGTAATCGACCGGGACTTCGACGCTGAAATGGGCGAGCTCACCGCCAAGGGGACCTTCCGGCGAAAGAACATCGAGCGAGCATTTGCCGATCAGATCCGGCTCCTCTACCGCCGCAGGATGCTGACCGTGGGCGGCGCGGACATCATCGTGCCCAACTGGTTTTTCCAGGCCCTCGGTGTCACCACTCAGGAGCTCAGGATCGACGACGACTCCCTGGTTCTCGCTTCACTGGGGACCTCGCTGACGATTCGGAGCGAGGGCGAAGACGTGGTACGCATCGGCTCGGCCTATTACAGACCCAACGAACGTGCGGTAGACCTCGGGCACCTCCTCTCCACCCCGACGCTGTGGGTCGGCAACGACCAGCTGGTCGATTTCGCGCCGCTCGACCTCGGCCATCGTGACCGGCGCCGGCGGCGGAGCGTTTCGGCCGACTGGCTGCGACGCACCGACCCCTACGCCGCGAGCGACGACGAACGCGAGAAGATTCCTACCCTCCTCCGCCGCCAGGGGGTCGACCTCATGGACCTCCACCTCGCGGCCCTCCTGTTGGCTGCGAAGGAGGATGAGGATGCGGTGCAGGCCGTCAAGATCCTCGACCACCTGCTCCAGCTCGAGGACAGCGAGGTCGCAGAAAACGCGCTCAAGGTCCTTCGCCGCGCCGCCGAATCGGAGTCGGCGGCAGTCCGCCGCCGCGCCTTCCAGGTTCTTGCCACCGCCGAGGTCGACAACCGCTATCGGCAGACGCTGGAGGCGTTTCTCGACCGCGGATCGGAGGTCCTGGATTCGGAGACTATCTCGGTCCTGGTCGATCGCGACCTTTCACCGTCGCAGGTCGATGCGCTCATATTCGAAGCCGAGTGCCGGTGCCAAGGGTCCCGCGAGATCCTCGACCCCGTCCTCCCCGCCCTGTGCGACCTTCTGACCGGCTATGGTTCCACCCACCCGACCCAATACAGCCGGTTGCGCGCATTCTTTACCCGCGCGGTGATGATCGCGCACCACCCGGAGGCGCGCGAATTAGCCGCTGACGCGAAGCGGCGTCTGGCGAAGGGCTTCCGCATCTGGCTGGGATCGCCGTCGCGGGTGGCGGTCGATCCGGAGACCGGCCTCGAGTACCGATGGGAGGACGTGGTCGAGTTTTCAGACGAGATCGACCCCGAAACGAGACGACATCTGCTCGATGCTTTTCGCCGGACGCCGATTATTCGCGAGGCGTCATTCCTCCTCACAGCGACCCCGCGGGTGATTCACCTCGACGATATCCTCCCCGGAGGAGTTTGGATCCGCCTGCTCGGCGAATCGCACGGCAAATCCGTCGTCCGGGTCGCCATTCGGACACGTGTTCGCGAACAGCTCGACCTGGCGCTCAACCTCAACCGCAGCCTTCCGAAAGAAGAGGCGGAGGAGGAGATCAACTGGCTCATCATCTGCAGCGACGCGCGAGGTCCCGGCCCCCTGGTCGAGGTCTTCGGCGGTTCATGGCCGGAGGAAAACCTCTGGACCGAAGAGTTCATCCCGGGAGAGACCCTCGACCACGCCCTCGACCGCCTCGCCCGCAAGCGCGAGGGGGATCCCGAGCGGATCGAGATCTGGTGGCCGTTCGCCGCCTGGGCCGCGCTCAGCGCCTACATCGACTTCTGGGACCGGACCGGCCGACGACTCGTCGTCGCCGACCCGTCACCGGCCAACGTCATCGTGCCGCTTCACGACTATCTCTCCGGCGCGCGACTGGTATCCATCTCGTCGCGAGCCCCATTTGATTCGCTGTCCACGATGCTTCGCGACCTCCATCAATTCTTCATCAAACCGATCGAGGAGGCCCATCCCGAACTTGCAGGCCTTGCCGGCTGGGAGATCCTCTTTTCCGCGGTGCTCGAGATCATCGGCGAGAAAGAAGGCGCCGCCCTCCTGCGCGTGATCCTTGAGACGAGCGGCACCGAGGACCTGGAAAAGGCGCAAAGCCTGGAAACGTTCCTGCAATCGGTCGGCCAGCGGGGTTTCATGCCGCGGCGGCTCTTCTTTGCCGCCAAACGGTACCGTCGTTGGGAGCGCCTCAACCCGGATGCGACCCAGAGCGCCCGTGCCCACACCCTGCAGGAGATCTTCCTGACCTACGGCCTCGCGGCGCTGAGCGCGGACTACCCGGAATCGCGGGCCAGATTCTATCGCGAAACCGTCTTTCGGCACGCCTCCGAGGTCCTCTGCGAAGGGCTCGACCATCTCATCGGCCGCCTTCGTCGGGGTGAGCTGGATCGGGATGAGCTCAGCGCCGCAGTTTCCGACCTCCGTGCCCATCTTTTGCTCGACGCCGATGAGGACTACTTCCTCGCGAGACTCTCTTTCCCATACCTGAGACCCGACGACGCGACGGCATTCGTCGATGCCGCCGCGGGCGGCACCCAGCAGAGCGAGATGGTGGTCACCTACGAGGACTCCGATGGCCGGCCCTTTCAGATCCGGCATGCGCTCAGTGCCAAGGAGATCGGGCGGCTTCACCACCTGTTCCTCGCCGCCAAGCTGCAGGTTCAGTTCCGCCCGGAGCACCGTTTCCTGGTCGCCATTAACGAACGTGGCAGCCTCCTCGGGGGTCTCTTCTACGAGGTGGAATTGGACGAGCACAGCGCGCACATGGACAAGGTCGTCGTTGCCGACACATTCAACAGTCGCGGCGTCGCCCGCGCTCTCATCGAGGAGCTGTGCAACCGCCTCCGCACGGCGGGGTATACGAATCTCACCACCGGCTTCTTCCGACCCCAGTTCTTCTACCGCATGGGGTTCACCATCGAACGGCGATACGCCGGGCTCGTCCGGTCCTTGACCGATATCAGCGGGGACGTCTGATGGCATACCGACTCTCGTTCGGAACGGAGTCGTTTCGGTTGGCGCGAACAGTCCATATCAGCGGTATCCGAAGAGCATCGAGTAGACGATCAGCGCAATCACCGTGAGACCGATGGCCAGGGCCGCGAATCCAAAGATCTTCGCTGCCCGCGCCAGCCTCGGGTCGGCGGGCCCGACGATTCTCCGCTCGAGCTCCTCCGGGGTCGCCCGCTCGATGAACTCCTCGTACTCCGCCGGTTTATCGTGCTTGAGCTCCTCGACCCCGACCCGGCCTGTGAAGATCACGGTGTCCATCGGGAACTTGTCCGGCCGGAAGTGGGTGTTGAAAAAGTGGATCGTGAAAATGAACGCGACCGCGAGCAGCGCCTCGTCCGAGTGGATGATGGTGGCGACGTTGATCGCCCAGCCCGGGAAGATGATGGTGAAGAGCTCCGGGAACCACAGCATGAGCCCGGTCGAGCCGATCACGAACACGCCCCAGAAGACCGCGAAGTAATCAAACTTCTCCCAGTACGTGTAGCGACCATACTGGGGCCGCGGACCGCGACCGAAGAACCACTTGATGGACTCCCATACCTGTCGAATGTCGTTGAGGTTGAACATCAGGGAGTTACGGTCGAAGATGAACCCGAACAGGCCCTTTTTCGAGTGCCGGATGGCGATCCAGGTCTGACGCAGGTGATAGATGAAAAGACCGAGCAGCACGACCGCGCCGACGCGGTGCAGATTGCCCATGGTGTCGAAGCCGCCGAGAATATGCGATAGCACCACGGCCCAACCCATGTACGAGAACTTGAGCGCCATACCGGTGAGGGCCTGGGTGAAAAAGCTCAGAATCATCACCACGTGCATGACCCGCTGGGTGCCGGTGAATCTCCGGTAGAAGCGGTCAGCGTTCCCGCTTTTGTGGACAATCCACTGGTCTCTGGTCCGCCACAGCCGGTACAGCCAGGCCAGGGTGTGGAGGATCGCGAACGACAGTGTGCCCACCAGGAGGATGGTCATGAACCAGAACGAGTAGAAGAGGAACGGGTATTTGTCCTTGTCGTGGTGAGTGGCGTGGGTCAGATAGCCGGCAAACTGGCGGTGGGCGTTCGGGTGGCACTTGGCGCAGGTGTCGACGCGGTTCCAGTAACTGAGGGTCGACTCGGGGTTCTCCGGCGGCAGGATGTTGTGGGTGCCGTGGCAGTCGTAGCACTTGGCCGCGCCCTCGGACCCGAGCTGGGTCACCTTGCCGTGGTAGGTCTCGAAAAAAGTCTCCGAGTAGTCCTCGTGGCAATATCCGCACTGGTTCATCATCTGCATGCGGAAACCCTGCGCGTCCACGCGGGTGATCTCGTGCGACATGTGGCAGTTTTCGCAGGTTGGCAACTGCTCGTTGGTGACTACATTGTCGGGCCAGTGGATGCTTGTCTTGAACTCCTCCTCGATGCCTTTGTGGCAGGCGCCGCAGGTGTCGCTGATGCGTGCATGGCTCACCGAGGAGTCGGGATCGTCCTGCGGCAACGCCGTGTGGGCGGTGTGGCAGTCGATGCAGCTTGCCGACACCACCAGGCCGCTACTCATCAGACCGCGTCCGTGGGCGCTCTGGAGGTACGTCGCGACGATGTCGCGCTCGTCACCCAGGCGGACCGCAGCGCTCTTGCCGGCGGAATGACATTTCCCGCACAGCTCGGGTACGTTGCGGACGTAGGTCGGCGACATCGGCAGCAGATGCCCCCCAGTCGCGTGGGCGTCTCCGTGGCAGCTCACACAGGTCGGCGCGTCGGTGTCGCCGGCTGCCGCCAGCCGGCCATGGCGGCTGGTTTCGTGCTCCTGCACGGCCTGCGCGTGACAGATCGCGCAGTCGACCGGCGTCTTGATCGTCGCGCATGCCCGTTCCGGATGGTTGGGAGTCACCTCAGTGTGGCACTGCGCGCAGGCGATCTGCGCGTGCATGGAGTAGCCGTAGGCCTCCTCGTCGATGAAGAGAGACACGGTCTCGCCGTTGCGGATCATCTGAATGTCGGGTTTCGTATGGCACTCGAGGCAGCGTCTCGAGCTCGCCTCCTGCGGCGCGATCGGACGACGGCGGATCCTGTGCGGCTGGTGGCACTCGACGCAGGACGGGACCTTGTGCGGCTCCTCCTCCCACAGCCGACCCTCGACCACCTTGACGTGCACCTCTTCGATACGCGAGTGGCACTTCATGCAGGTCGCGGCGACGTTCTGCCGGTTGATCGAAGATTTCGGGTTGTTGTGGTCGAGGATGTTGTGCGCGGTGTGGCACGAGGTGCAGACCGCAGACACCCTCAGACCCTTTTTGAAGAGCGCCTCGCCGTGCACCGACATCGAGAAGTTCTCCAGGATGCGGTCTTGGGGAATGTCGTGCTGCAACGACACGTCGGTGCCCTCGCGGTGGCAACGCCCGCAGAGCAGCGGCACGTTGACGACGTTGGTCGGCGCTGCCAAATCGGTGTGCGGCAAAATCGCGTGGTGATCGTGGCAGATGATGCAGTTCGGAGCCGCCGGGTCCCCCTGGACCGCCGCCCGTCCGTGCAGGGAGGCCCGGTTTTCGGCGGCCACTGTGGGGTGGCACTTTCCGCAGGCCTCGATCTGTTGGAGAGGCTTCACCGGTGCCGCCACCTGGTGGCCCCGGTGGCAATCGACGCAGTTTGCCGCCGGCCTCCCATTGGCGATTTTCGCGTGCGGACTCATCGCTAGCTGGCGAGGAATATTGGGGTGGCATCGGGCGCAGATTTCGTCGACGCGCGTCGGATGGATCGGCGACGCGGGGTTCGATGAGGCGAGGACATCGTGGGTGCCGTGACAGTTCGTGCACGCCGCCGCGGGCGACGTCGGGTCCTTGGCCCACTTGCCGTGAGGGCCGGCGGCCAGCTCCTCGCCCTTGTCGTCATGGCACATGGCGCAGTCCACGGGCTCGAGCTCTTCCTCGTGAGGGAGCTCGGCTCCTTCGAGATCCATGTGACAGTCGATGCACGCAAAGTCGGCGTGAACCGACGCGGCAAAGAGCTCGGGATCGACGAAGACCGACACCTCTTTGCCGCCACGCTCGCCGACGAGGTCACGGTCCTCGTGACACATCAGGCAATCGCCGTTTTCCTGCCCGAATACAAGGGTCGGCAGGATCACGATCGGAACAAGAAGGATACCGAGAGGAAACGACCTTCTCCGCCCGTGGACCTCGATCTCGCGTCGAACTTCCCGCATCCATTTCTCCGTTCACGGGCTGAGATCACCCGGTAATAGCGTCAATATATCGCTATGTGAAGAAATGTTCAAGCTCATCCAGTGAGTCGTTATTGAGACTATTTCACATTCCCATCGTCTGCCGATGCAACCGCAAATTCTTCATCCGACGAGGTTTCCACCCGGCGCCGGCCGTGCCACACAGCCGGTGCCGGTAGCGGCGATCTGTCGTTGTGCGGTCTGTGGGCGGCTGGTAGGATCTCACCGTTCGTTTGTGTGTGCGGCTTGAAGCACGGGAGGATAGATGCCAGGAATGACGGAAGACCAGAAGAAGTTCTTCGGCAGGCTCTTCAACTACGCAAACAATGGGATCACCATTTCGGGTGTCGTTCTCACGACCCTTTCAGGTCTTTTGATCCTGGTTTTTCTGATCGCCCAACTCTGGGGCGGTCTTGACAACCCGTATATCGGGCTCTTCGCCTACGTCGTCCTGCCGGCCATCTTCGTTCTCGGTCTGATCGAGATTCCGATCGGAATGTGGAGGAGGCGACGGAGCCTGATCAGTGAGGGAGCCACCGAAGAGGAGCTCACGGAATTCCCCCGACTGGATTTCAACAATCCCCAGATGCGTCGGGTCGCGACCATCATCATTGTCATGACCGCGCTCAACGCCGTCATCCTCGGTTCCGCGTCGTTCTTCGCGGTCGAGGAAATGGAGACCGTCACGTTTTGCGGCGAGACCTGTCACACGGTGATGCAGCCGGAGTACACGGCCTATCAGGACTCGCCGCACTCTCGGGTCGCGTGCGTCGACTGCCACATCGGCCCCGGGGCCTCCTGGTTCGTCAAATCGAAGCTCGACGGCCTGCGCCAGGTGTGGCGGACGGCCCTCGACACCTACGACCGCCCCATTACCTCCCCCATTCACACCCTGCGTCCGGCTCGCGAAACCTGCGAGCAGTGTCATTGGCCCAACAAGCACCACGGCGACAAGCTTCGTGTCTTTTCGCGCTACAAGACGGACGAGGCGAATTCGCCGTCATACACGGCCATGCTGATGCGCACCGGCGGCGGCAGCCTCGATATCGGCCGCGCGGACGGGATCCACTGGTGGCACATTTACTCCGACAACAAGATTCGTTACCTGGCCGATGAAAGCCGCGAGGAGATGTCCTGGGTTGAGCTCACCACGCCCGATGGCGAGGTTCGAACCTACACCCGGGACGGCCACGAGCCTCCGGCGGAGACCGTCGAGGTCGAGGCACGAATCATGGATTGCGTCGATTGCCACAATCGACCGACCCATAAGTTCAACGTCCCGGCCAAGGCCATCGATTGGGTCATCGACACCCATCCCGAGCTGCGGCAGCTCCCCTACTTCAAGAAACAGGCGATCAAGGCCATTGAAGGCGAGTACGAGAGTCACGCCGCCGGGATGGCCGCGGTTCGCGAAGCGTTGACCGACTTCTATAACACCGAGTATTTGGAAATCGCGACCGGGAGGCCGGAGCTCGTGTCCAGAGGAGGAGACCTCGCCGCGCAGGCCTATGGCAAGACCGTGTTTCCGGAGATGGGCACCAACTGGGAGACCCATCCGAATCACATCGGTCACGACGATTTCCCCGGCTGCTGGCGGTGCCATGACGACGAGATGTCGACGCCCGACGGCGAGCACGTGATCCCGATGGATTGCGACACCTGCCACATCTTCCTGGTCGAGGACAGCTCGGAGTATCCCGAATTCGCCAACGCGCTCGAGAGCCACTGAGGGCGGTGCTCAGCACATCGAGGTCGGTATTTGGCGCGGCCAGGGAGAGATCTCCTCTCCCGTGTTGAAAGCTCCTGAGACATGCGGGCTGACGTCGTGATAATCTCGAGTTCCTCGACCTCGTGTCGATACCGGGAGTCCGACTGATATGGAGTGGCTGGAACAGAACATCGATGCGTACCGCATCGTGTCCGAGATCCTGGGTGAACTGCGGTTGATCGTTCGCCAACGGCTGGAACAGATTCACGGCGAAGAGTGGTATCGCAAGGGTCTGCCCGACGATGTGTTCAAACGCCTCATCGCATCCAAAGAAAGAGAGAAATCCATCGATTGGTACGAAGGTCAGTATCAGCAGATCATGGACTACGCGGTCTTCGCCGATCTGATCGAGATTCTCGAACACAGCCCGGACGCTTTCCCCTCGTTTCTGGGTCTTGCACCGAGTGCTGCGCTTCTCAACGCTCGCTTTCTCGAACTCGACGTGATGCGGGCAAAACTCGGGCGAGCTCGTCCGATCAGCGAAACCGAACTTTCCTTCCTTGGCACCTTTCACCTCAGATTCAGAAAGGCCGCACAGGAAGCCCGGGAAGAAGAGGACGTCTCTCCACCCCCTGAACAGGCTGAGGACGAGCAAGATGTCGCGGCGCCTGAACCCGAAATCATCAGCCAGCGCAAGGTGGACGCGGTGACGCCTCCCGAACCGGTGGAACAGGTTCAACCGCCGAAAACATCTTCGGGCAGCCCCAAGCGGCCCGTGCAGACCGATGTCGACACCGCGGCGACGACGCGGGAAGCGAGAGCGCGCGCGAAAGAAAGCACGGATGCAAGACGCGCGAAGGCCTCCCCCAGCGCTGAAGACGACATCCCTACAAACGTCCTTCGCGACGAAACCGCGGACGCCGAAGAGGCTGATGCCCCATCGCCCGCCAAGGCCAAAGCCAGGGGTCCGGTGGACGAAATTTCCAAAACCATCGGGCCGAAGAAACTCGAAGAGGCGCTGTCCACGAATGACCACCGGACGGTGCTCCGCGAGCTCTACCGCGAAGTCACCTCCATCGCGGAAGGCGTTTGGTCGAGCGAGGTCACTCCAGCGCCGCTGGTTTGGGAACAGGTGACCGCCAGCGATTGGTACGAGCGGAATTTCTCTCGCCTCGGCCTGCAACCACTGTCGGTCTTTTACGACGTCACTGCAAAGGTCGACAAAAAGGTCCGAGGCGGGGCCGATCGCAAGGAATTGCAGGAGTTCCTCAAGGAAACCAACTTCGCGAAGACGTTGCTCTCGCTCAGAGATATGTTCCAGGCGAATAATATCTAGCCCGTCCCCGTCACCGTGCCCGACACAGTCAGCTTCAATGATTTCTGTCATTCGGGCACGGATACGGAGGCGGGCACGGGCGCGGGTCACGCAGGAGGGAACTGCTCCACATATGCCGCGTATCGACGGAGAATGCGGCGCACGTAGTTCGCCGCACGGCGACAACGACACACTCCAGCAGGGTATTTCCGCGCCACCTCCGGATCGTCGAGGAGAACCATCGCGGTCTCTACGGCTCCCCTCCATCTATCCGAATCGAAGCCCATCTCCCGCGCCAATTCTCGGGCGTCGAAGACATGTCGAGGGCCAACATTGTACGAGGCAATTGCCATGGCCACCTGGTCAGGAAGCGCCAGTCCCTCGAACTCGTCCATCAACTGACGCAGATACCTGCCCCCGGACTCCGCGGCTTCGTATGGGTCGTGAGGATCCTCGACACCCAGTCCCTGCCAGGTAAACGGCATGAATTGAAACAGCCCGGCAGAGCCGCCCGGGCCCACAGCATCCGCGTCGAATCGCGATTCCTCGTACATCAGCGACGCGAGAAGTCTCCAATCGATGCCGTACCGCCGACCGACCCACTGCAGAAGTTCATCGTAAGGGCTCAACGCGCCATCTGGAATGGGCAAGAGCGTGCGCTTTTGATGAGGCTGCCAGGAACCGAATTGGCTCAGGACGAGCTGCCTCACCAGCCCAGATGATCTGGCGTCGATCAACCAACGATTGAGCGTGCGATACAGATTTGGCGCTGAGACGTTGACGATCCACACCAGCCCCGCCCGCGGAACGACAACCGGGCCTCGCTGGAGACCAGCGCGATCGGCAATGCCGAATGCCGCGGCGTCTTCGTCTACCACAGCCGCAGGCACACTTCCGCGAGCCACCTCGAGCATCGCGTTGAACGCGTCCGCCCCTTCTCCCGGCGGTGCTGCCCGAATGGGCGTCGCCAGAGGAAGCAGGCGGCACAGCTCGGCCACAGAGCGTGAAGCCGCAACCCTCATACCGGCCAGGTCTTCCACTGCGGCCGGCGGCTCAGTCCGCGTAGAGACGACGCTGACAATATCGACCCGTCGGTAAGGCACACTGACGAGGAACCCCTCCTCGTTCCGCGGAGAGGGCGGCTCGTGGAGGGCCGCGAGATCGCCGTAGCCGAGCTCCAGCCAGTCCAGCGGATCGACGTCCGGCGGAGGTATCGACAGCTCGAGTCGGACCTTCAGAGAGCGCGCAAAACTCACCGCGAGGTCGTACTCGAAACCCTCGAGTCCACCCCTTTCGACGGTGCACGTGGTCGCAGAGTTCCGGGTCACGATTCGCAGCGCACCCGCCTGTCTGATCTGCTTCAGATCCCGACAGGCGGGCAGTCCCAATGCCTCTGAGAGCACCCGTTCGGCGAAGAAGAAACGATCAATGGCCAGCCGAAGCTGGGAGCTCTCCTCCCGAACCGCCCACACAAGAGCACGCCTTTCGGCGACCGGGCCAATGATGACCATTCGTGTCGACGCCTGCTCGGCATCCGCGATTCCAGAGTCGACAATTGTCAGATCATATCTTCCGCTCCTCACCCTGCGGAGGATTTCCTCGATAGGTACCTCTTCCGAGACCTCCTCGACTGTCAGACCTTCTTCGGAGAGAAAGGTCTGCAGGCCTGCGGTCATCGCCGAGCGATGGAGATGAACAGTAGCTCCGTGCACTTTGTCGAACGAGTCGAGACCTGAGTCGCGACCGGAGACCAGGAGGTCCTCCACCCAGTCGATAGCCACGGTCCCCCGAATCCCGTCATCGAGGAGTGCAGCCGGCGAAAACCTGATCACTCCGATGTCGGCGAGTCCGTCGCGAACCATCGGCAGCACCTGATCGTGACGTTTGCTTTCGATCCATCGAACCTTGACACCGAGGCGGGAGGCAAAACGCCCAAGGAGAATGACTTCGTCGGCCCCTCCATCACTATTGTTGGGTATGGTGCGGAAACCCGGCCTGACCGCTACCCGCAGTTCTCCAGCCGCACGAATTTCCTCGACATCGCCCGTGCAGCGTTCAGGGTCACCGCAGGCGAGCAACGCAAGGGTCGCCAAGACCGACCAAAACGGGATCGAAGCTCTGCTCTTCACAGATTCACTTTACTAAGGACATGAAAAAAGGCCGCGCAGTTTTGAGTTTTCAGATTTGAGTTTTGAATTCCTGCATGCCGAGGTTTGATTTGAGCGAGTCGGGGAAAACTCAAAACTGATAACGCAGAACTTGACATTGACTGCGATAAGATCGCCTGGTGACGAACGAGAAGGGCACCGACAGAGACGTCGACCTTCGGCCGGTGATCGCTCGGCTCAAGGAAATCGAGCGTAAATGCGACTCGATGGGCACTCGTAACGAAGAGTTCCCTCTCATGAAGAATCGCTTGACGTCGATCATCGCCCGGCTCGAAGCCGGTGAGGAACCCTCCGGCGAACCCCTCGCCTACCGTGCGATGGTTCGTGAACTCTTTCCCGTCGCGCATCTCTTCGAGAGCGTCGGTTTCATGTCGGTGGGCAAAGAGATCGCCCACGTCGAACGCGCCCTGCAGGAGCTTGACCCTGCGCCGGCATCGCCTGCTGGAACCGTTGCCACGACGCACCCCTCGCGCACCAGCTCGGCCGCCGTAGCCCCCCCGGCTTCTGAATCCGGAGAGCGGGAACTCACTCACGCCGATAGCGAACAAGAGTCTTCTCGTGAAAGTGTGCCAAAACCCATTCTTGGTGGGGTCTTCGTTCTCTTGATCGCGATCGCGGTCGCGGCGGCCATCATCCTGAAAATCGGACCATTCCAACCCAGGGCAGAGTCGACACCGGTCCCGCCGTCTTCCACACCCGTACCCAGTCCCACCCCGGAACCTCCCCCGACACCGCTCCCGCCTGAAGCGGATGCGACACCCGGCCCGCGTGAGCGGTTCGCGAATGCGTTGGCCCAGGCTCGCCTCTCCCTCTCCGAAGGCGACATTGACGCAACGGTGAAGTATCTCGCGATCGCCGAGTTGATCGACCGCAACGACAACTCCGTTCTTGAGTTGGCTGAACGGATCGTCGATCGGCTCCTCGGCCAGGCGAATGTTGCCGCGTCCGAGTCAAAATGGGAAGAGGCGGCTTTGAATACGGCACAGGCGCGGTCGATCGCGCGACGTTTCAGCCTCGACACCGGGAGAATCGACGCGGCCGAACACCGATATGCCGAGATCAAGCAGTATCGGATTGTCGACCCCGGGGAAACACAGACCCTTCGCACGGCAATCGGCAAGCACGTCGACGTCAAGCTTGAAAACGGCTCGGTTCTCGTGGGTCGAATTGCGGACGTCGACTCCTCCACCCTGGTCCTCGACATCGACGACAATGTTGGTGGCGGCATCGTCAGTTTTACGGATGAGGTTCCACTTTCCACCATCAGGTGGATCAAGATTTGGGAAGATTGACCTACTCAGATGTGTCGTGAATGGCGCCGCCGCACGAGGAACCGGCACCCGCTGTGCAGCCGAAACAATGCCGACCGGTGACAATTCTGCGTCCAACCACGGGCGACGGGTCGAGTCCCTCGATGTTCACGGGTAGATTGTCCGTACCCCTGCTCTCGAGTTCGAGCATCTGGTTGAAATCGCAGTCGAAGACCCGACCGTCCCACGAAACAGATAGGGTGTTGCGGCACATCAGACCCTGAACTGTCGACGGGTTGAAGGTGGTGACCAGGAGTTCCATGTAGTCCTCGAGATTGCCGCTCTTTTCGAGCCACTCCAGGAAACGGGCGATCGGCATGTTGTTGATCGCGATCAGGCGGTCGAACGAGACGCCGTGATTGCGATTGAGCCCTCTCTTCCATTCCCTTTCCATCGAACACTGGTCACCCGTGAGCAGGGCGCCGACCGGGTTCACCATGAGAGTCAGGACCCTTGAGGGATCACCCGAACCGTAACCGGCGGCGTTCAGCCGCTCGAGCGCCTTGATTGACTTCTCGAAGGCGCCGTCTCCGCGCTGGGCGTCCGTGTTCCGGCGCCGATAGTGTGGAAGCGAACACACCACCTCGACGCAGCGATCGGCGAAGAACTCAGGCAGGTCCGCGTTGCGTTGCAGCAAAAGGACGGTCAGGTTACAGCGGTCGATGACGTGCTTGGCTCGAGCGACGCACTGATCCACCAGATAGCGGAAGTTCGGGTTGAGCTCGGGAGCGCCGCCGGTGAGGTCGACGGTGTGGGCCTCGGTGCGGTCGAGAGCGGAGAGACAGGCCTCCACGGTCTCGCGGTCCATGACCTCGCGCCGTCTGTCGGGACCTGCGTCGACGTGGCAGTGGCGGCAGGTCATGTTACAGAGCTTGCCAAGGTTGATCTGAAAGATCTCGATGCCGGCCGCAGTGAGAGATGGGGACCCGTTCATCTCCAACGCGACACCGAAGTCTCCCCCCGAGGGGAGATGACCGAGCGGCACGATCCCGAGGGCCTCGATCTGACGCTCGGGTTCCGCCAACGGAGAACGGCGCGCCCGCAGGGTCGTGGTGGGCCGTGGTCCGGCATCCGCACGTTGAATTTCGTCCAGAATCGGAGGCAGGGTGAGGGCTTCAGTCACTGGGGGGCTCCTTCAGTCTCGACCTATGCCTACATGGAGGCCTTGGTTACGTGCTCGAGCATTTGCAAGCCGTGGACGAGTGACGCGCCGCCGCGGATCGCAGTGGCTACGTGTACAGCCTCGGTCATTTCCTCGAGATCCGAGCCCTGCTTGAGGCACTCCGACGAGTAGGCATCGATGCAGTACGGACACTGCACGACGTGTGACACGGCGAGCGCGATTAATGCCTTCTCCCGAACCGTCAGCGCGCCGTCGGCAAAAACCGACCCGTAGTAATCAAAGAATTTTCTTGCCAGCTCCGAGTTGCCCTCGGCGATCTCGCCGAACTTTGCCAGATGCTCCGGCTTGAAATAGCTGTCCATAGCACCTCCAGTGCACCGCCGCGTAGCCTTGAGGGAGTCTAACGCCGATCTGTGGTCGGGTTAAGCCACCGGGCGTTCGGGGGGAATGACCGTCTCATCTCCGTCGGTGCGATCGCCGACCAGATACAGGGGCCGCCGTTTGACCTCGTCGAAGATGCGTGCGAGGTACTCTCCCATGATTCCGATCATGAGAAGCTGGACGCCTCCGAGGAAGAGTATTGAGGCCATTAGGGAGGTATATCCGAGCCAGCTCACCCCTGTGGCCTTGAGCACCAATACCACCGCGATGTAGAGGAACGCAAAGATCGAAACCGCAAATCCGGTCCAGGTGGCGAGCCGAAGTGGGAAGAATGAGAACGAGGTGATACCGTCGAGAGCGAAACGCGTCATCTTGCGGACCGGGAACTTCGTCTTTCCCGCCTGCCGCGCCTGGCGTTGATACATCACCGCCGTCTGGGGGAAACCGATCCAGCTCACCAGCCCGCGGATGAAGCGATTGCGCTCCGGCATCGCGCGGAAGGCGGCCACCGCTCGAGGGCCCATGAGCCGGAAATCGCCGGTATCGACCGGGATGTCCACATTGGTGATGCGGCGAAGAATGCGGTAGAAGGCCGACGCGGTGGCGAGCTTGAACCAGGTTTCACCATCACGTTTCTTTCGCTGTCCGTAAACGACCTCGAAACCTTCTCGCCAACGATCGACCATCTCGGGAATGACTTCCGGCGGGTCCTGCATGTCGCCGTCGATGATGACGACCGCACGCCCTTGGGCGGCGTCGACCCCGGCGGTCAGCGCCGCCTGGTGACCGAAGTTGCGGGCAAATCGCATGCCCCGCACCCGTGCGTCACGGTCAGCGAGCTCGCAGATTTTTTCCCAGCTTCCGTCTGCCGAACCATCGTCGACGTACAGAATATCGAGACCGACCACATGCTCGGAGAGAGCGGCCAATAGACGCTCGTACATCGGGACGATATTGACCTCTTCGTTGAAGACCGGGATCACGATGCTGAGTTCAGGTTGGTCGGTCATGGTGTCCCATCATAGCCCGTCGGGTGAGCCGAATCGCACCAGCATCCCGCCATCCTCGTCGACCACGACCTCCCCGGCCTCGGCAACGGCCCTCAGCTTGGCCGCAGCGAAATCTTTTCGTTCGAGCGATCCAATCGCCACGAGATGAATCCCCGCCTCCTTCGCCAGGCGCCGGATTTCCTTTGGATCCTGTGAGGAAAAAAGACGCTTCAACAACTCTTCTCGCGGCCCGGTCTCAGCGTAGATCTCGCCGCCCCTCCAAACCCCTTCGTGGTTGGCCCATCCGAGATAGGCCGGGACTCCCGAAGCGGCAGAGAGCCGGGCGTATTCGGTATAGGCCCCTCCCACCGCCTCGGCTACCACGGTGCCGTGTGGCTGCCGCCTCAAGGCCTCGACGATTGCCCGATCACCCGGCGTCATCCACGCCATTCCGTCGAGGCCCCAGGATTCCGCTTTGAACTGCTGAATGATCACACCCACCGGATGCGGCAGAGCGAGCACCACGGCGAGCCCGAGCACTCCCCATCGCATGGCCTTGTGGCGGAGTCCCAAGCGAAGCAGCACCGGTAGAGCGATTGCCAAAAAGATCCAAGCTTGAATGTAGGCCTTGAAAACGGTGTTCATCCGGTGCAGGTCATCGCCGTAGTTGTCGGCCACGTACACCACCTCCGGAACCAGGAACAAGAACGCTCCGAGGGCTGCCAAGGCCAGGACCGGCCGGTCGGCTCCCGCGGAGCTTGTCAGGACCGCGAGGATGAATATCACCGTCATTACGGCCAGAAAAACCAGCGTCGGTCGGTCCGTGGCCGCCGCCAGCACAAGCGTCGCGGCAGCCGCCAACAACATCACCGCCCTTTTCACCACAGCTTCGGCCTCCAACGTTTTTGCCAACAGTGCTGCTGCCGCGAATCCGGCGGGAATCAACAAACAACCACCGTAAAGCAGCAGGTGTCCGGGGTCGGTCCACGCGAACACAGTTTTGATGCCCTGGAAAAACGGCTTGAAACCGAGGTGGAATGGAGCCGTCACCAGCCAGCCACCGATTCCCACAGCCGCAATCGCCAGCCACCTCTTCGTGCCTTCGCCCCGCGGCCAGTACCAGCGATCTGTCCCGGCTAGCAACAAGAGGGCGATCCCGGCAAGAGTCGGCGGCATGGCCCACGGGTTCGCAGCCCAGGCAACGCCAAAGAGGACGGCCAGGAATGCCATGTGGGCCGTGTTGGGCCCTTTTTTCCCCGCCTGCCACGCCACCAACAACGCCAGGCAGGCCACCGGCATCGAGAGCAGGTGGGGATGGAGATCCCCGAGATGAACCGTGAAAAGCGGCCATTCAGTGATCGTATCTGGAATCTGGCGGGACGAGTGCCAGTAGTCAAGGGCGCTCAGCTGCTTGCCCGCGAAGAGCTGCCGCATGCCGTCCGGAGTTCCCGCAAGGAGACCGAAAAAGGTCACCAGCAGGCCGGATGAGTGGCTGCCACCTGCGCGGCGACCGAGCATCCAAAGCAGGGACCCGACCATGCCCCCGATGATCCCAACGATCAGGTTGTAGCCGAACTCGAGCGGCAAATGGCTCACCCACAGTGGAACCGTCCACAGCAAGGCGCCCCAGTAGTAGTACGGCAGGACTTCGCCCGCCAACCACATGTCCGGAGGCGGGAAGCCGTCGGCCCGGAGCAGAGACGCGAGAATTCCGAGGTCCATCGGTTTTTCGGTGTATGAGATCTGCGGGTGGTCGAGACGGATGAAGATGATCGCCGCGGCGATGGTAAGAAAAATCGCCTCGCCGATCAGCACCATTCTCCACTGTCTTCGCTTCCAGACCACGCCACCGCCGACCACGGCCACCACGACCAGAACGGCGGCACCAAGGGACCGCCACTCGCGGACTCCCATGACCCCGACCCACCAGGCGGGCAGGGCAACCAACACCATGCCGGCGAGACGGCCGCCGGCCCAGGCTTCGAGGTCGTCGAGCCCGAGCCAAACGAGCAATGCGTATCCACCGAGGCCTGCCCCCATCACCGCCAGGAGAAAAAACAGAATGGCCATGCTTGGATTCATTGTAGCCCGTGTCGAATGCCAAGGGCTTCCCTGCGCAACCCCTTCTTCGAAAACTCACCCCAGATCACCCATATGACGCAGATAACGTCACGATCAAGCTCGTGGATTGGTAGGTCCACGGTTCAACGAAACGGCAAGGCCCACTCAACGACTTTGAAACCGCAAACGCGCCGGATGGAGCGGATAGTGGGCGTGGCCGAGGGGGTCGTCTCGAGGGTGGGTGGGAGGCCTACGGCCACCCGCTCATCCCGGCGGGTCACCGTGGCCACAGGCCGCGAGTAAGACGCCAAGGCCGTAAAGGAAATTCTCTCTGTATTCTAAAACTCAAGAAAATACCTTTGCGACTTTTTTGCGCGGGTGGCCGGGTGGGCGGCTTTGCGTATTTTCGTTTCCAACGCCATCCGGGTTCCGCAAGTTCTATTCTTCAAGGATGGACAGGTGCGTTACGAGCGCTTCAGCGAGTTCTTCACCGAGGCGGAGGTAGACGGCGACGCCATCGGAATCGAGGTTATCGTCGTGGACGCCGGCGGTCACGACGGTGACGCGCCCGAACGCTTCGGCGAGTCGGTTCGCGATACCGCGCGCGATCGGCTCCTCCTTGTGCGGCGGTATGGTCAGCACCGAACAGGAGGCCGACCACTCCCCGCTCTTTGCCTTTGCCGGCTGGGGTTGCGCGAGCACGACGCAACCCACGTGTGGCCGCTGACCGCCACCGACCGCGACCACCAGGTCCTCGCCGACGGATGTGACCCATCCTTCGATTCGCCGACCACTCCCCTGATCCTCGACCCACACCTGCAACGTCTCCACAGCCACCTCCGCGTGAAGGTATGATCGACATTGTATGTGGGCGTGCAGGAGAGACCCATGAAATCGAGGCAAACGACAACAGCGGTCAATGTGGGTAGTGTCACTATCGGTGGCGGCACCCCGGTCGTGGTCCAGGCAATGACCAACACCGACACCGCCGACGTTGAAGCCACCGCACGGCAGTGCGCCGAGCTGGCCGCCGCCGGCGCGGAACTGGTTCGGATCACCGTCGACAGACCGCAGGCGGCGGCGGCGGTTGCCGAAATCCGGCACCGTCTCGACGACGAGGGCTGCTCGGCCCCGTTGATCGGTGATTTCCATTACAACGGCCACCTGCTTCTCAGGGGCCATCCGGAGTGCGCGGCGGCGCTCGCCAAGTACCGGCTCAACCCCGGCAACGTCGGCCGCGGCGCCCGGCGGGACGAGAATTTCGCCGAGATCTGTGCGATTGCCCTCGAGCACGGCGCGGCCATTCGCATCGGCGTCAACGGCGGGTCGCTGGACACCGCTCTCGTGACCGCGAAGATGGAGGAAAACGCCACCCGCGACAGGCCGCGGGACTCGCAAGAGGTCCTTCAAGAGTGCCTGGTGCAATCCGCGCTCGAGTCGGCTGAAGCCGCGTTGGAGTACGGTCTCGCCACCGACCGCATCGTCCTTTCTGCAAAGGTCTCTTCACCGCCGCAGCTCCTAAGAGTCTACCGCGATCTGGCTGCAAAGACCCGCCAACCCCTCCACCTCGGTCTCACCGAAGCGGGCATGGGCGTCCGCGGTCTGATCTGGTCATCGTCGGCAATGGCGATTCTCTTGGCCGAGGGGATCGGAGACACCATTCGGATCTCTCTCACCCCCGGACCGGACGGCGATCGGACCAACGAAGTCCGCGCCGCCTGTGAGATCCTCCAGGCTTTGGGACTGCGCTCCTTCGCACCGTCGGTCGTCGCCTGCCCCGGCTGCGGTCGGACGACGAGCTCCAGGTTTCAGGACCTGGCGACCCGGGTGGAGGACCATGTCCGAGCTCGACTCGCAACATGGCGGCGCACCCACCCCGGCGTCGAGGACCTGACACTCGCGGTTATGGGGTGCATCGTGAACGGGCCAGGCGAATCCAAGGCCGCCGACATCGGCATCAGCCTGCCTGGCTCTGGTGAAGAGCCGCGTTGCCCGGTCTACGTCAACGGTGAGCGATCCACAACACTCCAAGGAACCCCCGACGAAATAGCGGACGCCTTTCTGGGTATCATCGACGACTATGTTCGACGCAACTTTCCGCGAGGTGGCTGATGAAACGATTGGTGTACCTGTGTCTCGTTCTGGTGCTCATCATCTTCACTCCACGGTTGAGTGGTTCGCAGGGCCAAGGGCCGACGCGCGCCGAGGTCGAAGCGATGATGGGTCTACGTTCGGACGGTGATCGCGTCCGTGGCCAGATGGACACTATCGGGTTTGCGGTCGATGCGGCGTCGGCTGAAGACGTGGTTTCGACCGCCATCGACCTCGAGCGTGACAGCCTCGCCGCCCAGGATCGACGTCTCGGAATGGCTGCCGATGACGGATTTGTCGGTGGGATCTGCCCGCACGACGACCATCTCTATGCGAGCCGAGTGTATGTGCACCTCACCGAGCGCATTACCGCGCCACGGGTTCTTCTCATCGGAGTCTTTCACCGCGCGAAATCGTGGGGTCTTCACGACCGACTCGTCTTCGAGAGCTTCGATGCCTGGCACGGCCCCTGGGGCGAGATCGAGGTCGATCCGATGCGAGACGAGCTGATCGGCGCCCTACCCTCCGCCAGTTACGTCGTCGACAACGCAATGCACTGCCACGAACACTCTCTCGAGGCGATCGTGCCCTTCCTCCAGCGTGGTCATCCGAATCGGACTATCGTGCCGATCCTGGTGCCCTACATGGGGTGGGACCGTATCGAGGATCTGTCCGACCAACTGGCCGGCGCACTCGTGACGGTCATGCAGGCCAGGGAATGGCGGTTGGGAACGGACCTGGCGGTGGTGGTGTCGAGCGACGCGGTGCATTACGGTCCGGACTTCGACCACGCACCCTTCGGTACCGACGCCGAGGCGTACCAGAGAGCGGCTGCCCGCGACCGGTCGCTGATCCTCGACTATCTCGATGGCGACCTCGACCCTTCAGAGGTGCACGAGTTCTATGCCACCCTCGTCGATCCCGATACCCTCGAATATCGCCTGCCATGGTGCGGACGTTTCTCGATATCGTTCGGGCTCGAGCTCCTGCGCAAACTCTCGCTCGCAACCGCCGGCAAGGTCCCGCACGGCACACTGCTCAGTTACGGGACCAGCTTGTCCGAGCCTGAGCTCCCGGTGTCGTCCGCAACCCGGTCGTCCGGGCTCGGCTACACCGCGCCGTCGAACTTTTATCACTGGGTCGGGTACGCCGCCGTCGGCTATCGCCTCCCGTAACGGTGAAACCACGAACCTTCAACGAGTGAACGTCTATCCCCAGACCAAAATCAGTTGGAGGACTTCAATATCAGTCTTCTTCGCCTTGACGGCCTTCTCCTCGATCTGTGCGGCTTTTTCCGCCGACTCGGCGGCGATGCGGTCGATCTCGTCCTGAAGCTCGTCGGCCAGGCTTTCGAGCTCTGCTTCGAGGCGTTCGATCTCGTTCTCGGACTCGATGACCGCGGCTTCCGCGGTCTGTCGCATCCGCCGTTTGCCGGCCGCGGTCTTTACCTTCGCGGCCGCCTTGCGCGAGGCCGAGCTGATGCTCCGCGACCCCAGCAGGACCGAAAACAGCCCTTCCACCATCCCCATCTTTTCCTCGGCCTTGCGTGAGCTGAGCTGCGTCTGATCGCGCCCCAGCTCGTCGCGCTCGCGCGCGAGGCGCTTCTTGAGCGTCTTCATCCTCCCCTCGAAACGCTTGCGAACCCGATCCTGTGACGTGTCATCAGCTCG
The DNA here is from genome assembly GCA_964423595.1 of uncultured Thermoanaerobaculia bacterium. Taxonomy (GTDB): domain Bacteria; phylum Acidobacteriota; class Thermoanaerobaculia; order Thermoanaerobaculales; family Sulfomarinibacteraceae; genus Sulfomarinibacter. The sequence continues at coordinate 2,407 of CAYRFI010000039.1, read as the reverse complement.
GTCGGCGACTGCGAGACAGCGTTCGAAAAATTGGTCGCGAGTTTCTTCTTCGTCCGCGACCATCTTGAGTACTTGGTTGACCTGAAGCATCAACGGCCGCCTCGCGCGCCACGAGGTGAAAGAGCCCACCGCCTTGTCGAGCTCGGAGGACATGCGCCCGGGGGCGGCGGCCGGAAACCGCAGACCTTCAGGCGGTTCCTCCACCAACGCCGGCATCTCCGACGGGTTTTCTCCCTCATTCCATTTGATGTCGCCATCGTCGCCGATCGGAAACTGCCACCTCTCCTCCAGCTCCCGGTAGAGGCCGAGAGGCGTGCGTTCAACGCTGAAACGGTTCCTGATCAGCACGGAAGGGCTCGCCGTGCCCGACCCGTCCTTGGCATAGGCAACCGAGACGGCGGAAGCGAGCGGTGGGGCTTGCCGGGCGGAGTCGGCCATCGTCGGAGTCTCGGCCGCCGCCCCCGCTGCAATACCCGAGGTCTGCCCCTCGAGCAGCGGACCCATCTCGGACAGGGTCACCGGCCCTCGCAGGTAGCTCATCGCCCAGCGCGATCCCAGGGTCCGAACACCCTGTTTGGCTCTGACGTCGGTGAGAAGGAATTGCCGTTTACCGAGCGCTGCGACAATATCGTCCGCATTGCGGCCATCCGGCAATCGCGACATCCCGAGCCCTTCCAGGGCACGTTCACGGTCGCGGTCGGTGATCAGCCGGCCAACCAGCTTGACCCCCGCGTTGCCGAGCGCCTTGTAGTCGAGATCGACCGGGTTCTGAGTCGCCAGCCACGCGCCGACGCCATACGCCCGACCCTGTTTGAAGAGCGTCAACAGCGGTCCTTTGGTCGGTGGGTTCTTCGGGTAGGGCGGAACGATCCCCTGCACCTCGTCCATGTAGAACAGCGCACGGAGTCCTGAAGACGCCGGCTGGCGTCGCATCCACGCGACGAGCTCCGACGTCAGAAGCGCAATCACGAAGTGGCGTTGGCGCTCGTCGAGGTGGGCGATCGAGATGATGCTCGCACGTGGGCTTGCAGCATCACCGAGGAGCTCATCCATGTCCATCGGCAAGCCCTCGGTCCACGCCGCGAAAGCCGGGCTCGCGAGCAACGTGTTCAGCGCCATCACGAGCTTCATGCGATCGTCGCGGGAATAGAAGCTCTCCAGCGACAGGGCGCCGAGCGAGTCCATCGGCGGGTCGACCAGGCTCGCCAGCAGACCGGCGAGATCGAGCGAGCGCCCCCGCCGCCAACAATCGAGGATCACCGTCGCCGTGAGCACGTGGTCGCGGTCGGTCAGTGGGTCTCCCCCACGCCCCACCAGCGAGAGCAGGGCCGACGTGATGCCGTTCACGCGATCGGTCGCCCCGTCGGGATCATTATCCGGGTCCCAACCGTCGGGTACACCCAGCGCCGGTAGGATGTCGAGGGGGGCCGCCGAGCCGGCGCCGGGCGTCAGGAGCTGCCACTGCACACCGTCGCGGACGGCACGGAGGTCGTCCGGACCGAGGCCCGAGCCCTCGAGCCCCTGCCGCCAGAAATCCGCCTGCTTCGAAGCCACCTCTGACGCGTGACCGTCCTCGAGAGCGTCCGGCGGCAGCCACGGGGCAAAGTCTTCGCCCGCGAACGAAGGGAAGTTGAGGAGCAAATCGACCATATCGCCCTTGAGGTCGATGACCAGCAGCGACACGCCGCGACGCGCGAGTTCCTCGAGTGCCACGATGCCGAGGCCGGTCTTCCCCGACCCAGTCATCCCCACGCACACCGCGTGGGTGGTCAGGTGGTCCATATCGAGCGTGACTCGCCCTTTTCCTTCGATCTCCGTGCCCAGATAGAGGTCGTGGTCAGCCATCCGGCTCTCCAGTCTTCGGTGAGTCTTCCAGTGGGCAGAGTATAACCCTCGCTCTCGGGCAACGGCGCTGCTATAGTATCCACCAACAGCAATACGTGTAAGGAAAGGAGCACCACACATGGGTCTCTTCGATCTGTTCGGCAAGAGCTTCGATCAGCAGGTACAGGAAGCCATCAACGACGTCGGCGCCACCACCCCCGGAGTCAGCGGCCTGCGTGCAGACGTCCGGGGTAAGGTCATCACCCTCAAGGGCAAGGCGGAGAGCCGCGAAGCCGCCAACCTCGCGATGCAGAAGATCGACCAGGCGGTCAAGGCGGAAAACATCGTCAACGCTATCGAGGTCTTCAAGGCGTCCGGGCCCGCGCCGGCGCCCGCGCCCGAAGTGGCGGCCGAGGGGCGGGTCTACGAGGTCGTGGCCGGTGACACACTCGGTGCGATCGCCCAGAAGTACTATGGCAAGGCCAGCCAGTACATGAAGATCTTCGAGGCCAATCGCGATATCCTCGACAACCCGGACCTCATCAAGGTCGGCCAGAAGCTGAAGATTCCGGAATAGGGGCTA
>CAYRFI010000038.1:0-33496 GCA_964423595.1 uncultured Thermoanaerobaculia bacterium | reverse complement strand
AGATGGACTCCCTCGTCACCCAGCTCGGAGACGAGCTGTCAATTCTCAATTCTTAATTCTCAATTTTGAATTGCTTCACGCCGTCATGGAAGTCTTGGTGGGTGGTTGCGAATTGAAAATTGAGAATTCACAACTAAGAATTAGACGGCCGGGCCGTCTTGTGTTTCTTCGTTCCCTCATACATCTCGAACTTCAACAACCGGCACTCGATCGGGCCATTGAAGAGCGGGATGCGCCGTGACGGATTGAGACCGATCACCTTGGCCAGCCGCGGCTCGCCGGCGAGGATCCAGGCGGTGGCCCCGGTGGCCTGTTTCTTGAGGCTATCGCCGAAGCGGCGGTAGAGCCCGAACAGGCGTTCGACATCGCTCAGCCGCTTGCCATACGGAGGATTGGCAACAATCACGCCACCGGATCCCCACGGCAGGAGCAGATCGAGGGCGTCCCGCTGCTCGAGCTCGACCCATTGGTCCATCCACGCCGCCCTGAGGTTGCGCTCGGTGGCTCGGATGGATCGTTCGGCGCGGTCGCGGGCGATGATCGGCTGCGGCGCCTCACGGTGACCGTGGCTCGCCTCGTGCTGAACCTCCTCGAAGGTCAGGAGATTGTGAACCGGCCAACGCTCGAAAGCGAACTCGCGGTGGAGCCCGGGCGGAGTTCGGGTCGCGATCAGTGCCGCTTCGACGGCAAAGGTTCCAGTGCCGCACATGGGATCGAGGAGCGGCTCGGAGCCATCGTAGCCGGCAATCAAGAGAATGCCTGCGGCCAGCGTTTCAGCCAACGGAGCGGGTCCGCCCCTCGGCCGGTAACCGCGATGAGAAAGCGGCTCGCCGCTGGAATCGAGGCTGAGGGTGGTGGCGCCCTTCTCCACCAGCCGCAGGTGAACGCGGATGTCGGGTTGGTCACGATCGACGTCGGGGCGTCGGCCGCGTTTGTCGCGGAGGCGATCGACCGCCGCATCCTTGACGACCTGACCGGCAAAGGTGGTGTTCCGGAAGGCGCGGTGCCGTCCGACCACCTCGACGACAAAGGTCTGACCGTCGGCGATCACCTCTTCCCAGGCCACCGATTCGGCCAGTTCGTAGAGGCTCTTTCTCGCCTTGACCTCGCCACGAACGAGCGGAACGAGGACCCGCATTGCGGTTCGTAATCTGAGGTTGACGTCATAGACGGTTCGCAGATCACCCGAGAACAGAACCGAGCCGCGGTCCGGCGCGACAGTGGCGGCGCCGATGGCGCGTAGCTCATCGGCCAGCACCATCTCGAGCCCGCGGGCGCAGGTCGCGGTCAGGGACTGGTTCGTGCCAAGCTCGATCATGGGCGAACACTACAGAAGCGCGCCCCAGAGGACAAGCACCAGTTAGCTCTTAGCTGTTAGCTTACTTTTGAACGGGTCGCATCAGCAGTTGACCGTGTCAAGCGCCAACTCAAGGTCTACCGATTCCAGACGGCCTGCGATGAGCTAAGCGCTAACGGCTAACAGCTAATGGCTTTACTTCTTTTCGATGAACTCGATGGTATAGCCGTCCGGGTCTTTGACGAACGCGATGACGGTCGTGCCGTGCTTCATCGGTCCCGGCTCGCGGGTCACCTGACCACCGTAATCGCGGACCCGCTCGCAGGCGCCGACGATATCGGGCGCGCCGATGGCGATGTGGCCGAAACCGTTTCCGAGGTCGTAGCTCGAGGTGTCCCAGTTATGGGTCAGCTCAATGACAGAATTCGTGTCCTCGCCACCGTAACCGAGGAAGGCGAGTGTGAACTTCCCTTCCGGATAGTCGTGTTTGCGCAGAAGCTTCATTCTCAATGCCTCTGTGTAGAATGCTATCGATTTGTCCAGATCGCCAACGCGGATCATCGTGTGTAGCAGCCTCACGCTCACCTCCGGTTTGAATTCTGAATTCGGAGTTCGGAATTCGAAATACCCCTAACCCCCCGGGAATAAACAGAGGGGCGAGGGATGATTCAGGATTCAGAATTCCGAATTCCGATTTCCGAATTCATCAATAATCGCTGGTCATGATAAACACCGGTTCGCCCTCGAAGCGGGTGAACTTGGGGCGCAGGCGCTCGGTGTTGTAAAACTTGGCCACATCGACCACTTTTTTGCGGCTCGTGACAACTCCGATGGGCACGTTGTCGTAGCGGCCGTTGCGGATGTTGACCAGCCGGCCCGCGACACCATCCAGAATGAGGTCCATCGCCAGATTCCCGAAGGCCATCGGCACCACCGAGTCGAGGGCGTCGGGATCCCCCGACCGTACGAGGTAGCCGAGGCGCTGGTTGATGACATTGACACGGCGACCGTTGTTGAACTTCGGCGACAGGTCGCGAAGGACTCGGGCCACACGATCGCCGACGCCACCCAGCTTTTTGTGGCCGTACATGTCCTTTTCGTCGTCTGAGTACACCATCTCCGTCTCGCCGTTGAAGGTCGCGCCTTCCGACACCAGCACCACGCTGTAGTTGGAAGGGTTCTTGTCGCGGTCCCGCGAAAGCAGCTCGCACAGGTTCTCGATGTCGAACGGGTGCTCGGGAATGACGCAGCGGTTGGCGGCGCCGGCCATCGTCGGCAGCAGAGCGGTGAAACCCGCATAGCGTCCGAAGACCTCGATCACCAAGAAGCGTTCGTGGCTGCCGGCTGAGGTGCGCAATGCGTGGGTCATGGCGATGGTGCGGGTGACACAGGTCGAGAAACCGATGCAGTAATCGGTGCCGGGGACGTCGTTGTCCATGGTCTTTGGGAGCGCGATCACCGGCACCCCCTTCTCATGCAGGTGAACCCCGTAGGAGAGGGTGTCGTCGCCACCTATGGGAACCATCGTGTCGATGCCGAGGTACTCGATGTTCGCCAGCACTTCCTCGGTCAGATCGTTCGACTCATCGGTATAGCGGTCCCTCAGGTGATCGGGAAGCGCTGTCTGCGGCACGTGCGACGGACGGGTGCGCGAGCTATGGAGAAAGGTCCCGCCGGTACGACCGACCTTGTTGACGACTTCGTCGGTCAAGTCGATCACAAAGTCGGATCCGTTTTTGCGGTCGCGGTCGATCTCGATCAGGCCGGCCCAACCGCGCCGAATGCCGAGGACTCTGAAACCTTCGCGAAGCGCCCTCACGGTCACCGCTCGAATGGCCGGGTTGAGGCCGGGGACATCGCCACCCCCGGTGAGGATGCCGATCGTTTTCCGACGTCTTTTGGTCTGTGCCACTTGATTACTCCTTGGCGTGAATCCTGGCGCACCAGCCGCCGAACTCGGGTGCGCTCCAGCGCCTCAAGATTAGAAATCTAGCCTGGAATCGTCCTGTCCGCCACCTGCCAGCGTATGGTTTCGCCGGCCCTGAGTGGTACCACCTCATGATCGCCGAAGGCGTAGGCCGGCGGCACCGTCCATTCCTCGCGAACCAGGGTGACGGTTCCTTCATTCCGCGCTCGCCCATAAAAGTCCGCTCCGTAGTGCGAGGCAAAGCCCTCGAGCAGATCGATGGCGCCGGCGTCCTCGAAGACCTCCGCGTAGAGCTCGACGGCGGCGTGGGCCGAAAAGATGCCCGCGCACCCATTCGCACACTCCTTGAGGTGCCTGGGATGGGGAGCGCTGTCGGTGCCGAGGAAAAAGCGTGGGTTGCCGCTGGTGGCGGCCCACACCAACGCCTGCCGATGAATGTCCCGTTTGGGGACCGGGAGGCAGTAGTGGTGGGGGGCGATTCCACCCTTGAAAATTGCGTTTCGATCGAGCAGTAGATGATGGGGAGTGATGGTGGCCGCGACCCGCGACGGCGCCTGCAACACCCAGGCGACCGCGTCCGCCGTCGTGATGTGCTCGAACACGATCTTGAGACCGTCGACCCGCTCGACCAACGGTGTCAGGACGCGATCGATAAAGACCTTCTCGCGATCGAAAATATCGACGCCCGGATCGGTGACCTCACCGTGGACCAGAAGAGGCAGTCCATGGTCGGACATTACCTCGAGGGTCGGTATCACCAGATCGAGATTGGTGATCCCGGCCTCCGAGTTGGTGGTGGCTCCCACGGGGTACAGCTTGACTCCGACGATAGTGTCGTTTGCTGAAGCCTCGATGATCGTGCCCCTTGACGTCAGATCGGTCAGATAGAGCGTCATCAGCGGCTCGAACGCTACGTCGTCGCCCAGCGCCTCGACGATGCGCTGACGGTAGGACCTGGCTTCGGCGATGGTCGTGATCGGTGGCTGCAGGTTGGGCATGACAACCGCGCGAGCGAAGGTCCGCGCGCTGTGAATCACGACATCGGCCAGTGCCCCACCGTCGCGCAGGTGGAGGTGCCAGTCATCCGGGGTTGCGATCTCAATTTGCATCACGCTCAGCCTGTCGCATCATCGCACAAATTTGCCGATGAATCGTATAGAATGCACAAACCCAGGAAAGACGGGTGAGAAATGGCGGAGATCACGACTGAAGAGCTTGAAAAGGCGGCGCGCAATATTGAGCGCATTTCCGCTTTTATCGGCGAACGTCGCGATTGGATCGTCGGCGAGGGCGGCGAGTCGAGGGCGAAGGCGATCCGCGGTAGTGCGAGAGCATTGGCCAAGAAGCTGGCCGAAAAATCCGGGATAGATCCCGATCCCGAGCTCAGACTGGAACTCCCCTCGAAGCTGGAGCCTTCCGCCAAGATCTCGGCCGCACGACTCTCCAAGTTCGGCGACTTTCTCGATCAGCTCCAGGCGTGGTTTTCCTCCCAAAATGACTCCGAGATTCCCGCGGGCAGCGATGAAGCTGTGCAGTCCGTTCATGGCGCTCTCGCACTCGTGTGCGCTGCGGTCGATAGTCTCCTGACCCCGGTCAAGACGCCGGAAACTCCGCCGCCGAAGGTTGACAATCTCATCGGAGAGATTGATGACTCACCGGTTTTGGAACTGGATTCGACCGCCCGCCTGATACTCGAAGATCAAGAGCTGAAACCGCTCACCCAGACATTCAAGGGGGTTACCGAGCTCACCCTCGGAGCCAAGGAGATGCTCGACGGATTTCTGACCAAGCAGGGCGTCAAGATCGAAGGCCACGATCTGCGACGGCTTCACGACAAGATGCTGAAATGGATCGAGGGTATCCCGCTCGGGCAGGTGCTGGTCATCAAGCTCTCCGGGCTGACCGGCAAGCCGAATGTCTACTCCTCCTACCAGCCCAAAGGCGGAATTCCCTTGAAGCAGGAAAACGAGGAAGGAAAAGGGGACGCCTGACGCCATGCCGTCACCGCTGACAACCCTCATCAACCGCCTGCTGCCACGGATGCGCTACCCCTATCTCTTTCTCATCCTCGGGGCGCTGTTTCTGGTCGACCTCGTTATCCCCGATCCGCTTCCGCTGGTCGATGAGATTCTGCTCGCGATCCTTGCCTTCATTGCAGCCACCTTTACGACACGTCGGGAGGAAAATCCCGAACCGCGGGATATCACCCCGTCCGAGGACGATCCCCGGGTTCTCAGTTCGGGCGAGGATTCGCAGCCCAGGGACGACGGGTAGGATCACCCTCCTCGACCAACCGCAGAGACGAAATCAGCAGTTGAGATCCGGCCAGACCAAGATCCGCTCGAATGCGGACCACAAAAGCGCCGCGGCGCCCGTGAAGTGGTACCCGGATGCGTCCGGCGCTCTTTTCATCAGCGCTCACGGTCGCCCTCATCGTGTGGTCCTGGCCGACACCCCTGTCCTCCGACTGCTCCACCACCACGTCGGCGCGACCGGAACCAAAACGAAATCGATACCGCATTTGGAGGGCGTCAGTCCTATCGTCCAGGACTATCGGTATCTCCAATACTCCCGAGCGACGGATGCTGACCCTTTCGGCGCTGAGGTCAAGTGACACCGGTCCACCGCCATCAAGGACGTCGACGCCAACGTCGTCGTCGAGAAACCAACCGATCTTCCGGATGAGAAGCGCACGCTGGGGCCGCTCCGTCGGGTCCCGGTCCGGGAAATCGAGGATCACCCGGTTGGACCCGGGATGAACGGCGCCGCCCGGGAGAACAAACCGGTAGCGATGCCACCCCGGAACGAGATCGACAACGCCCAGATCGAATCCGTTGACGTTGAGGCGAAGTGTGCCTACGGCCCTGTTGCCACTTGCAGGCTGGCACTCCACAATGAGCTCGCGATAACCGGCGGCCGCGAGCTCGAGCCGGAACTCAGCGGTGGCTCCTCTCGCCCAGACACCCTGAGGCTTGGCTGCCGACCATTGACCTCTAGCAAGCTCCGGAATCGGCCGGATCTCGACCGCCAGGTCTCTACCATCCGACCGAAAATCGATCACCGGCTCCAAGGCCTCAAAATACGGTATCGTCGTTCCTGCAATTTCCGGTGGTGGCGGTGGCTCCTCGATCATCATCTGAACTAGGTCTCCAACCGCCACGGCGGCAAACAGGAAGATCAGAACGAGCGGCAGCGGCCGGAGAAGTCGACCCGAGTCCATCACTCATGCTCGGCCGTGAGGTCATCTGCGGCGTTCAAGATCTCGACCATGTCGACGACCCGGAATCCCGAACCTTCCGCAGCGCCGACCAGGGTTTGCCAAACAACGGCCGTCGCCGCGACGTCTGCCAGTGCGTCTTCGCTGTTCTCGATGATTCCATCCGAGACCCATGCCAGCATCATCCATCGCAGCAGCTCTTCGAACGCTTCGCGGTTGAACCAGAGGACATCGGCGTGGCGGTTGACCAGAAGGTAACGCCGACCCGGCTCGCTTGCGATCATCTCGGCCAACGCCGGCCCCATGCCCTGCAAACCCCTGGTCTTCGATCTCCACCCGATAGTTTTGATCATGAGGTCCACGGTATCGGCGGAGCGCCGTCCATCGTCCTCGGAGCGACCGAGAGCGATAACGAGATCGACGAGAGCCGAGCGCAGGTGCCAGTCGGCAAACCGCTCGCGAGCCAACTCCTGACGATCGCCACGACCGCCCACCTCACCAAGGTGGCGAACGAGAGTCCAGGTCACCAGAGTCGCCCAGGCCACCGGGTCGGAGAGGCCCGCTACGAGCTCCGCCACCCGGCCTTCTTTCCCGTCTTCACCGGTTTCCGGGCTCCGTTCATGCTGAACCAGTTCGAGCACGGCCTCCATTTCTGAAAGAACTCGGCTCTCCACCCGAGAGTTGGCCGGCCCGGCCTCGCTCCCGGTCGCCGAGAACACCGCGGCGAGCAGGGTTGCGACCTCGGTGCGGGCCACTTCGAGAAGCTCGGAGGCCGCTTCTGTCCGATCATCATCCGACGCCAGACGTTTGAGCATCGCCGGCGAGAGAAGGCGCCTGAAAGGCGCCAACACATCCGCCATGCGCCACTGCCCGAGCGCATCGTCAATGCTGCGCACACCGCGACCGTCAAGATGCGCGGCAAGCTCACGCCACGGGTGATCTTCGTCCTCGGCCACCTCGCGGAAATCGAGGAAGCAGTGGAGACGGTAGGCATTGAGATGGAGGGACAATCCTTCCGACCGCAGCTCGCGGCATGATCTCAGGTACTCCAAACCCGAGACCGCATCGCGAAAGGCCACCCACAGACCGTCGCCATCGGACAGCCTGAGGCCGTCGCCGAGAGTGGTCCGGACCAGGTGTGTCTCCTCTCCCTCGCCACGCCCGGCGACCGCGGTGGAGAGCTGCAGCCGGCCCCGGGTCTCTCCAAATCGATTGTGGTAAACGACCAGGCTGCGTTCGCCGTCGATTTCGTTCGAGTAGGCGAAGACGTTTTCGTCGACCCATCCGTCATCTCTCAAGAAATCATAGAGCAGGAAGCGATCGACCTCGGCGAAGAACCGACGCCGCCGCAGAAGCGGGAAGAGCTGCAGCTCGTGTCGCCAAACCAGACCCTTGTTCGGCGCCTCGTCCCATCGCGGACGCTGGAACTCCATGCCGTACTTCTCCTTGAGGCCTTCAATCTGGCCGTGGCCGAACATCGGCAGGCCGGGCATGGTCGCCATCAGCGTCGCCACCCCGAAGTATTTGTCGCCGGTGCCGAACTGGTCAACAGCGGTCCTTTCGTCGGGGTTGGACATGAAGTTGACGTAGCGCTTGAGAATCCGGGGGTCGAACTCGAGGGTCGAACGGATCAGCTGCCGATACTCTGCGTTGCGCTCGTCCCGCAGCATGTTCATGAATGCCGAGTTGTAGACCCGATGCATACCCAGGGTTCGCACGAAGTAGCCCTCGAGCAACCAGAACGCCTCTGCCAGCAACAGGGTGTCCGGCGATTCCTCAGCCACCCGATCAACCACCTCGCGCCAGAACTCGCGCGGCATCGCACGATCGAAGTCGGCGCGGGACATCGAGTGCTCGGCTCGCGACGGCACCGCGCCGGCGGCACCAGGCTCCGGGAACCACAGCCGGTGAAAGTGCTGCCGAGCCAGGGTCATGGCAGCGTCAAAGCGAATCACCGGTGATCGTCGCGCGACCGCGAGGATGGTCTGAATGACCGCCTCGCGCACCTCGGCATTGAGGTAGTCGAGCTGGGCGGTGTCGTTCCACGGCATCGAGGTTCCGTCGTTGCCGTGATAGATGAATCGCTCGTCGCCGGTCTCCCGATCCAGCCGCCTGAAGACCACGGCCGCGTCGGAGCGGTCCCAGTAGTGGTCCTCGATAAAAATGCCGACCCTCGAGTCGTCCGAAAGATCGGGACCGTTGAAGCTGTACGCCGGGTAGGGAGTGTGGCCGAGCGAGAGGAACCAATCCGGGTGCTCGATCACCCACCGCGAGTCGATACCCATGTGGTTGGGCACCATGTCGGTGGAGAGCCGAATACCGTGACGCCACGCACGTCCGCGGAGGTCCTCGTAGGCGGCCTCCCCACCGAGGGCGCCAGCAATGCGGTAGTCCTCGAGCGAATAGGCGGACGCAACGGCCTCTTCGTCGCCCATCCTCTTCTTGATCCGCTCCGACGCCCGGCTCCGCTCCCAGACGCCAATCAGCCAGAGCCCAGTGAAACCCCCGTTGGCCAACCGCTGCAGTTCCTCTTCTGGTATGCCATCGAGAGTCGTCATCTCGAAGCCGTATTTTTGGCTCAGCTGCGCCAGCCACACGTACGCATTTTTCGCCAACAGCACCAGCCGCGGCATCCACTCGCGATCAGAGGAGTAGCGTTCACCGGTTTCGGCGAGGACCCGGTAGTCTGGAGGTTCCACAGGCCCCGATCCAGCAGGAAACCAGGCGCGATGCTCTTCGGCCAGGAAGTCGAGCCCGCCGAGGATCCGGTGGAGATCGGGACCGAGGAGCTTCGCCCAGGTGGTGCGAATGAACTCGAGCTGCCCCTGCAGAGAGTCCGGCGCGGCGCGCACCGGTGCCAGCAACAGGTCGAGGAGGCTGCGGCCGGTCGGGCCGGAGGTCTCGGAAGAGGCGAGGAAACTTTCGAGTCGGCGCACCGCCGTCCCGTAGGCCGTTGTCTGGCGAAGGCCGTCGTCGTCAAAGAGCTCGCGGAACGGCTCAAATGCCGGGTTGCGGTTGGCGAGCCACACCAGGACCAGCTCCTCGAGCGCAGCCTCGTGGTGATCCTCGCCATCGGTCTCGCCGGCGAGGTACTCGTCTGCTGTGGTTTCACCTCTGAAGACTGGAGTCGGTGGAAACTCGTTGACGAAGGCTCGCAGCAGCTCGTCGAGAGGGCCGTGACCGACCTCTTCGCCGAGAATGGCGATGGCATCGGACCACAGATGAGGCGCGCTCTCACGGCGGTGGCGGGCCACCACGAGATGGAGCGCCTCGTCGATCAGACCGAGAGCGTAGAGGTCGCTCGCACTCACCGCCCGCTCCGCAGGGCGCTGCTGGTTCAGGCGATGGGCGAAATCCCTCGCGGCCCTGAAGTCTGCAAAGACAACGTTGCCGGAGACCGCGAAAAGAATCTCGTCCAACTGGCAGACCTCACGCACCCGCCGCGAGACGTGGAACTCTCGCGGCGCGTCAGAAGGCGGCCCATAGAAGGAGCGTGTATCGTGGATCGTCATCTTGGCAAACCGCACCCATGATACAGACGCGCCGCGAATTCGGAGTTCGGACTTCGGAGTTCGGAATTCCCACCCACCCTCCCACGCGTTGAGAGGGCCGAGCAGAGGACCATTCCGAATTCCGAATTCACAATTCCGAATTTTGACTTTCGGAATTCTCGTCGCGAATTTCGAAAGTCAGCGGGCAGTGATCCGACACATCCCAGAACGTCCCATCCTCTTCACCGGGACGCGAAATGAGTTCTTCACATTGCCATCGCAAACAGTGCAGCCAGGCCTCGAGTGGCTTCGTGACCGGATCCAACTCGAACCCGCCGACAAAGACATGGTCGAGCAGCGATGGCTGGTGAATGCCGTCCCGCTCACCCCCACCTTCCCAGTAGGAGGTGCAGCCGAGCGGGTTCAGAAGCCGCCTGAGTCCAACCCGGCCGAGGATCGCGTCGACGGACTGCAGCTCGCCCTCGAGACCGCCGCGCGGTGATCCGACGGTGTTGAAATCGCCGAGCACGATCACGTCGGGGTCTCCGGTCTCGTCGATTCTGGCCTCGAGCCATGTCGCCAGCGCCCGGTTCTGTCGCCGGCGGTCCGCGAAGTTCCGCGGCCCCGACTCCAGATGCACCACCACCAGGGTGAAGTCGACACCGCCGGCACGAAGGCTACGAAAAGAGCCGGCAAAGGCGGGCCGCATCCCCGGTTCGAGCACGAGCTCTTCGATCTCCAATGGTCTGCCGACCAGCTCGAGAACGGATCTGTCCCACGCGATCGCGAGATGCTGGCCGTTTCGGCCGCCACTCGATGAGTACCTCACATCCATCGACCGCTCGCCACAGGCGCGCCGGAGAATCGGCTGAAAACGCCGAATGTCGTTGACCTCCTGGAGGCCGTAGAGATCGGCGCCAAGCCCGCCAAGAGCGGTTTCGAAATCACAGATATTGGTGCGTCGGGAGTAGCCGAGGTCATCTTCCTCTGGCCGCTCATCGAGCGGAAAGTTGCGGACGTTCCACGTCGCAATCCGGAGGCTGCCTTCGGTTATCGGTGCACGAGGGAGTTCGTCGATCGACACCGCGGGCCCCTCGAAACCGGCGCACCGCAATTGTGAACGCAGATAGATCGCGGTCGCGGCGACAACCAGGATCGCGATTGCGACCGCCACCACCAGAAGCTTCGACCGACCTCTCATCTGGTGCAGTGTCTCGCACACCGGTCCTCGGAGCAAGGGGCGACCGCTCGGGGATTTTGAGACAGACTTTCTCCAAAATTTCTTCCAACCATCAATGATTTCAGAAAAGCCTCAGCATATGATAGCTTTACGTCATATGAAGATTTGTTCGGTTCCACAAATGAGTTGACATCTAAACGAGACCCGTGCATTCTAGGTCGGTCATGGAAGTGTCACGACGTCGATTTCAAATGTTGACGCTCAACGGGACGGCGGAGGAGGCTTCGCTTCGCCTCCGAAGGGCAATCGGAACCGACGTTTCCCATCGTATGAAGAACGTGGAGTAGGGATTTTTTCGGATGCCGGCCGGCCGGCATCTGTAAGTGCATCAGACCGAGTTCGAGCAAGGAGGCAAGAAGATGCTGTCAATTACCAGGAGCCTGTTGGTGCTCGCGACGGCGAGTGCAGCGGTCGCGCCGATCATCGTTCGGACACCTGCGACGCGCGTGATTCCGAGCGCCAATGTGAATCCTCAACAGCTGTACAAGAAGACACAGGCCGAGTACTACCTGACGGAGAAGCAGCTTCAGTACATCCGGCCCGGCATCCACGTCACGGTTGAGGACATCCAGATTCCGGCGGACCGTCATCCGGTGGTCGAGATCACCTTCACCGACGACATGGGGCAACCGCTCGATCGCGAAGGCCTCGTGACGCCGGGCGCGATCAGCTTCAGCTACATCCTGTCGTGGTACAACGTCGAACGGCGCGATTACGTGCCCTACACTACTCGGCCGCAGACGAGCCCAATCACCGGCGACACCGCGATACAGTCCTCGACCGACTCGGGCGGTACTACCGAGGACCTGGCGATGGGCCGGCTTCGCTACACCTTTGGCACCCAACTGCCGGCGGACTATGACATGTCGGTGACCCACACTCTCGGCATCTACGCCAGCCGCAACCTCACCGACACGCCACTCGATACCACCCAGTACGACAACGTCGAGTACGATTTCGTGCCCGACGGCAGCAACGTCGTCGACCAGTGGCAGGGTATGCTCGACGCCACCTGCAACAGCTGCCACGAGCAGCTGGCGTTGCACGGCGGCAGCCGGCGTGAAGTCAAGCTCTGCGTGCTCTGCCACAACAAGCAGACCTGGGACCCGGACACCGGCAACTCGGTCGACCTCAAACAGATGATCCACAAGATCCACAACGGAGCCGACCTGCCCAGCGTCCAGGCCGGCACCCCCTACCAGATCATCGGCTATCGCCAGTCGGTCCACGACTACTCCGAGGTGGAGTGGACGCAGGACATCCGCAACTGCGACCGCTGCCACACCCCGGACACGCCTGAGAGCTACATCTGGTACACCCGGCCCAACCGCGACGCCTGCGGCTCGTGCCACGACGATATCGTCTGGGAGACGGGTGAGAACCACCCGGTGCCGCAGTTCGACGACAGCCTGTGCGCCGCCTGCCACATTCCCGAGGGCGAGCGCGAGTTCGACATCTCGATCATGGGCGCACACACGATTCCCAACAAGTCGAGCCAGCTCGCGGGGCTCAATATGGAGATCACCGACGTCACCGGCGCCATGCCCGGCGGGACGCCGACCGTCTACTTCTCCCTCACCAACAACGACGGATCGCTCGTCAACCCGATTTCGGGTCTTCGCACCCTCACCCTGAGGGCCGCAGGCCCCATCGGCGACACCATCGACCACACGCTCGACATCTCGCAGGACGCGCGCGACGCCACCCTGGTCGGCGACGGGTACATGATGACCTTTGAGGACCCGATCCCCGAGGATGCCACCGGCAGCTGGGGCTTCTCGGCCGATGTGCGCCGCACCTCCGTTATCGACGACGGCACCTTCGAGGGCCTCGAGGTCACCGAGGGCGCGTTCAACCCGGTCTACTACGCCGCCGTCACCGATCTCTCGGCCATGCCGCGGCGTGAAGTGGTCTCGATCGACAACTGCAACGTCTGCCATGACATGCTGTCGCTGCACGGCGGCCAGCGCTTCAACACCCAAGAGTGCGTCTTCTGCCACCGGCCGAACAACAGCGATGAGGAAGTCCGGCCCGAGGACGAGCTGCCGCCGGAGTCGATCGACTTCCGGTGGATGGTCCATCGCATCCACACCGGTGCCGAGCTGACCGTCGACTTCACGGTCTATGGCTACCGCGGCTCGGTCAACAACTACAACGAGGTCGAGTTCCCCGGCGACCGGCGGACCTGCACGATGTGCCATCTCGACGGTACCTACAATGTGCCGGCGCCCGAAGGTGCGCAGGAGGTCATCACCGAGCGCAGCTACTACTCGCCGACCCAGCCGGCGGCCGCCGCCTGTCTGGCCTGCCACAGCACGGTCGATGCGGCGGCCCACGCCTACACCCAGACGGCGCCGTTCGGTGAGTCGTGCGCTTCGTGCCACGGCGAAGACCGTGAGTTCTCGGTCGACAGCGTCCACGCCCACTGAGAAACCCGTGTTCAAGCGACCCGCCGCTCCGGCGGCTGGTCGCATGTGACCTGGAAAGGAAGATCGGGCATGAAAAAAATCTCGTACGTGCTGGCCGGCGCCGCCCTGGTGATCGCGCTCGGCCTCGGTACCGCCCCACCGGCTGCAGCCGGCGATTCCTCCGAAGACTGCGCCGTCTGCCACGACGAGATCGCGGCCGATTTCGCCAAGACGGTGCACGCGATTGACGATCGCGGCGGACCATCCTGCGTCACCTGTCACGGTAACGGCGAGGCCCACATGGACGAGGGCGGCGACCCGTCACTGATCGCCAAGCCAGAGGGAAGGGACGGCGAAGTCCTCTGCCTCTCGTGCCACCGCGACACCGCCACCATGTTTTCGAGACGGTCCGTGCACTCCGGCGCCTCGGTGTCGTGCAGCTCGTGCCACAACATTCACACGACGAGTGCATCCCAACCCCGGATGCTCCAGAAGGCGGCCAACGAGCTCTGCGCGAGCTGCCATCCGTCGCCCGCCGGCTCCTTCAAGAAACCGTTCGGTCACAACCTCGACCGCGGCGGATTGCAGTGTGTCTCCTGCCACAACCCGCACGGCGGCCAGGGCAGGTACAGCCTCAAGGTCGACCATTCGGGCGACCTCGTGTGTGTCTCCTGCCACGCCGAAAAGCGCGGGCCGTTTGTCTATCCGCACGTCGCCGAGGTGACCGGCACCTGCCTCAGCTGTCATGAACCCCATGGATCGCCCAACCCGAATGCCCTCACTCGCGCACGGGTCGACCAGCTCTGTCTCGAGTGCCACAGCCCGATGGGCAACACTCTCGGCTCGCAGCCGCCGTCGTTCCACAACGTGCGGAGCCCGCGATACCAAAACTGCACGACCTGCCACGTGATGGTCCACGGGTCCAACACGTCGCCGCTGTTGTTGAAGTAGGAGGTGGATCGATGAACACATATCGCCTGTCGATCACCGCCTTCGTACTGCTCCTCATCGCCGTCTGGGCGCCACAGACAGCCGCACAATCGACGTCGTTCGACATCGAGTTCGGTTACCAGCAGGTGGATATCAACGGCAACGAGGACATGTACCGGACCCAGATCAACGAACAGGACGGGTTCGTGCTCAACAATCTAACGATCAACCTCGTCGACTCCTCGGGTGATGCCGGTATCGCCGACCGCGTGCGGATCGACGCTTCCGGCTTCGGCGGCAGCCCGGCCGGACGGTTCCGGCTCGACATGGGTCTCGGCGACATCTATAGACTGCACATCTTCTATCAGGAGCTGAAATCCTTCAGTGCCCTGCCCGCCTTTGCCAACCCGTTGCTCGATGACGGCGTCGTGCCGGGCCAGCACACCTGGGACCGGACTCGCGATATCCTCGACATGCGGATCGAGATCCTGCCCGGCCGGGTGATCACGCCGATCGTCGGCTATCGCTGGAACCGATACGACGGTCCCGGGCAATCCACCTACAGCGTCGGCAACGACGAGTTCCGAGTCGCCTCCAATCTCGAGGAGACCGAGTCCGAGTTCTACCTCGGTCTCGATTTCGCGACCCACGGAATTCAGGGCACCTTCCTCCAGGGTTGGCGCGACTTCAAGGGCACCAATCAGCAGACGCTGGCGCCCGGCGAAGGTGTCGGCAACAACCCCGGCACCACCCTCGGCCAGGAGGCCGAGCTCGACGCCTTCAACCGATCGATGCGGACCACCGCCGACACCCCGGTCACCACATTCCACGTCACCGGGAGGGTCACGGAAACCAGCCGCTTCGTCGCATCGTATGTCAGAGCCGACGCCGACGGTGAAACCTCGATGGAGGAGACGCTGTCGGGGAGCCTGGTGTCGTTCCAGCTCTCCAGGTTCTTCCAGGGACTCGACCAGTCGGTGCAGAGCCGGACGGAGAACCCCTATTGGCGCGGGGAGGCGCGATTCGAGTGGGACATCAGCCAGATGGTCGGGATGAACGTCGGCTACGAGGTCCGCGATCGTCAGCTCGAGGGTTGGTCGTTGATCGCGAGTCTCTTCTCCGATACTCTCAACTTCGGTGGGTTCGACCCGCAGGACATCGAGACGCTCGTCGAGGCCGAAACCGGATATCAGCGAAAAGACAACATCGCCAACCTGAGGTTTGATTTCCGCAACCTCGGAGCGTTCTCGGCGTGGGCCGAGGCCGCGGTCAACAACCAGGACCTCGATCTCTCCGCCGATGTCTCGGAGATCGTGCTGCCGGGAGGCCAGGAGGGCGAGTACGAGCGCAGAATCACGTCGTTCGACGTCGGTGGCATGGCGACATTCGGGGACATCAAGATCCTGCTCGACGTGGTCGGGCAGGACGCGGATGACGTCATCGTTCGCACCGATTTCAACGACCGCCTGCGGCTTCGCGGAAGGTTCGACTGGTCGATCAGCCGCGTCTTCAGGGTGCTGCTGACGGCCGAGTCGATCAGCTCGGACAACGACGCGTCCGACATCGGCTACGAGGCCGAGACGGAGCGCTACGCCGTCGACCTCAACATCACTCCGACCGACAACATCACGCTGCGCCTCGCATACGACAGCTACTCGACGGACACCGAGATGCCGATCCGGATTCCGCAGACCTTCGAGATCGTGCCCTCGACCTATGTCGAGGAGGGTGACCTCTTCGACGGCGGCTTGACGTGGAAGATCTGGCTCCTCACCATCGACGCGGCCTACTCCTCCTTCGAGAACGCCGGCAGCTTTCCGTTCCAGATGGATCGCGCGTTGGCGCGGGTCGCAGTCGACATCACCAAGAGCATCTCCGCAGCCGCGGAGTACGAGAACTGGGACTACAGCGAGGCGAGCTTTCCCAGCGCCGACTATGACGCCAACCGCTGGGGCCTGTTTCTCCGCTGGCGGCGTTAATACACGAGTTCACTCGGCGGCGCCAAGCGCGCCGCATCTCAGATCCGGGGGCCGCACGGCCCCCTTTCTTTATTTCGGATTTGCAAATTGCGGATTTCGGATCTGACCCCAACCCGCCCGTCAACTCTCATGGGGATAGGGATGGGAAATCCGAATTTTGAAATCCGAAATTCGAAATCTAAGTGCTATCCTCCGCCACCGATGAGCGATGCGACACTGACTCAGGCCCGCATCTTCCGCTTCTGGTTGCCGCTGGCGGCGACGTGGCTGATGATGGCCGTCGAGGGGCCGTTCCTGGCCGCGGTGATCGCGCGCCTCGCCGAACCTGTCTACAACCTGGCCGCCTACGGCGTGGCCTTTTCACTTGCGCTCGTGGTCGAGGCGCCGGTGATCATGTTGATGTCGGCCGCCACCGCCCTCGCCCGCAATCGGCTGTCGTACATCCGCCTTCGCACCTTCACCCATGTGCTCAACGCGGGCGTCACCGTGGCGATGGTCATCGCCCTCCTGCCTCCGGTCTTCAAAGCCATCGCCGTCGGCCTGATTGGGCTGCCGCCCGAGGTCGCCTCGAGGACCCATGTCGCGCTCCTCATTCTCCTCCCCTGGCCCGCCGTCATCGGCATCCGCCGACTCTATCAGGGGGTGCTGATTCGGCGGGGCCTCACCCGCCGTGTCGCCTACGGCACGATGGTTCGCCTGGCCGCGATGTTCGGTACCGCCATTATTCTCGTCCATGACGGTCGACTCGAAGGCGCCTGGGTCGGCGCAGCGGCCTTGACCATGGGGGTCAGCTGCGAAGCGGCGGCCAGCCGTTTCATGGCCAGTGGGGCCCTCCGCACACTCATGGGAACTCCGGGCGAGGCGACCGGAGCGGCAGCGAGCTGGGCCGCTCTGACCCGTTTTTATTACCCGCTCGCCCTCACCACCCTTTTGAGCCTGGGCATCCATCCGGTGGTGACCTTTTTCGTCGGCAATTCACGGATGCCGATCGAGTCATTGGCGGTGCTGCCCGTCATCGGTTCCTTGGTCTTTATTTTCCGGAGTATCGGCCTCGCCTACCAGGAGGTGGTGATCGCCCTCATCGGCGATGAACAGGAAGGCTATGGAGCGTTGCGGACCTTCGGAACTGTATTGAGTTTCGGAGTCGCGAGCGGCCTGTCGCTCATCGCGTGGACGCCACTGGCGGGCGTGTGGTTCCGGGACGTCTCGGGGCTGACCGACGAGCTCGCGGCCTTCGCCCTCATCCCGATCAGGATCCTCGCCGTCATCCCCGGCCTGACTGCGCTCCTGTCCTTTCAGCGCGCGGTCATGGTTGTGCGCAACACGACTCACCGCGTGACCTTGGCGACGATCATCGAGGTCGCCGGAGCGGTAATCGTCATATGGGTCGCGATTTCATTCCTGGAAGCCATCGGAGCTGTCGCCGCGGCGGCGGCGTTGATGATAGGAAGGATCGGAGCAAATTTATACCTCGCCCCGGCGATGCAAGTTAAGGGTTAAGCGGGCAAGCGCTTCTCACTTCAACCACACCCAGTGAGGTGCGCATTGCCGCTTCGACAACACAGGTGCGACTCTTCGCATTGCTTGCCCTGGAGGCGCTGCCAAAATGGGACGCGACAAATCCAGACAATGCGAAGGGTGGCACCACGAACACCGAAGCATGACGATCGATGAGGTGGGATCGCGAACGGGATCGGGATCGGATTCGGTATGATCAAGGTTCTCGAAAGGAGCTCTGCGATGGAATACCGTTTCCTCGGCGCTTCGGGTCTCAAGGTTTCCGCCCTCAGCTTCGGCGCCTGGGTCACATTCGGTCCCCAGTTGAACGAGGACAAGGCGGCGGAGTGCATGCATGCCGCCTGGGACGCCGGGGTCAACTTCTTCGACAACGCCGAGGTCTACGCCGACGGTGTGGCCGAGCAGATCATGGGTCTGGTGCTCAAGAAATCGGGTTGGAAAAGATCGGAGTACGTCGTTTCAACCAAGATCTACTGGGGAGGTGAAGGACCGAACGACCGCGGGTTGTCGCGGAAACACATCATCGAAGGCACCGACGCTGCGCTGGCGCGCCTCCAGCTCGACTACGTCGACCTCATCTTTTGCCACCGCGCCGACCTCCACACCCCGGTCGAAGAGACCGTCCGCGCCATGAACCAGGTCATCGACCAAGGGAAGGCGCTCTATTGGGGGACCAGCGAGTGGCCGGCCGAACGCATCCTCCAGGCCTACCACGTGGCGCGGCGTGAACGTCTGATCCCGCCATTGATGGAGCAGCCGCAGTACAACCTCTTTCACCGCCACCGGGTCGAGCGTGAGTACGCACCGCTGTTTGAGCGTATCGGTCTCGGCACCACTATCTGGTCTCCGCTCGCAAGCGGTCTCCTGACCGGCAAGTACAGCAACGGTATTCCGGAGGGCAGCCGCAGCACGCTCATAGGATATGAGTGGTTGCGTTCGCGGCTCGAAGGCGCCGAAGCCGAAGCCAAGATCGAAAAGGTCAAGGAGCTCACGGTCATCGCCGATGGCCTTGGTTGCACCATGGCCCAGCTCGCCATTGCCTGGTGTCTGGTCAACCCCAACGTGAGTACGGTCATTACCGGTGCCTCGAAGGTCGAACAAGTGCGCGAAAACATGAAGGCGATGGAAGTCTACGAAAGTCTGACTCCGGAGGTCATCGACCACATCGAGGAGATTGTCGACAATAAACCCGAACCGGAGCCGGATTGGCGTTGATGTTTTTCTGACGACTCGGAGCTCGTTCCAGCGACCTGCCGTGGAGGTATTGACGTGGCCGAACGCCTCGCACTCACAAATCCGTTGACCCAGCTCCTCGACAAGGAGCGGAGCGACTTCACCCGGGCCGACATGTTGCGGATCTTGAAAGAGAAGAACATCGAACGACTGACCTTCCACTACACCAGCCTCGACGGCAAGCTCCGCGAGCTCAAGCTCCCGGTCAGCGACCACGCTCAGGCCGAGCGAGTCCTCGCCTCGGGGGAACGGGTCGACGGATCGTCGCTCTTCCCCGGCCTGGTGGACACATCGTCGTCGGATCTCTATGTCGTGCCGAGCTATGCCAGCGCCTTTCTCAGCCCGTTCGACTCCGCGAGTCTCAACTTCATTTGCCGATTTCTCGACCGAGACGGTCAGCTTGCGCCGTTCACACCGGACAATATCCTGACCATCGCCCACCAACGTTTCCGGGAACGCACAGGGCTCGAGCTGCACGCGCTCGGTGAGCTCGAGTTCTTCCTGGTTCGCGAGGGCGGACCCGAGTACTTCGTGGCGCTTCGCCAAACCGGATACCACGCCTCGTCACCCTTCTTCAAGGGCGGCGACATCGTCAACGAGATGGTCCGGTACCTGACCCAGATCACCGGCGCGGTGAAGTATGCCCACGCCGAGGTCGGCTATATCGACTCGGTACGCTCGAACCTGCCCCTGCTGTCGGGGCGGCGCGCCGAGCAGCACGAGATCGAGCTCCAGACCCGCCCCATCGAAGAGATGGGAGACCTCATCGGCCTCGCGCGCTGGATCATTCGCAACGTGGCTCATCGCCACGGGATGCTCGCCACCTTCGCGCCGAAGATCGAGGAGGGTGTGGCCGGCAACGGCCTCCATTTCCACCTCGAGTTGGTCCGAGACGGCCAGAACATCATGGCCGGTTCGGATGGCTCACTGTCGGAGGAGGCGCGCAGGCTGATCGCCGGTCTGGTTCACTACGCCTCGACTCTGTCAGCCTTTGGCAACACCGTGGCGTCGTCCTTTCTCCGTCTGGTCCCCAACCAGGAGGCGCCGACCCGCATCTGCTGGAGCGACAACAACCGCTCGGCATTGATCCGCGTGCCCCTCGGCTGGACCCGGAAGAGCCATCTCGCAAGCGTCGTCAACCCCGTCGACACCGAAAATTATGTCGATCCCAGGGGTCGGCAGACCGTCGAGATCCGTTCCCCCGATGGCTCCGCCTCCTTTCACCTGCTCCTGGCCGGCCTCACCACCGCCGCCGAGTACGGGCTGACCCATCAAGGAATGCTCGAGCTCGCCGAGCACGCCCATGTCGACGGTAACGTCTTCTCTGAACCGGAGAAGATGTGCCACCTCGAAGCCCTCCCGAACAGCTGTGTTCGTTGTGCGCGATTGTTGAGCGAACGGCGGGGCATGTACGAGGACTTCGGTGTCTTCCCACCTCAGGTCATCGACCACCAGATCGAGCTCCTGATGCGTGAGAACGACGAACACCTCAACAGCGACTTCTCGAAGCTGCCCGCAGAGGAACGGCTGACCGCAACCCGAGAGCTGATGCACAAGGACATTCACCGGCATTGATCGCTGATGCTTGTTCGTCTGCTGCGATTCTCTCTCATTTTCATTGTATTGACGCCCCGGTCCCGCCGCCGTAGCATGGAGCGGCTATTGAGACATCGAAAGCTACAGCAGCGGAAGGAGGTTCGATGTGATCGCCAAGAATCGCGGACGCGTTCTTCTGGTGGCAACGATGGTTCTGGTGGCGCCGGCCCTCTGCTGGGGCTCAGGGTTCGCCCTCTTCGAGGTCGGCGGCCGTCAGGCGGGTATGGCCGGCACGATGGTGGCGGTAGGGGACGATCTCTCGACCCTGTTCTGGAACCCGGCCGGCACCGCCTTCCAGACGGACCAAGGCATCCAGCTCATGTTCGGCACTACTCTCATCCAGCCCGAGCAGACGATCTATGGCTCGTCGCCCTACCCTGGTGAGGGCTACCAAGCCGATCAGGTCTCGCAGACCTTTTTCCCGGTACACGTGTTCCTCGGCATTCCGGTCAACGACCGTCTCGAGGTGAGCTTCGCGTTCTACAACCCGTTCGGCCTCGGCACCGAGTGGGAGGATGACTTTCTCGGGAACTTCATTTCGAAGAAAGCCGACCTCATGGTTTTCGACCTCGGGGTCAGTATGGCCTATCAACTCAGCGAGGATTTCGCATTCGGCATCGGCGTCGATTACATGGTTGCGGAAATCGAACTGACCCGAAACATCGGTCTCATCAACCCCTACGACCAGCGCCTCACCAACGTGGCGGAGGCCTCACTCAAGGGCGAGGGTGTCAACTCGGCCTGGGCGTGGAATGCCGGTATCCTGTGGAAGATGGGCGGCGGCTTCAGCTTCGGCGCCTCCTATCGCTCGGAGTTCACCATCAACGGTGGCGGCAAGGCGGACTTCACGCAGATACCCACCGGATACGCGGATTTCGACGGTCTCCTCAGCACCTTCTTCCCATTCGACGGCAAGGTTCCCATCGAGGCCTCCATCGCATTCCCGGATTTCTGGAACGTGGGTCTGGCGTGGCAGAACGAGAAGTGGACCATATCCGGCCAGTACGGTGTCATGGGTTGGAGCGCGTATGAATCGCTCCCCATCATATTCCCCGAGAACCCCGAGTTCAGCTCAATTCGCGAAGAGAATTGGGACGACGCCGCCCAGTGGCGGATCGGCGTCGAGTTCCGCGCCTCCCAGCATTGGGATCTGCGCCTCGGCTATCTCGAGGATGAGACGCCGCAACCCGCGGCCGGCATGTCACCGTTGCTTGCCGATGGGGACCGCGTGTCCAACATGGTCGGTCTCGGTTACCACACCGACCGCTTTCGCTTCGACATCGCGTACGAGAAGGTCGAGATCGACACCCGATCGACCGAAGGTCAGAGTCCCGACGGTTTTGACGGCACGTGGGAAGGTCAATCCCCGCTGCTCCACATGAGTATTACCCTCAAGTTCTGAAAAGGAGGACGCCGATGAAAAAGACAATTTTCGCACTCAGCCTGGTCGCCCTCCTCGCGGCGGCGCCGGCCGTGGCGCAGGTCGACTTCACGAACTATGTGGCCCTCGGCGACAGCATGACTGCTGGCTTCGCGTCGGCTTCGATGATGGATTGGTACCAGGACCGCTCCTACCCGGCCGTGCTGGCCCGGCAGGCCGGCGCTTCCACATTCGAGCAACCCTACATCTCCGAGCCCGGAATCGGTCCAATTTACGAGCTGGTGAGCCTGGCGCCGCAACCGGTGATCCAACCGGTGGGCCTGGCACCGGGGATGCCGTACAATTACGAGTACCCGTATCCCTACAACAACCTCGGGATTCCTACCGCCACCCTCTACGACATGATTTTCCAGACCGGCGACCTCACCAATCTCGAACAGGGCAACTTCGACACCGTCTTCTTCGACATCGTTCTTCGTAACGGCATCAACACCGCTCTCGAGTTTGCCATCGGTGCGCAACCCACATTCTTGACGGTATGGATCGGCAGCAACGACGTGCTCAGCGCCGTGCTTGCCGCCACCCCGATCGACGGCATCACGATGACGCCGGTGGATTTCTTTGCGGGGCTCTACAACAACGCCGTCGGCGCGCTGTCCACCAACACCACCGCAGACATCGTGCTCATCAACATTCCCTACGCCACGCAGACGCCGTTTGCCACGAGCCTGGATCCATTCGTCGATATTCCCGGTGCTGGCAGGGTGTACTTGATGGCGGACACCGGACCGCTGACCGACGGCGATCTCGTGACGCTGGGCGGTGGCGCTCTGATCGCCCAGGGCTACGGCCTGCCCGGCGGACCGCCGCTGCCCGACAACCTCAACATCATCACCGGCGAGCCTGGTGTCGTGCTGCGCGAAGCCGAAGTCGAGATGATCAACGATCACATCGACGGCTTGAACGCGGCCATCGACCAGACGGCTTCCGCGTTCGGTTACCCGGTCTTCGATATCAACGCGCTCTTTGCCGACATCGTGAGCGGTGAGTTCGTACCGCTTTACGGCGGCGTGACGCTGTCGGCTGACTTTCTGCTCGGCGGCATCTTCTCCTACGACGGCATTCACCCGCAGCGCATCGGCTATGCCTTGATCGCCGACGAGCTCATCCAGTTCATCAATGCCGAGTACGGCGCCGAGATCCCGCGGGTCGACATGGCAGAAGTCCTCTTCGAGGGCGACTGGCAGAGCCCGGGCGTCTCGCCGGCAAAAGCGAAACAGACCATCATGTCGGCAGAGGCCTTCCAGCGGCTTTACGATCTCTTCCCGCCGAAGCTCGACCAGGCGCCGCGAATTCGCCGACCCAGCGCTGACCGACCTGAATTTACTGGCAGGGACATGCGGGTCAAACCCGCGACACGACCCTGAACCCAACCGAAACGCGGAAAAACCCGGGCTCAGCCCGGGTTTTTTCTGCGCCTCATACCGACTGCCCCGAGCTGCAGGGCAGACCGGGGTACGATCAAAAACCACAGAGTCACAGACGGCACAGAGCCGCACAGCGAATTATCAAACCTTGGCTGCCAAACGGTATTGCGATCAACTCGAGGCGGCGGCTTCCGTGACGGAAGCGCCCACTCAAAATAAACTCTGTGAATTCTCTGTGTCTCTGTGCCTCTGTGGTGATGCCGCTATCCCACCAGCGACTGGGGCAGGAATGAGGGGTCGCGACGATCAATGCACCCAGTCATCCTTGTCGCCATCGATGACATCAAAACGGCGTTTGCGCTTGAGGTGTTCGAGGCGGCGCTCGAGGACGAACCGCTCGCCGCGCTTTCGCCAATCGTGAAACACTCCACCGGCGCCGCCCACCTTGAGCCCCGTGTAGGTCAGGAAGACCGCCACCGAAACCCCGCAGAATCCTGCAAAGTCCTTGGACTCGAGGAAGCCGATGAAGGCGAAAAGGATTTCGAGCCACAGAAACCAACGCGCTTTGATCGGCAGGACGAAGAAGAGGAGAATCGTGGCCTCTCCCCAAAGGGTCGCAAAGGCGGCGATGACGATCGCCAACAGGATGCGCTGACCCTGCATCAACTGGAAGGCGGCAAATCCGGTCGCGCCGACGCCGGCGAGGTTTAGGGCGAGCTGCACCACCGCCGCCACCAGCGCCGCTCCGATCGCCGCCCGCACTAGCAGCAGCCAGAACCGCTTCCGACCGAGCCGCCAGAACACATCGCGGGCGAACCAGAAGAGGATCAGGAGCTCGAGCAGAAACCACAGACCCGATGCCCCCCAGCCGATAGCGGGATAGGTGACGACCTGCCATACGAAACCCCGAAAGACAGCCGGGGTCAACCTGAGAAGCGCAGGTATCAACGCCGTTCCCTCGAAAAACTGGAGCGAGAAGGTGACAAAGAGGGCAACCAGGATGCCAATGAGGTCCTTGGGCACTGGCAGGCCGGAGCCGCCAAAACCCCCGAATCCTGCGCGCTGCTGTCGTGGTGGTCGGTGGTATATCAACGAACCCTCCGTTCGCGAATGGTAACAGGCACATTGGCACGATCATTCACGGCAGCAAGAAATAAACGCAGAGACGCGGAGGCGCGGAGACGCGGAGCCCACCCACCCAAAAAACCAACCGTGTCTCTGTTGATGACACGGAACGCTTTTCATTCTCGCGCCACCGTCGAACGAAACGACATCGATCACACACGAAAGGTCTTCTTTGCGCCTCTGCGAGGTCGGGTGGGCGGGTGGCTCTGGGCCTCTGCGTTATCTTTCTGGGTGGGTGGTCGGCCTCGACACGCTTGATGGCACAGCTCGGCAAATCCCCTGCTTTTTTGACTCATGCGGGAATATGACAATAATGTACTCAGGTTTACGCTAGTGTCCGCGCCACTGGGCTTGAACTGGATGGCGCGGAGCATCATCTTGAGCACACAGTGGTGGTTCTCCACCACAGGAGGCACACATGACAGACCTGACCACTCTACCGGTGATTCCTCTTCGCGAGGCGGTTCTCTTTCCGGAGGTGACTTCGCCAATCGCGGCCGGCCGGGCCGGAACACTGCGCGCCATCGAAGCCGCCCTGAAGACCGAAAACAAACAGATCTTCGTGGTCTCGCAGCGTGAGAACCTCGAGGATGTAACCCCCGAAATCCTTTACAGCATGGGCACCGTGGCCACCATCGGCCCGGTGCAGCGAGGTCCCTCCGGGATGCGTCTGCTTTTGAACGGCGACTACCGAGCGGTCGCGATCCGTTACGAGGAGCAGGACGAGTACCTGGTGGCGGCCGTCCACTCCGCCGAGGAAATGTCGCCGATAGACCCCGAGGCTGCGACCTTCACCGCGCTCTATCGCGAGACCCGCGAACGCGCCGCCGAGCTCGGGCGCCGCGCAGGCATGCCAAAGGAGGCGGTCCAGCAGTTCCTCGCCGAGGCCACTGAACCGGGACGCTTCGCGGACCTCGTGGCCGGCCACCTCGATCTGAAACCTGCGGAAGCCCAAAAGCTGCTCGAGGCGCTTTCCGTGGAGGACCGTCTGCGCGCTGTGCTTCTTCACATCCAAAAACAGGTCGCGGTACTCGATGCCCAGGAGGACATCAAATCCCAGGTTCAGGAGGAGCTCGGCGACCGCCAGCGCGAGATGTTCCTCCGTCAACAGCTCAAAGCCATCCAGCGTGAGCTTGGCGATGACGGCGGCCGTGAGGACCTTGAAGAGCTGCGCGAAAAACTGGACGCTCTGGAGCTTCCGGAAGCGGCCCGCAAAGAGGTCGAGCGCGAGCTCAATCGGCTCGAACGCATGGGGCCCGAGGGCATGGAGGCGCAGGTTATCCGCACATACCTCGAGACCATTTGCGAGCTGCCCTGGTCCGAGCGATCCGAGGAACGTATGGACGTACCGCGCGCAGCCGAGATTCTCGAGGAGGATCACTACGCCCTCGGTGACGTCAAGGACCGGATCCTCGAGTTCCTCGCGGTACGGGTGTTGCAAAAGAGGGCCGAGGACGCCAAAGCTGCAGCCGAGTCGGTCGAGGCCGACGGGGAAGCCGCAGAGCCTTCGATCCACGACACAGCCAGCCGCAACCCGATTTTGCTCTTTGCCGGTCCTCCGGGGGTCGGCAAGACCTCGGTCGCGAAGTCCATCGCCCGCGCCATGGACCGCGAGTACGTCCGTATCTCGCTCGGTGGAGTGCGTGACGAGGCCGATATCCGCGGCCACCGCCGCACGTATGTCGGCGCCATGCCGGGCCGCATCATCCAGGGCATGAAGCAGGCCGGCTCGAAGAACCCTGTCTTTCTGCTCGACGAGGTCGACAAGTTGGGTGCCTCGTACCAGGGCGATCCCGGTGCTGCGCTCCTCGAGGTCCTCGACCCGGCCCAGAACGACACCTTCACCGACCATTATCTGGGAGTGCCCTTCGACCTCTCGGAGGTGCAGTTCATCTGCACCGCCAACTTCCTCCAAAACATCCCGGGGCCTTTGCAGGACCGCATGGAGGTCGTGGAGTTCGCCGGCTACACCGAGGCCGAAAAGCTCGAGATCGCGAAGCGCTACCTAACGCCGCGCCAGATCAAACACACCGGTCTGAGCGACAAACAGATCGTCGTCACTGACGATGCTGTGCGAAAAGTCATCACCGGCTACACCCGCGAGTCCGGCGTGCGGCAACTCGAGCGTGAGATCGGCCGTCTCGCCCGCAAGGTGGCGCGCAAGATTGCAGCCGAAGAGCTGGAACAAGCCGAGATCAGCGCCAGCGAGGTCCACGAGCTCCTCGGGCGGCCCAAGGTCCATCCTGAAGAGATGGCCGACAGCGACCAGGTCGGGGTCGCGACCGGGATGTTTTACACCCCGGTCGGTGGCGACATCATGTTCGTCGAGGCCTCACCGATGCCGGGCAAGGGCGAGCTCGTGCTCACCGGCCAGCTCGGTGACGTCATGAAGGAGTCGGCACGAGCGGCCTGGAGCTACGCCAAGGCGCATGCGGAAGAGCTCTACATCTCCAAAAAGGCCTTCGAACAGGACGTTCACATCCACGTGCCCGCCGGCGCCATACCGAAGGACGGACCGTCCGCCGGTGTCACCATGGCGACAGCCCTGGTGTCGGCCCTCTCCGGGAGGCCGGCGCGCAACGATGTCGCGATGACCGGCGAGATCACCCTCTCCGGTCGGGTGCTGCCGATCGGCGGCCTCAAGGAGAAGATCCTGGGAGCGGTGCGCGCCGGCATTTCCGCGATCGTCATGCCCAGGGCCAACGAGGCCGACCTCGAGGATCTACCGGAAGAGATCCGCAAAACGTTGACCTTCCATCTGGTCGAGGAGCTCGGTGAAGCCCTGGCCTACACTCTGCGCGGCGGTGAGTTCCGCGAAGGGCGGTTGCAGTTCACGGGATCAAAACCGAAGAAGGGGTCGGCCTCAAACCTGCAACACTGATCGGAGAGGCGAATCCAGGGTGCCAGGCTGAAGCCTGGCACCCGAGATCGCATTGTGCGTGGTATCCGCGGTGCCTGGCTTCAGCCTGGCACCGTCGCCAGCGCGCCCTCAGCCTCGAATGATCTCAACGCGTTCAATCTCGACGAATTGTTCCACCGGATCCACGATCGATGCCGGTGGGTGGTCGAGGTCGAGCTCGTACGTGCGGTCGTCAGCTGTCCGCACCGGCTCACCCGAGGGGTCAAAGACATGGTTGCCGGCGCCGGCGAACTCGATCTCTTCCACCGAGCCGGCGATGCAGCAGCCGAGGACCCAGAGCTGGTTCTCGGCTGCCCTCGCCTGCAGCAGGGTGCTCCAGATATGATCGCGGCGCCACGGCCACCACGCCGGCACCACCAAGAGGCCGCAGCGTCCCTCGAGCTTGAGCGCTCGCGCCTGCTCGGGGAAGCGGATGTCGTTACAGGTCAGGAGACCGATGCGGAGATCGCGCCACTCGAAGGCGACGTAGCTCTCGCCTGCGTCCCACAGCTCGTGCTCGCCGTTGGGTTGAAAGAGATGGACCTTATCGTAGATCGCGAGCTGGCAGCCACCGCTCCACACTGTGATGCGATTGCGCCGGGATTCGCTAATCGAACCGAAAACGTAGAGGACGTCGGGTGCGGCCGCCGAGGCCTCGGCGAAGGCCTCGCGCGCACTCTGCGGATCCAACGGCCGCGTGTACCCGGTGAGGAAGAGTTCGGGGAAGACCACGATCTCGGCTCCATCCTTCGCAGCCCCGAGTGCTTCCTCCCGCACTCGTTGCAGGTTCGACTCGACATCCACACAGACCCATCGGGCAAGATGAACTTTCATGGGGGTATTTCATCACATTCCCCGTCTCCGTGTCCGTGTCCGTCTAAGTGCCCGAACGGACCATCCGGAAACGGAGACGGAGACGGAGACGGGCACGGGATTCAGGAATATGTTCACTCTTTTTCCGATTCTAGAAGTTGCCGGGGTTATGACGGAAACACCCCGCCCACCTCCGGCAATGTGAAGACGGCGCCGCGGACCGGTCCGCGTCCCAACCGAGGGGGAAATGACCACTCAGGACAAACTCATCGAGGAATTCGCGAACCGCGAGTACGAGCACGGTTTCGTCACCGATGTCGAGCAGGAGACCCTGCCACCCGGCCTCGACGAGGCCGTGATTCGGCTCATCTCGGCCAAGAAAAATGAGCCTGAGTGGATGCTGGCGTGGCGCCTCAAGGCTTACCGACATTGGCTCGGAATGGTCGAGCCGCGGTGGCCGAATGTTTATTACCCGGAGATCGACTACCAGGCGATCTCTTACTTTTCGGCCCCCACGAAAAAGCTCGAGAGTCTCGACGAGGTCGCCCCGGAGATCCTCGCCACCTACCAAAAGCTCGGCATCCCCCTCAACGAACAGAAGATCCTCGCCGGGGTCGCGGTCGACGCGGTCTTCGACAGCGTGTCCGTCGCCACCACCTTCAAGGAAAAGCTGGGCGAGCTCGGTGTCATTTTCTGTTCGTTCTCCGAGGCCGTGCGCGAGCACCCTGAGCTGGTCAAGAAGTACCTCGGTTCGGTGGTTCCGACAACCGACAACTTTTTCGCCACCCTCAACTCGGCGGTTTTTTCCGACGGTTCCTTCGTCTACATCCCGGAAGGGGTGCGGTGTCCGATGGAGCTGTCGACCTACTTCCGCATCAACGCCGCCAACACCGGCCAGTTCGAGCGCACCCTCATCGTCGCCGACAAGGGTTCGTACGTCAGCTACCTCGAGGGCTGCACCGCGCCGATGCGGGACGAGAACCAGCTGCACGCGGCGGTCGTCGAGCTGGTCGCCCTCGAGGACGCCGAAATCAAGTACTCGACGGTGCAGAATTGGTACCCCGGTGATAAGGAGACCGGAGAGGGCGGTATCTTCAATTTCGTCACCAAGCGGGGCATCTGCAAAGGCGACCGCTCGAGAATCTCCTGGACCCAGGTCGAGACCGGCTCCGCCATCACCTGGAAGTACCCGTCCGTGATACTCAAGGGCGATGACACGGTCGGCGACTTCCACTCCGTCGCGTTGACCTCAGGCCACCAGCAGGCGGACACCGGCTCGAAGATGATCCACCTCGGACGGAACACGTCATCGACAATCGTTTCGAAGGGGATCTCGGCCGCCCAGGGTCAGAACACCTACCGCGGTCTGGTCAAGGTCGGCAAGAAAGCTACCAATGCCCGCAACTTCTCACAGTGCGACTCGTTGCTGATCGGCGACCGCTGCGGCGCGCACACCTTCCCCTACATCGAGATCGCCAATCCCTCAGCACAGGTCGAGCACGAGGCCTCGACCTCGAAGATCGGCGAGGACCAGATCTTTTACTGCAACCAGCGCGGCATCGAGACCGAGGACGCGGTGTCGATGATCGTCAATGGCTTCTGCAAAGAGGTCTTCCGCGAGCTGCCGATGGAATTTGCAGTAGAAGCCCAGAAACTATTGGGAGTTTCGCTCGAAGGGAGCGTCGGATGAGGAGCGCGATCCGACCTCCGATGCGCGGTGCCTGGCTTCAGCCTGGCACCGCCACGTCTGTCTTGGAGAACCAATGTCACTACTCGAATTGAAGAACCTTCACGTCTCAGTGGAAGGAACCGAAATCCTCAAAGGCATCGACCTTACGGTCGACCCCGGCGAGGTGCACGCCATCATGGGACCCAACGGCTCCGGCAAAAGCACACTGGCAAGCGTGCTCGCAGGGCGCGAAGAGTATGAGATCACCAGGGGCGAGGTCCGCTACGCCGGGCAGGATCTGCTCGAGCTCGACCCAGAGACCAGGGCCCGCGAGGGACTCTTCCTCGCCTTCCAATACCCGGTTGAGATCCCCGGCGTCAGCAACACCTACTTTCTCCGCACCGCATTGAACGCCATCCGCACGCACCGCGGCGAGAAGGAGATCGACGCGATGGATTTCCTGACCCTGGTGCGCGAGAAGGTCAAGCTGGTCAAGCTCGACGAATCGCTGCTCAAGCGGTCCGTCAATGAAGATTTCTCGGGCGGCGAGAAGAAGCGCAACGAGATCTTTCACCTGGCGGTCCTCGAACCACGGCTCGCGATCCTCGACGAGACCGACTCGGGCCTCGATATCGACGCCCTCAAGATCGTCGCCGATGGCGTCAACTCGCTGCGTGATCCGGAGCGCTCCTTCGTTCTCATCACCCACTACCAGCGTCTTCTGAACTACATCGTGCCGGACTTTGTCCACGTCTTGATCGATGGCCGGATTGTACGGTCCGGCGATCGAGAGCTCGCCCTCCAGCTCGAGGACCAGGGCTACGAGTGGCTCGAGGTCGAGCCCGCCCGGGCGGCCGGCGCATGACACAGATCGCCACCGGCTCCGGCGCCTTCACGGGCGCCCTCGACGCCGTCGCCGGAATGCCGGCGCCAGAGCTGCTGCAGGACCTGCGAACTCGGGGCCGGGCGAGCTTTTCAGTCCTCGGTCTGCCGAACCGGCGTCAGGAGGAATGGCGCTTCACCGGCCTCAAGGGGATCAAGGGCGAAGTCTTCGAACTCCCGGCGGCGATTGCGCCCCGGATCGATATCGCACCGTGGCGGGTGTCCGACGCGTGCCTGCTGGTCTTTGTCGACGGGATCTTTGCCGCCGACGCTTCGGAGGTCGGTGATCTCCCCGACGGAGTATCCATATCGAACCTCGTGCTCGGTGCCACTTCGGGATCCGAGGCGGTGGCCCAGAACCTTGGCAGCCTGGCGCCGCTCGAGCAGCATCCATTCGCCGCCCTCAACACCGCTCTCATCGCCGACGGCGCCTTCATTCAAGTTCCGGCCGGGATGGAGTTGGATCGGCCGATCCAGATCGTCTTTGTCTCCGGGTCCGAGGAGCGAGCAACTCTGAGTGCACCTCGGATCCTGATCGTTGCCGAAGCCGAGAGTCGGGCGACAGTGGTGGAGCAGCACATCGGAAATATCGGCTCCTCACTCAGCTGCCCGGTAACGGAAATCGTGATCGGCGAAAAGGCTGTCCTCAACCACGTGGTTGTTCAGGAGGAGGATCTTTCTGCCCACCACCTCGCGGTGCGTCAAATGAAGCTCGCCGCGGGAAGCCGCTACTTCGGCCAGGCCATTTCGCTGGGCGGAGCGCTCGCCCGCACCGACATCGGGGTCGTGCTCGAGGGCGAGAACGCTGAGGCGTCGCTCGACGGCCTCTACCTGGTCGACGGCGAACAGCAGGCGGACACCCACATCACCGTGCGTCACGCATCACCCGACTGTATCAGCCACCAGCTCTACAAAGGCATTCTCGCGGGTCGCGCAAAGGCCGTCTTCAACGGACGAATCATCGTCGATCAGGATGCGCAGAAGACCGACGCCAGGCAGTCCAACCGCAATCTGTTGCTGTCCAACGACGCAGTCGTCAACTCCAACCCGCAGCTCGAAATCTTTGCCGACGACGTCCGCTGCACTCACGGGTCAACCGTCGGTCAGCTCGACGAAGAGGCAGTCTTCTACCTGCGCTCGCGCGGCATCGGACACGACTCGGCGATCCAGCTCCTGACCCTCGCCTTCGCAGGAGAGATCCTGGAACGGATCCCGGTAGTTGAGGTTCGGGAGCGCCTCGAGAGAGCAGTCGCCGCCCGGCTGGCCGCGATCGCGGAATCCGAGGAAAACGAGTGACGACTCCGATCGCAACCGCCACCAGTCCGTCAGCCTTCGACGTCGAGGCCGTGCGCGCCGACTTCCCGGCCCTCAACCAGGAGTCACACGGTCACCCGTTGGTCTACCTCGACAACGCAGCTACCACTCAGAAGCCGCAGGTCGTGATCGACACTGTGAGCAAATTCTACGAACGGGATTGCTCGAACGTCCACCGTGGCGTCCATCTCCTGTCTCAGCGCGCGACGGTCGCCTTCGAACAGGCGCGGACCACAATCAAGACCCACATCGGCGCCGCCGACAGCCGCGAGATCGTCTTCACCCGTTCAACCACCGAGGGCATCAACCTGGTTGCCGCAAGCTTTGTCCGGCCCCGGCTCGAGGCCGGCGACGAGGTCCTGATCTCGCATATGGAGCACCACTCCAACATCGTTCCCTGGCAGCTCCTGTGCGAGGAGCGCGGCGCGACACTGAAGGTGATCCCGATCGACGATGACGGCGAAATCGTGCTTGAAGAATACGAGCGGCTGCTGACGGATCGAACAAAGATCGTCGGAATAGTGCACGTCTCCAACGCCCTCGGCACCATCAACCCGGTGCGCCAAATGATCGAGCTCGCGCACGCCCGCGGTGTGCCGGTCCTAGTCGACGGCGCACAGTCGATGCCCCACCTTTCGGTCGACGTGCGGAAGCTCGACTGCGATTTCTTCGTCTGTTCGGCTCACAAGGTCTACGGGCCGACGGGAATCGGTGCCCTGTACGCCAAGCGCGAGCATCTCCTGGAGATGGTCCCCTACCAGGGCGGCGGCGACATGATCCTGTCGGTGACCTTCGAGGGCACGACCTTCAATGACCCGCCACATCGTTTCGAGGCCGGTACTCCCAACATCGAGGGCGCCATCGGCTTTGCCGCAGCCCTCAAATACCTCGACGCCCACGGCCTCGATACCGTCGCCGCCCACGAGTCACAGCTTCTGGCCGAGGCCACAGAGGCGGTTCTCGCGGTGCCCGGGGTGCGGCTGGTCGGTTCGGCACGGCTCAAGGCGGCGGTGCTGTCCTTCGTGATGGAGGGCATCCACCCGCATGACATCGGGACCATCCTCGACCAGGAGGGGGTCGCGATCCGGGCCGGCCACCACTGCGCCCAGCCGGTGATGGAGCGCTTCGGCGTGCCGGCCACGGCCCGGGC
>CAYRFI010000037.1:20702-34332 GCA_964423595.1 uncultured Thermoanaerobaculia bacterium | reverse complement strand
CCGGCGGTGACGTTCCTGATGCCTTCGCGATAGATGCTCTGGGCGAGAACGGTCGCGGTGGTGGTGCCGTCACCGGCCACGTCGGAGGTCTTCGACGCGACCTCGCGGACCAT
Source organism: uncultured Thermoanaerobaculia bacterium (assembly GCA_964423595.1). Taxonomy (GTDB): domain Bacteria; phylum Acidobacteriota; class Thermoanaerobaculia; order Thermoanaerobaculales; family Sulfomarinibacteraceae; genus Sulfomarinibacter. The sequence continues at coordinate 34,219 of CAYRFI010000037.1, read as the reverse complement.
CTGCGCGCCCATGTTCTCGAGCCCGTCGGGAAGTTCGATCTCTTTGGCCACCGTCACACCGTCCTTGGTGATGGTCGGCGAACCGAACTTCTTCTCGAGCACGACGTTGCGGCCCTTGGGGCCGAGGGTCACCTTGACTGCGTTGGCGAGCTTGTTGACACCCGCCAGCACCTTGCTGCGGGCCTCCTCGCCATAAACGATCTGTTTTCCAGCCATTTTCGCCTCCTACCTACTTCTCGATGATGGCGAGGATCTCGTCCTCGCGGACGATCGTGTGTTCCTCGTCGTTGATCTTGATGTCCTGGCCCGTGTACTTGCCGATCAGGACGCGCTGGCCCTTCTTGACGGTCATAGGCAGGCGCTTGCCATCTTCGTCCATCTTGCCGTCGCCGACCGCGACCACCTGTGCCTCTTGCGGCTTCTCCTTGGCGGTATCCGGGATGATGATCCCGCCGCGCACCTCTTCCTCGGTGTCGACGCGCTTCAGTAGCACCCGATCACCCAAAGGTTTGACCTTCATGTGACTCTCTCCTTTCGAGTTATCGCTGTTTGCTGGCACTCACACTCAGAGAGTGCTAGCGTGAATATAACGAGGGATCGGGCGATTGTCAACCCTTTTGCGAGGGATTTCTTATAGATGTCGACTAAGATCTTCATCGACAGTCGGCGAATGCTTTTCTTAGCGCTCCGGACTAAGGTTTTTTGATGACACGTCGCTTCTAGCCCGCATATCTCACCGGGTTTCGTTGCGAGGGCGGCGAGGTGCCGTGCCCAGTGGGGTTTTCGACCCGAGGGGCGCGGAGCGCGTACTTGCAGTACGTCGAGCACCCCGAGGCGAGAAAACACCGTTGGGTGCGGTGCATCGGCGCCCGCAGCAGGAAGTTGGTGAGATATGCGGACTAGCTGTCGACGAAGAAGATACCCGGCGATTCGCACGGAGCCGACCGAAGGCCATTGCCTGAGATGGCCTGCCGGGGTACGTTGTGGGCCGTGAATTCAAGATTCTCAGGACAGGATTCAGCGGGACGAGGTGGACACCCCGAAGGTCGGGGGAGCGCCACCGGCCCGCGACATCGACTCGGGAATGCCGTCTTCGGCATTCGAGCCGGAGAGGGGGCCATGGCATGGCTGTTCTTTCTCAACTTCTTGATCCTCACCACCGTTCACTTTGCGGCCAAGACTGTCCGCCAGGCGACCTTTATTGATGCTCTGGGTGCGGAGAACCTGCCCTGGGTTTATCTTGCGGTGGCGGTGATTTCGCTTCCTGTTCTCATCCTCTACACACGAGCGGCGACACGGGTACGTCTGCCGATGCTGATCCTTGCCGGGACCCTCCTTCACGTATTCGGCCTGGTGCTCTTCTTCTATTTCTTCGGTCTCGGCCACAAATGGGTTGCCGCCCTGTACTACATATGGCTTGGTATGGCTTTCGCCATCGCGGTCTCGCAGTTCTGGACCTACGCCAACCACGTCTTCGACCCGCGCCAGGCGCGCCGCCTTTTCGCCTTCATCGGTGCCGGCGGTCTCCTGGGAGCCATGCTCGGCGGACTGCTGGCCGCTGCGGTGACCCGTGTCGCCGGGACGCGATTCACATTGCTGGCGGCGGCGGCCCTGCTGCTCGTTTTGCCAATATTGGTTGTGCTCATCGAGCGGCTGCGAGAACCCGCGTCGGCGATGCCACGTTCGCGCCGCCGCCTCCGCTACGAGGAGACCCGGGGCGGGTGGCGCACACTGCGCGGATCCCGGTTGCTGGCGATGATCGCGCTCCTGATGTTGGCTTCGGTCATGATTGGACAGATGGTTGGATGGCAGTTCTTCTGGTACGTCCAGCAGCACACCGACGCTCTCGACCAGCGCACCTCGGTCATCGCGTATGCCTTCATCCTCGTCGGCATCATCGGCTTTCTCTTCCAGCTCATTTTTACCAGCCGCATCCATCGCTTTCTCGGTGTCGGCGTCGGCATGAGAGTGTTGCCTGGGACGGTGATGCTGGCCCAACTCGCGGTCGTGCTCGCGATCGTCATCACTCCGGCGGCCGCCCTGGTCTACCCGCTGGTGTGGTGCCTCTATCTGGGCGAGAACAGCCTCCACCACTCGGTGGATCAGGCGACCCGAGAGCTGCTCTTCATGCCCGTTTCCGAGGAGCTGCGGGTCAAAGCCAAGGCCTTCATCGACGTCTTCGTCCAGCGCTTCGCCAAGGGTGTCGCCGCGATTCTCATTCTGGTGACCTTGAGGTTTCTGCCGGCCACCTTTGTCAGCGTACTGACCATGGTGCTGGCGGTCGGTTGGATGGCGATCACCCTTCGAACGCGCCGTGAATACGTGATTGCCTTCCGCGAGGGATTGAAGTCAGGGTCCATTCAGCCGGATGCGACAATCGATATCACGGATGTGACAACGATCACCACTCTGGTGCAATCGCTCGGCAGCTCGGATCCGCGCACCGTGCTCCACAGCCTTCAACTCCTTTCGATGAGCGGCGAAGGCCGGCTGGTGCCGCCGGTGCTGCTCCACCATCACAGCGCCGAAGTCCGCCGCAAGACCCTCGACATCCTGGCCGATGCAGGGCGTAAGGATGCGGCCCACATGGTGGAACAAGCTCTCGGCGACGAAGATGCCGAAGTGCGCACTGGCGCCATGCGGACCCTCACACAGCTCCGAAGAGAACGCGCAGCGGAGCTGATGTCACAGCATCTTGACGAGAGCGACCCCCGGCTGCGCGCGTCGGCGGTCGTCAGCCTGCTCGGAAACGAAGACGGTGAGGGGATTGATCGCGCCGAACAGGTCTTTGCCGAGATGGTCAAGGACAACGATCCGAAAGTCCGCGCTGAAATCGCCGGCGCACTCGGCCAGGTCGGTGACCCGGTGGCGAGCGATACCCTGATCCAGCTCCTCTACGACAGCGACATAAAGGTGGTTCAGGCGGCCATCGGAGCTGTTCGCCAACGTTTCAAACGCAGCGGCCCGAACCCGCTCTACGCGCCCATTCTCATTTCGTTGATGGGCAACCGGCGCCTCAAACACGAGGCGCGTGAGGCGCTGGTGGCGCAAGGAGAGGCGGCGATGGGCCCGCTGCTCCACTTCATGCAGTCGCCGGACGAACAAATCTGGGTTCGTCGGGCGGTTCCCAAGACCATCGCCCTGATCGAATCTCAGGCGGCGGTGGATGCGCTCATCGAGAGCCTTGAAGCTCCGGACGCCATGCTGCGGACCAAGATCATCGAGGCCCTGGGCTACCTGCGCACCCGCCATCTTCATCTCAGGTTCAACCGGCGCAAAATCACCCGCAAGCTCAGCGAGGAGGCGGCTCACTACCTGCGAATCCTCGCTGATCTGTGGGCCGTATCGTCGCTGCATGAGGCCCGACTGGATGGTCCGTTGGCGGTATGGATGGTCGATGGTCGGGTGCCCACACTTCCGCAGCAGCTCCTGGCTCAGCGGTTGGTGAACTCGGTCGGTAACATTTTCGGCCTGCTCGAGCTCGTCGAGAACCCCGAGGACGTTCGTGCGGCCCAGAGGAGCCTTTTATCAGGACAGACGAAGTTGCGTTCACGCGCCCTCGAGTACCTCGACAACACGCTGTCGGGGTCGCTGCGGCGGGATCTTTTCGCGGTCATCGATGATGCGCCACCAGAGGAGAAGCTGCGGCGAGCGCAGGCGATCTTTGGAGTCCACTTCGAATCGCCGGAAGACACCCTGAGCCGGATGATCCAGATCGACCCGATGAACGATCCGAGTGCGATTGGAATTGTTCTTGCGGCCCTCTACAACGTCTGGGACGAGGAGATCTCGGCCCTCTACCCGATGGTGAAGTCACTCGCCGAGGAGGCTGAAGAACCAATGGTAAAGGAGACCGCCGCCTGGGTTTGCCGCAAGGTGGAAGCCGGGCCGCGAACCCGCGGAGTGCTTGCGAGAGGAGGAGAGAGCGACATGGGCCCGATGGCACAGATCGAGATGATGGTCTTCCTTCAAGGGGTTGATCTCTTCGCTCATTGCAACGCCGATCAGGTGCTGAGGCTGGCGGCGATTGCCAGCGAACACGCGTACGAAAAGGGCGAGGTCATTTTCCGGCGGGAAGAACCTGCCGACAGTCTTTTCTGCGTGGTCGAAGGCAGGGTGCGACTGGATGCCGATGAAGCAACGGGTGTGGTGGTCGGCCCGAGCGGGCGGTTCGGCGTCCTCGATATCCTCAGTGGGCGGACGAGGCTGGGAGATGCGGTGGCGGCGAGCGACTCACGGGTCCTCATTATCGAGGCGGAAGACTTCTTCGATCTGCTGTCCAACAACATCGAGATCGTGCGGGCACTATTCCGGTCTGTCATCGCGCTGGGCGATGATGCAAGCGAACGACTGCTGTAATTCGGAGTTCGGAATTCCCCTCCGCTCTCCCGGGGCACTGTAACGACATGGGATGGGTGGGCGGCATCCCGACTTCCAAATTCAAAATCCCGAATTTGCCGCCAGGCGTTCGCCGCAGTGCGGAATTTTGCCGCAGCTCGACTTTCAATCGTTTGATCACATGAGATAGGTTGCTGCAGTAGACGGGAAGGAGGCGAAAGTCTCATGCAAAGACCGGATCCCATTCGTTGTACGTATTGCGACGCTATTCAGGTGTGGTCGGCAGAACAGACCGATCGCACCATGATGGGCGAGGTCCATACCTGCCCGAGCTGCGGCCTGATGACCCACACCTGTGACGACCGCACCAGTTATCAGCTCGAGAGCGAGATTACAATGCCGTGGGTGGAGGCTGAACCGCTTTATTAAGCGAAATTCGTCGCAAGATCCGGGGTTCACGCCAAGGGGCCCGGCGAGGCTGAACGCCAGATCCGGGGTTGCAGACGGCCTTCGGCCGTCGCGACTCACCCTCATCAGCCAGTGGCCGTAAGCCAACCACCCTCCCTCTCGAAGACCCCCGTGGCAACGGCCACGGATGGCTGCTGAGGGTGAGTTCACGCCCCGGGCTATCCATCTGTCGCGCCTCCGGCGCTTTAGTCGAATGGTAAATCGGTCGAGCTGACGACGTGCAGGTGGACCCGGTCGTCGGCGGGAGCCGAATCAGCGAAGGTGTGTTCGAGCCGGGACCTCATCTCCTCAGGATCGTCGACCGCCACGACGACCCGTAAACGGTTGAAGCAGCTGGTTGCCCGGTCGACGGTCGCGGCCGCAACAACCGCGGGGAGGGCCTCTTCGGCACGGCGGTCGGGACGTTCAATCTCGAGGACGTAGACGAGGAGCCGTCCGCCGACGTCGATTCGCGTGATCCGTGTGTCCTCCTCCTGGGAGAGCTCGGTATGGGTACACTGGATCCACTCCAGGACGTCGTCGGGACACCCACACCCGAGGGTCGACCGGATGAAGGTCCGCAAGCGGATGGTCTGCTCGGTGGTCACTGGTTCAATTGTATCCCGCCCAACCACCAACCTAGGGCCTGGGGCCTGAGATCACAGCAGCCAGAAGACCAAGCCCCAAGCCTCAGGCCTGTGCGCGGGTCGGCCTACACTGTCTTCGTGGCCAACACGACCGGTAGTGCCTTCCTGCAACGTGCGCGCTTGGAAGCTGAGCGGTACGGCACCGACCCCTGGGTCTTCGTGCGCGAGCTCCTGCAAAACGCGCGCGACGCAGGCGCTCAACGTGTCTGGTTTCAGACCTCGATCACGAGTGGGAGCGAGCGAATCAGCTGCCGCGACGACGGTGCCGGGATGACGTTCGACCATGCACAGCGCTACCTCTTCACGCTCTACGCCTCATCCAAGAGGGGCCGCGCGCGAAACGCGGGACGCTTCGGGATCGGGTTCTGGTCGGTGCTCCGATTCGGACCGACAGAGATCGTGGTGCGCTCGCGACCTCGACGCGGCGGGAGCTGGCAAGTGCATGTCGACGGTCATCTCGAGGCGGTGAGTCGTGAAAAATCGACGATGCGACGGGGCACCGAGGTGGTGCTCGAGCGGCAGCCTTCTACTGATGATCTCGAACATTGTTTGACGACGTCGATCCTCCGCGACGCGCCCTGGCTGCGTTGTCGACACCGAGACGGGCGACTCCTCGAGGTGCGGGTTAACGGTCGTCTCGTGCGAGCGGAACCGGCCTTGCCGCCACCGAGCATGAGCTTTCGTCGCCGAGGACTGCGTGGAGTCGTTGGTCTCGGACCCGAACCCCGGGCCGAGATCTTCGCTCACGGGTTTCGGGTGCGTGACGCGGCGAACCTTGACGAGCTCCTGGTTGAAGCGAGGCCCCAACCACGGACATTGGCCGGGGCGGCCGACGGGCTGTCGCCGAGGATCATCATCGACAGCCGCGATCTCGAGGTGATGATGGCCCGCGGGGATGCGCGGGAAGACCGAGCGCTGAGACGTTTGGTTGCGGTCGGCCGGCGCGAGCTGAGTCGGCTGGTGCGGGCGGAGCTTGACAGGCACGCCGGTCTGTCGGTGCCTGTGCGGTTGGTCGAGCGCTGGCGAGACGCGTGGTCGAACTCGAAGGTTCAGAAAATCACCGCCGCGGTGGCCCTGGCCGCGGTGCTCGCAGGGCTCGGGCTGTGGGGGGTGATATTGCGCTTTTCCGACCCGAGATCGACAGTCATGGCATCCGAAACTGCGACACCCGTGGCATCGCCGCCGGCGATCCCCTATCGGGACCTCTGGGGCCGATATCGGGGCCCGGACGTCGAGAGCGTCGGCAGCTCTGTAACGACCGTCGATCTCAGCTACCGACCGACGTTCGGCAGGCAGCTCTTTGCTGCGCTCTGGGTCACCGGGCTCCTCAGCGACGGGCAGCCCGATGCGGACGATCAGCGAGTGATCGGACCGTACGAGGGGGCGAGGTGCAACGGCGGGTGTCTCGACGTCGAGCTCGGTGTCGATTCTCCGGCAGGCCTGTTACGGATTCCGGTTGCCACGGGTCATCTGCTCGACCCGGAAAGTGTCCGCCTGGACGATCAACAGCTGGCGGTCGTTGCCGTCACGACCGGCCAGCCGGCAGTGCGGCTGGATGCGCCTCGCATCGGTCGGCTGCGCTATCGATCTGGACCCGGTAGATCGGGGGGAGTCGCAACCAGAGGCGCCTGGCCGGCGCTGCCTCCGGATTTCGCCGAATTCGCCCGCCAGCTCGAGCAACCGACGGTTACGGCAAGCGCGTTGGCGGCGGCCGAGTATGTCAGGCAGCGCGTCGACTATGACACCTCTGCGGAAACGGCAGCAAGGTATATGGAGGCGAGGGAGCTTTCGATCGGACTCTTTACTCGCGCCGCGGCCATCGGAGCCGGTGACTGTGATGTTCAGAACTCACTCGTGGTCGCCATGCTCGAGGACATTGGCGTTCCATCGAGGCTCGCGGTGGGCTGGATCGGTGAAGTCGGCCGGGCTCGGTCGGGCCTTCACGCCTGGGCGGAGTACCAGGGCGAGAATGGGAGATGGCGGGCCGTTGACGCGAGCGCCATTCAGGTTGTTGAGAAGTCGGCTGCAGAAGCGAATCCTCTTGTCACGGTTGAATCGGACCCATCGCCAACTCGAACGGCGGTCTTTTTCCAAATAGTCATCGCGACGACCCTGGCGTTGGCAGCGCTTGCGTTTGTCTGCGGTAGGCTTCGGTGGCGGCGCAGCTTTCACGCAGGCGAAGCCGACGACATCGTGGGCCTCGTGCGGGGAGCCGCGATCAGGCCCCGCTCATTCGAGGAAATCCACGCGCTCTTCGCACGTCGCCTCTTGAGGCGGGTCCCAGGAAGGCGAATCTCGCTCTCACGGGTACGCGAAATAGCGAGCAAGGGTCGCCTCGCCTGTGGCAGGGGTCGTTCTGAGCTGGCGCGTCGAGCCGCCCGAGGCGGCGGAGTTGTTCTTGATATCGACCAGGCCGAGAGCTCGGCGGTGGCCGAAGTGCTGGCGGCGGTCAACCTCGACCAGTGGCAGGAGCTTCTCGATCGCGCTGCGGGTGATGAGCTGACGGCCCACGTCGAGGTCCGGTTGGCTGCGGCGGGCGAGCCGTGCAGAATTCTCGTCGCCGAAAATCCGGGTTTCGAGACGACGATTCTCGACGGAACGGCGATTGGGCTTGGTGTCTGTTGGGTGGTCCTGGACGAAGGTGGACGCCTGTGGCAGTCGATTCGATGCTGGGCCGGTCGCTGTCCCGCGAGGGCGGCACTGTTGCTGGCAGACGCAGTCGTCCACCAACGGGGGGTTCGTGCGACCGTCCGGCACCGATGCCTCTCCAAGCTGGCGTTGGAGGCAATCCTCGAGGGGGCCGAGGTTTGTCATGAGTGATCAGTTTCTGACCATTGACGTCTCGAGCGAGCTCGAAACCCTGTGCGAGGCTCAGCTCAGGGGGACGTGGCAGGTGCCGGCCGAGCTCGTTCGATTGGCCCTGCGAATCGGCGCTGCCGACGTTTCTGTTCGGAGCCGGAGGCGCAGGTTCGAGATCTCCTGGCAAGGGCCGACCATCGACAATCGCGTATGTGCCGATCTTCGATCGGCCCTCGATGTTGAACTCGGACCAGACGTTCGGCAAGGGGCCATTGCGGAGCTCGAGCGATCGGGAATGGAGGCGCTGCTATGGGCCGGCGGTCTGCGGGGGGCTCGCCTGCGGATCGTATGCTCGGAAGCGGGTCGACGATGGTCCTTCGAAACGCGGGGCTGCCGCCGATCGCACGCGACGAACCGAATGGGATCGGACGCCACGGCATCCGTCGTGATCCAATGGCGATGCGCCGGCCTCGACCAACGGCGCGCCGCGAGATGGTTGGCCATTGCATCACGTTTCGCACCTGCCCGAATTCTGGTTGATGGGACTGCCCTCCCAACGGGGTTTGCCGGCGGTCTCTTTCATCTCCAGCTCGGGGAACCGATGCCCTGCAGGTTGGGTTTGACGCGAAACGGAGATGATCCGGTGCTGTGGCTGCTTCGAGATGGGGTGGTGTCGGCCCGTGCCAGTGTTCCCGGCTATCCACCGTTCGAGGCGGCTCTGGAGCTCGGCGGCTTGGTGGCGCCCGGTGCGAGCGCTGCCGACATGCGCCGTGTGGTCACGCCGTTTGTCGACGAGTTGGTGGATCGAGCGGTGTGGATGATGGTACAGGTTTCGGACCGACTGCCCGAGATGGCAGCGCGAGACCGCGAGAGGCTCGGCATCCTGCTCCTGCGGGCGGCCCGAAAGGGGATTCGGGCCCGCGAGATCTGCCGGCTCCCGCTCCTGGAAACGGCCTCGAGCGATGATCTCCGACTGTCGGTCGAGGGAATTCGACAGTTGGCGGAAGAACGCGGTGGGGTGCTGGCGGCAATCGAGACCGGTGAGGGAACGGCTGGAGATGTCGTGGATCCACATGCGACGCTGCTCGCGTCGAGTGAGATTCGTCAACTTCTCGCCGAGCTGACGGGAATTCGGTTTCAGTCACCCCCGCGCCGTCTTCGGCGTTTTCACAAGCGCGTTGCAGATCGAATCCGCGCGGCGGCCGACTTTCTGCGGCGCCGATTTCGCGGTGTTTTCGCGCACCGCAAGACACCGCCCAACGATCTCCGACCACACGAATCCGACATCCTCGAAGCTCTCCGCTCGGCCATGTCTCCGGAAAGCGTGAGCCTGTGCGAAGGTCGGGGTCCTGCCGGATGGATCGCAGGGGGCGTTGTTGTGCCGCGTTCTCACCCAGCACTGAAGGCCGGAGGGGACCTGTTCTCGGTCGATGCCGGCTGGCTCTATCCACTCCTGCTCGCCCTGGATACGGGGCAGGAACCGCCGGAGGTTCTGCGCAGGCGATGGTTGGAGTCCCAGGCACCAATTGCGGTCGGAAAATGATCCAGATCACGCCTTTCGATAGAAATAGTGCGACAATGGAAGAGGCGCCCGGCACGGGCTACGGCGCAGGTGGAGCTACGCCGACTCGAAGGCCGTGTCGATGACGGGATGGACCTCCGGTTCTGCCGGTGGTACGTTGGAGGGCACGTGGAACACGCAGATACCAAGGTGTTGGCCGCTGGCATCGAGCGCGGGACGTTCGAAAAACTGGCGCCAGTCCTGCGCCGTGACGCGGTCCAGGTCGACTGGGTCGCGACCCCGGAGGCCGGTGTCAATCTTGCGGGCGAGCACCGCTACGATGTCATTCTGATGGACGCGGTGCCCTGCAACTGGCCGCTGGAGAGAGTGGTACGGTCGTTTCGGGATTCCTCATCGCCAAGCCGCAACGCAGCGATCCTGGTGCTCGCCGAACCGGACCAGGTTGACGTGGCGCGGGCCCTGAGGAGCCGTGGTGTCAACCGCGTCATGCTGGTCACGGATCCGCCGGAGATCATCTGCGATCAGATGGCAAATCTCCTCGAGGTTGCGCCGCGGGTCCAGATTCGACTGGCCACCAACGTCGAGGCCGCTCTCGGCAACACCGGCCGCGAGCTTTTTTGCCAGACGGTCAACCTTTCATCGACCGGGATGTTGATCAGGACCCAGCACCGTCCGCCGCTCAGAACGCCGGTGGTCTTCAAGATCCACCTCTCGGATGCCGTTGGCACCATCTTTGGACGCGGCGAGATCATCCGCCACGCCACCACGAGTCAAGGCGGAGTCGACGGCGTCGCCATCCGTTTTGTCAGCTTCGCCAAAGATGGCGCCCAGCAACTCCAGGACTATATGGAAAAACTGACCGCCGAGCCGGAACCGGAGCCTCTGACGGATGTCCTTTCGAGACCGACAAACGGGCCGCAGCCGGCGCCGAGGAACGCTCCCTCGACCGTATCCGTGCGGAAGAAAAAGAAGCGTGAGGAAAAGATCACTCTCGAGTTTGAGTGAACGCTGGAATTGCGGGCGGGATTTATCCCGCCCCTACAAAATCACCAGTGAAACACCTGCAGGGGCGGCAAATATGCCGCCCCTGATCGTGGACGAACAGAGCTACGACGCCAACCCTACCGCGAAAAAGACGGCCAGGTAATGGAGCACGCTGCCGGCGAGCACGAACACGTGCCACACCGCATGCCCATAGGGGAGTCGACGCCAGCCGTAGAACACCAGCCCGAGAGTGTAAGCGAGGCCACCGGCAACGATCAGCACCAGGACTCCGGTGCTCACCGAAGCTACCAGTGGGCGAATGGCAATGACCACCAACCAACCCATGGATACGTAAAGGGTGATCGACAACCAGCGCCACCGACCGTGAGCGAACGTATTGAGCAGAACTCCGGTCGCCGCCAGTGCCCAGATGGCGCCGAAAAGCGACCAGCCCCACGGTCCTCCGACGGCCACCAACGACAATGGTGTGTAGGTTCCTGCGATGAGGAGGAAGATAGAAGAGTGATCGAGCACGCGAAAGATGTGCTTGGCGCGTTCGGAAGGTAAAGCGTGGTACAGAGTGGAGGCCGCGTAGAGCAGAACCAGGGTCGCGCCGAACACGGCACAGGAGGCGACGCGGAGCGCCCCGCCAGTGACGGCTGCGAATGTCACCAGGATGGCCAGCCCGACCACACTCAGGAGCCATCCCACGCCGTGGGTGACGCTGTTCGCGACCTCTTCGCCGAATGAGTAGCGGGCCGTCGCCGGACTCTTCATCAGATTCAGGGTATCACTCGCCGCGCTCATGAATAATGCGGGCTCGGGATGTTGCGGGTATAGTGGAAGGAGCGCACCGAACGTCTCTAACGGTCCCATTCGGTGCGGCGAGGAGGATCCGTGTCCGAAAAGCGATCCAAGGTTCTGCTGGCAGGAATCGGTCGGGGACCATTCGAAGCGATCGCCCCTGTGCTCGAGCGGCAGAAGCTCGAGATCGAACGGGTAGGCTCTCCCGAAGAGGCCGTTGAAATGGCCGTTTCGGAGACGGTCGCCCTCATCATTTTCGACGCAGAGCCCAACGAGATGCCGCTCGAGGAGGTTGTCGCCAAGCTTCGAGCCGAAGGATCTGCGAGCGCCAAATCCTCGCTTCTGGTCATGGCCGAACCCGGGAACGATGAACGTGCGCGAAAGCTCATCGGCAATGGTGTCAATCGGGTTATGTTGCTCGACGATCCTGAGGATCTCATCGAAAAGCAAGTCGCGGACTTGCTTCACATTGCGCCGCGAGCGGCGGTGCGGTTCGCGACGCGCCTCTATACTTCACTCGACAACGGCACCGAGGAAATCTTCGGCCAGACCGCAAACCTCTCCGTTTCCGGCATGTTGGTCCAAACCCCGACTCTTCTCGAGCCGGGCCAGAGGGTGGTTTTCGAAATCCTCATCGAGGATCGAGGTGGCTCTGTGATCGGTGACGCGGAAATCGTTCGCCATGCCTCGAAGGACCGTGAGGGCGTCAGCGGTATCGGTGTTCGATTCATCGGCTTCAGGGACAACTGTAAGGATGTTCTTGACGAAGTCATCGAGGACGCTTTTTCAGATCCACTCGGCGACTAGCGGGGACCTCGGAGATTCGCAACGTGACCCGCCGAAGGAGGGGCCGAAATGGATCTGAGGTTACGCCTGGCAATTCAGTCGGCCGGATATTTTTCCCTCATACTTCTGCCTACCTTTCTGGTGTTGGGTCTCTTCTTCGTCAATCGCATGCTCAACCAGTACGTGTTGATCGCCACAATTGGGCTGGCGGTCTTTGGTACGTTCATGGTGATCAAGACGGTGGAAACAATACGTGGTCTCCCGGACGACGAGAAGACGCAACAATGGCTGGAGGCCGCCGCGCGCAAGGATGCCGCGAGTGCCGATGCCGAGGACCGGGATGCCGAGAAGGAAAAACTCCTAGCCGAGTTGCGGGGCGGTAAGGACGCACGGTTGCCGCCGGCGAGTGCCAAACCGGCCCATTGGCGCGCACTCGACGATGCGGCTCTCAAGAGTCAGGTTGTTCGCCTGTTGAAGATGCTTGGGCGCCGGGTCCAAAGGTCAGGGGATTCGATCTATCGCGGATTCGACCTCGTGATCGACAACAAAGCCATTGTCCAGTGCAGCGCGGGCCCGAAGGGAGGTGCGACTGCGGCCGCCCAGGACCTTCTGACGACTGTTCGTGCCCATCCCGCGTGCACGGCCGCAATCCTCGTCTGGCCGAAGGGCATTCCGGCCCGCACCAGATACCTCGCCCGAGGCACCAAGCTCATCTTGTGGGACGCCGACAATATCTCGCGGGTGGTCAAGAACAACAAGCTCGCGTAGACGCGCGGTATGATGGAGGTGACTGTCAGCGAGGGTGGTGTCGGACAGGTGTTGGAAAAAAGAGCCTTGGTGTTGGTGGCAGGGATCGGAAGGGGTCCCTTCGAGGCGCTCGCGCCGGTGCTCGACCGCCAGAAGCTGGAGGTCGTGAAGGTCGCCGCACCCGAAAACTCGGTCGAACTGGCTCGTTCGGAACCGTTCGATCTCGTGATCTTCGATTCCGAGGTCAAAGAGGGAACGCTCGAAAAGGTCGTGGATTCCATCCGCCATGGGATGTCCGCGAGCCGTAACACTTCTCTCCTCGTTCTCGCGCAACCCGGCAAGGCGGACGCGGCCCGGGATCTCATCGGTCGCGGCGTCAACCGGGTGATGCTCCTGGACGATCCTCCGGAGCTCATCGGTCAGCAGGTGGCGGAGCTTCTCAA
>CAYRFI010000037.1:0-20692 GCA_964423595.1 uncultured Thermoanaerobaculia bacterium | reverse complement strand
AACCTCCGATTTTCGACCCACCTTCAGACATCTGTTGGTGACGGCGCCGTTGAGGTCCTGGGCGAAATCGTCAACCTGTCTGCCTCGGGAATGCTGGTCGAGACCGAGACCTCGTTCGAGCCGGGTGAACAGGTGGTTGTGACCATCAACCTGGGCGGTCAACAGGGGTCGGTTTCCGCCAAGGCCGAGGTCGTTCGACAGGCCCACAATGACCGGGGTGGCGTCGACGGCATCGGCGTCCGTTTCCTCAGCTTCGCGGGCGACGGCAAGGAGAAGATCGAGGCCGTACTCGACGAGGCCTTTGCCGACCCTGTGATCAACTGAGATCCATTCCACAAACGTCGAGATCAGAAAAAACCTGCGCCGAGCCCTGTCGACGACAGAGAAGCGATAGGATAGGCGGCGCGATGCGCCCGCCGGGCGGTGAACGACATTCAAACGCCGACGGGTCAGAAGGAGGGGTCATGAAGAAATGCGCTATGTTGATGGTTGTCTGTGTTGCGATGATCGCTGTCCTGGGTTGTACCAAGACCGAGCCGGCCGCAGAGACCGAGATGGCGGTCGAGACCGAGACAATGGTCGACGAAACGGTTCCCGCAGTTCGTCACGACGTCGTCTACGTCTGCAACTGCGGTCCAGCGTGTGACTGCGGCTCGATCAGCACTGAGCCCGGCACCTGCAGCTGCGGCAGTGAGCTGGCCGCCGCCCACGTCGTCAAGATCGACGGTCACGACGCGAAGCTGTGCACCCACGGCGCCGACTGCACCTGCACGATCGACGCTGAAGACGACACGAAATGCACGTGCGGTACCGACGTCAGGACGGTAAGCCTCGAGGGCAGCGGGCTCTATTTCTGCAACTGCGGCGGCTCCTGCACCTGCAATTACGTGTCCGCAGAGCCGGGCACTTGCGACTGCGGCAAGGAGTTGGTCAGCTGACCAGCACGCGATAGACCATCGGGCTCCCCTCTCGGTGCCGGGAGGGGAGACCCATCGGTGTCCGTAGCGTCAAGGCCCCCGGTTCATTCGGGAGGAGACGAGGTGGTGAAACGTGACTACTCCGCGCTCCTGACCGAGCTCGCCGATGAGCTCGGCGCGCGATCGCCGCAATCTGCGGCCCTCAACCAGGCCGCCAGGGCGAATCTGGTGGACGGCGGTAGTCACACCATCCGCCTGATGGAGCCTTTCGCGCCGCGGATCGTCGCGGCGCGGGGGGGCCGCGTCATCGATGAGGACGGCCACGACATCCTCGACTTTTGGCAGGGACACCTGGCCAACCTCCTCGGCCACAACCCCGAGGTGGTGACCTCTGAGCTGGCGCGCACGTTCGGTGCCGGCTTCGGACTCCAGATGGGGATGGTCGACCGTCTCCAGGGCGAGGTCGCCGAAATCCTCTGCCGGCAGACCGGCGCAGAGCAGATCCGGCTGACCACATCGGGAACCCTCGCGAACATGTATGCGGTGATCCTGGCGTGCGCATTTACCGGACGAAAGCGGGTGATGAAGGTCGGCGGTGGATGGCAGGGTGGACATCCCTGGGGCCTCAAGGGGTCGTTCTTCCAGAGTACTGACGGAGTCGGTTTTCAAGGCGTGGATTCCGATGGCATTCCGGCGGCCCTCACCAACGAGGTGATCGTGACCGGTTTCAATGACCCGGAGCGGTTGCAGGACGATTTCAAACGCGACGGCGATCAGCTCGCGTGCTTCGTTGTCGAACCGTTGATCGGCGCCGGCGGGCTGATCCCGGCGACTCGCGAGTTCCTCGATCTCGCCCGCGAGCTCACCCGACAGTACGGCGCTCTTCTCGTCTTCGACGAGGTCGTGGACGGATTCAGATTCCATGCCGGAAGCTTGGGAGCTCTCTACGGGATCGAGCCCGACCTCGCGATCTACGGCAAGGCGATTGGCGGCGGCATGCCGGTGGCGGCCCTGGCAGGTCGAGCCGATATCATGGCTCAGGCGGGTCGCGACCAGCGATGCCGGGTGTTCTTTTCCGGCGGCACCTACTGCGCCCATCCGTCGTCGCTGATCGCAGCAAAGGTCTATATGACCCACCTTGTCGAACACGAGGACGAGATCTACCCGTGGCTTGGAGAGCTCGGCCGGAAGATGCGGAAGGCGATGGTGCGGGGTTTCGTCGACGAGGGCATACCCGCACACGCAACAGGTTTAATCGACGAGCTCTCGGCGGGCAGCTCCCTCGGCATGGTGCACTTTCCCTATGACGCGACCACCGTGCTCGACCGGCCCGAGATGGTCTGTGACCCCGGGGTGTGCGATGTCGCCCTGAGGGATCGGGTGTTGAGCCCGGCCCTGTTGCTCGAAGACATCCACCTCGTCCACGGCCACGGAGCGGCGGCGACCGCCCACACCGAGCAGGATATGGAACAGCTCGAGGAGGCCTGCCGCAGAGTCGCTCGCCGGGTCAAAGCGTATCTTTGAGGGGTTGATTCCTTATGGACTCGCTACAGCACTTCATCACCTTGACGAGAGCGAGTTTCCCAATGACGACGACGTGGCCGGTCCCTGAAAAACGGTTCTCGCAAAACGGTCCTCGTGAGATCCCGCGAATCCGGGTGGTGCTGAGGTCCGACATTCGGTAATATCGTAGAAGAACGTTGAACGGGAACAGGCATCGGAGCCATCATGAGCGGCGAACAAGGGATCAATCGGCGACGTCTCGTCGACGAGGACGTGCCGAATGACGACGACGAATCAATGCGGCGCCCGAGGGTCGATCGTGACGAACGCGACGAATACGCCGAGTGGCGGCAGGAGCGTGGAAAACGCGGCCGCAAGCGTAAGGACAAAGCGGGTGGGCGGCACCGGCGTCGCCGTGAAATCGAAGAACTCTGAAGCGATTGTTGCCACCTCGCTCATGGGATGATCATTCACCTCGATGGTGAGTCCTCTCGCACGATGGCAGCGCATCAATGCGAGACGTGGCACACTTGCCAGGTCTGGCCTGGCACTGATGGTCGCTTGCGGAAGACCACTAGCTCGCCGCCCCCAGCATCTGGGAATACGGCGACCGGTTCGTAGATCTTTCGGAAATACTTGCGGCTCGGCAGATTACAGATGCGGCGATCTGTGTGATCGAGAACAAGCGCTGTCGGGCGCTCCCTGAGCGCGCTTCCGAAACTCCTGCCGTGTGCCAGGTCTTGAATCATCGCGGGGGTCACGAGCCCCAGCAGATCCTGGATCGGCCGCTCGCTGTACCAGCCGATCACGCCCACCTCGTAGTAGGCGACCGTCGAGTCGGGAGGCGCGTAGTCCCGGATCCAGAGCGCCGCCTCGCGGTACGCGTCAAGATGGCCCGCTTCTTGGCAGCCGCTGATAATCGGGACGACGCGTAGTGCCACCGCGGCAACTACGACAACTGAGATGGCCGCTTCGATTCGATTTGCCGCTCGGCCTCGGGCGAGTTCCGTTATCGAATATTTCGCAAGCCGCCGGCACAGCTCGGGAACCAGGTAGGAGAATCCGCAAAACCAGGCAGCAATGACAGGTATCACGTACCAGAGGTTGAACGGCACACCGAGAATCGGGAAGGCGAGCGCGGCACCGTTCAAAACAAGAACCCGCGCCGGCGTGCCTCCCCGTTTCCACTGGGGAATCCAGCCGATCATTCCCCCGATGAGAATTACCGGCGCCAAACCGCCGAGGTGGGAGCGCTACCGGGGCAGGAGGGCCTTCCAGAAGTCGGCGCCGCTTGGCCAGGTCCGCGGCTGCCACTGTGCCATCGCTTGCTTGGCGGCCAGCGTCGAAGGCAACGGGTGGCCGAAATAGCTCCACACCGAAGCCAACCCGATCAACACCACGAGCGCTGCAGAAAGGCTGAACCTCAGCGGAAAACGGCGTTTCTGCGACCACAGGAGAAGCCCGAGCGCCATGAGACCCAATACGGTATCCGGCCGCAGCCAGACGGCGATGGCCGACAGAAGACCTGCGACGACTGGCCTCTTTGGCGCCGCGTGTGCAGCGACCATGAGACACGCCAGCGCCGTGGCAGATCTAGATAGAAGTCGAACTGACGAGGAGTGTGCCGCCGAGCAGAGCGGTTGACAGTCGTTGATGGGCGAGCCCGTCAGCCTTTAGACGCCGGCTAGCGGAAGAGCCATTCCCGGCTCAGGCGCTTCGAAATGACGTTCGCCGCTGTTGAAGACCAGATCCTCTCGATGGGCCACGGATCGTGCGTAGTGGTAGGTGACGAACATGTCGTCCTGACCGCCACCGCCCAACTTGGTGACGAAGAGTCCGGCGAGGACCAGCCACGCGATAAGGATCGGCAGCACGATCTTCGGTCGTCGTGGCATGGTCGGATCATACCGAAACAAACAGCCGCCGCGAACTGGCAGGCATCCGAAAGGCCACGTGCATTCGGCAGCCATCTGTGGCCGGCCCTTCGGCCATTCGGAGGCCATCTTTCTGATCCCCAGAGGTTGTTTGGTCAATCCGGGTTGGAATAGTGCGAAAGGGGGGCCCGAACTCGCGCACGACTGCGCAATGCGAATCAGGCCTCGTCTAAAGGACGAGGTCATGATGAGCGCGCAGGCGGGGGTGAGACGAGTCCCCTGGCCTCCTCGTCGTGAGCGCACTCGAGACTCTTCGATAGCTGGGGAGCTTCGTAATGGTGCGAAAGGGGGGACTCGAACCCCCACAGGCTTGCGCCCACAAGATCCTGAATCTTGCGCGTCTACCAATTCCGCCACTTTCGCACACAGGCGGGACGTGAATGGTAGATCCGGGCCGGACGGGTGTCAAGGCACCATTCTCTGGGCGAATCGCTGAATAGACATTTCTCACCGAGCACAGGCGGTGTTACCCTTGCGCAGAGGAAACAATCGACGAGAGGAAACGGAGGAGGGTTCGAGATGCGTTTGAACACCAAGGCGTTCGCGTTGACCTGCGGGATTCTCTGGGGAGCGACGGTTCTCCTGGCCACCGTGTGGCTGCTGCTCTTCGGTTTCGAGGGCCAGGTGATGAGCAACCTCGACCACTTCTACTTCGGCTATAGCTTCAGCTATCTCGGAGCGGTGATCGGCGGCATCTGGGGCTTCATCGATGGTGCGATCGGCGGCTGTATCTTCGCCTGGCTCTACAACAAGCTTGCCGGTGCGCAGTAGCGCGTCGATTTCGGATTTCGAATTTCGGATTTCGAATTTACCTCCCCCCACCCGGGTGTATCGGGGGTGGTTGGGAATTCCTCATTCTTGATTCCTCATTCCAAATTCGACTTGCTGTGCTTCAATAACCAGGATGCGAAAAGAATCCCCCAACAGTGAATTCAACCCCACCGAGCTGCTGTCCGCGATCCGAAAACGCGGCCCGCGCGGTCTGACCGTCCAGCAGCTGGTCAATCAACTCGCCGCCGAGCGGAAGCTCGGGAGATCGGAAGTGAGGCATTTGCTGCGTCCGGTCCTGAAGGCGCTGCAGCGCGACGGCCAGATCGTGCTCGGCCGCGGCAAGCGCTATTTCGCGTCCGAGGCTTCGGATCTGGCGACCGGGCGATTGCGCCGTGCGGCCGGCGGGAAAGTCGAGGTCGTGGTGGAGGGAACGCACGGAGCGCCAGTGCGGGTCCCACCGCAGGGAGTCCGGGGAGCGCTCGAGGGGGACACCGTGCTCGTGCGGCTGGAAAAACCGCGCAAACGAGCCCGGGCCGACGGCGTTCGCGAAGGTGTGGTGGTGAGGGTGCTCGAACGCGCCCGGCGCGAGGTCCTGGGTCGTTGGACGGTTGGAAGTGGTCGGCCCCATGTGCGTCCGTTCGAGCGCCGGCTGCGATTCACGGTCGTGCCGACTGGATCCAGGGTCGAAGGCGAGCCCGAGGAGGGCGAGCTGGTGGTGATCTCCGTCGACTCGGTCGACTCCCGTGGCCATCACGCGAAAGGGGTGTTGCTCGAAAGACTCGGTCAACCCACCGATCCCGGCGTGGTCGAACAGGCGGTGCTCAGAGCCCACGGCATCCCGGTGGATTTCGATGAAGGAGTCTTGGCCGAGGCGGAGATGTTGCCGTCCGAGATATCGAAACGGGAGATCGGCCGCCGTGAAGATCTGCGATCCGAGCCGGCGATCACGATTGACGGTCGCACCGCGCGCGATTTCGACGACGCGGTGAGCGCGAGGCCGGGCGCCAAAGGGTCCATCGAGGTCGCAGTTCACATCGCCGATGTCAGCCACTACGTGCGCCCCGGCTCGGCCCTCGACGAGGCGGCGAAAAATCGCGGGACGTCGGTCTACCTCCCGGGGCTGTGCGTGCCGATGTTGCCCGAGAAGCTGTCGAACGACCTGTGCTCACTGCGCGAGGCCGAGGATCGTCTGACGTGGACGGTGTGGTACTCGGTAAACCCGGATGGAGAGCTGAGGGGACGCAAGGCGTCGTCCTCGGTGATTCGTTCCCGCCGCCGGTGCACGTATCTGGAGGTTGCGGAGTGGCTCGACCTTCCGCGTCGCGATTGGCCGGGCGACGTCGAACCTTTTGCAGACTCGCTGGAGCTGTTGGCGGAGGCCGCGGAGCGGCTCGGTCGGAGGCGGTGCGAGCAGGGGAGCCTCGACTTCGACCTCGCCGAGCCCGAGCTTCTGCTCGACCCCGAGGGACGGGTGGTGTCGATCCAACCCGCCGCGCGCAACCGAGCCCACCGGCTGATCGAGGAGCTGATGGTGGCGGCCAATCGCTCGGTGGCGGAAATCCTGATGGATGCCGACCAGCCGGCGCTCTACCGGGTCCATGACGAGCCGGAGGCGACGCGGGTCGAGGAGCTGAAGAGCGTAGTGGCCGACCTCGGTCTGCGCTTGAAGGGCGATCCCAAATCGATGCCTCCTGAGGCCCTGCAGGCACTGCTCGAGGCGGCCGACGGCCGGCCCGAGGAGCTGCTGGTGGACATGCTGGTGCTGCGGACCCTGGCCCGCGCCCTCTACACCCCAGAGCCACGCGGCCATTACGCCCTGGCGACCGACGAGTACCTGCACTTCACTTCGCCCATCCGGCGGTATCCGGACCTCATCGTCCACCGCATGCTGCGCCGCCTGCAGGCCGAGGGCGCTATGCCGGAGGGTGCGGAGCGCGAGGCCCTGGAGACCGAGCTTGTCGGTCTCGGAGAGACGTGTTCCTCGGCCGAGCGGCGGGCGGAGGCCGCCGAGCGGGCGGCGGTCGAGTGGAAGACCGTGATCTATCTGCGCGAGCGCGAGGGCGAGGTCTTCGCCGGCCACATCTCGGGCGTCACTGACTTCGGCCTCTTCGTCCGCCTCGATGAGCTCTCGGTCGACGGCATGGTCCATATCTCGGAGCTGACTGACGACTACTACCGCTACGACGAGGGTGGCCACCGGTTGCTGGGGGAGCGCAACGGACGGGTGTGGCGGCTCGGCGACCCGATCGAGGTCCGGCTGGTGCGGGTCGACCTCGACGCGATGCAGCTGCAACTGGTGCCGGTCGGCATGAAGCCGGATGCACGCGCGACGCGCGCGGGGAAAGGCCGCAAACTGAAACCGCGGAAACCGCGCGCCGCAAAATAGGAATTAGGAATTCGGAATTAGGAATTCCGCCCACCCAGCCCGCACGCAAGAGGCGTGCGCCACAAAATCCGGTGGCGCCTTTGTGGTGCGGCCGTCTCGGCCGCACATTTGAACCGTCCACATTGTGCAGGCGAGACGCCTGCACCACAAATTTCAATCGAAGTCCTTGTTTAGCAATTCGCGTAGCGAATTGCCTTGACATCTTCAGATTCGCGGCGTAACTTACAAAACGAACGTTCGGTTTGTAAAAAGAAAATGCCGAGGGGAACCAACGGACGCCAGGCCGAGAGGTCTGAGGTCGCCACCGCCAGGGTGTTGGAGGTGGCGCTCGAGCTCTTCTCGACCCACGGCTATGGCGCGACGTCGATGCGCCAGATCGCCGAAGCCTGCGATCAATCCACCGGCAATCTCTACCACCACTTCGGCTCCAAGGAGGCGATCTTCCAGCGTCTGATCGACGACTACTGGGAGCGGCTCCTCGACCCCGAACACCCGCTGGAAAAGTTGTTCACGAAAGCCAACTTCCCCGACGATCTCGAGGAGCTGGCGGCCGCGATCGAGCTCACGGTGGAGGAGAACAAGGCCTCGATCCTGCTCGTCTTCGTCGATGTTATCGAGCACCAGGGGCGCCACATTCGCTCCTTTTACGAGACCATGGCCGACCGCTTCCGGGAGAAGTACGGCCCCCACTTCGAAGAGCTCGAGCGCGACGGTCGGCTCGCCGACGCCGACCCGATGGTGGCGGTGATGGTTGCCACCCGCTGGCTCTTTTATTTCTACACGGTCGAGAAGTGTTTCGGCGTTCCCATGCACTTCGGCATGGAGGCGCAGCAAGCTGTCGATGGTTTTATCCGCATTTTGCGCAACGGGGTGCTTCGCCGCGATGTGAGAGGCCTGGCATCCAATTACTAGGGAAAAAGGGGAGGAAGATATGAGCGATCGATGGATCAACAGGGTGGTGATGGTGGCGGCCCTCGCCGTCATGCTGGTGTTGGCGATCCCGGCACTGGCCCAAGAACAGACAGAGGAGCCAGGAGGCCCAACGACCGAAGAGGAACAGGCCATCCAGGAAGCCCTCGCGCGGCAGCCGTTCGCCGGCGAGATCACCGTCACCTCGAGGCGGCGGGAAGAGGCTCTGCAGGAGATTCCAATCGCCGTCTCGGTGGTGGCGGGCGATCAGCTGAATGACGTCGCTGCGTCGGCCATCAACGAGCTCGAGGGCTATGTCCCCAATCTGTCCATCTACCAGGGCCGCAACCAGTCGACCACGCTGACCGCGTTCATTCGCGGGGTCGGCCAGGCGGACCCGCTGTGGGGGGTGGATCCCGGCGTCGGTCTCTACATCGACGATGTCTACATCGCCCGCGCACAGGGCGCGCTGCTCGACGTGTATGACGTTTCGCGGGTCGAGGTGCTGCGCGGCCCACAGGGGACCCTGTACGGCAAAAACACCATCGGCGGCGCGATCAAGTACGTGACCAGGCCGCTTTCGAACACGCCCGAGGGCCGCATCACCTGGAACCCGGGGACCTTTGGTACCGAAGAGTTCCGGTTCAATATCAGTGGACCGATCGTCAAGGACAAGCTGCTCGGCAAGGCTTCCTTCGCCAAGCTCACCCGCGACGGTTACGGCAGGAACCTCTACCAGAATAGAGATGTCTCGAACAAGGACACCACCGCCTACCGCTTCGCACTGGAGTGGCTGCCGTCGGACAAGGTGTCGCTGCGGGCGGACTACGACTCTACCGAAGACAACGCCGAGCCGGTCGGCCTCACGCGGCTCGAATCCAACCCGTTCTGCTGGGTGTACCTGGGCGAGGCCTGCGATCCGTTGCCGAACCTCTTCGACACCGAGAGCGGCATCGATCCGGTCAACGACACGAAATCCACCGGCTACTCCCTGACGCTGGCCTGGGAAATCAACCCCGGATTGAAGTTCAAGTCCATCACCGCCTACCGGGAGACCGACACCAGGAACTGGATCGATTTCGATACCACACCGGCGGCGATCGCCGACTCTCAGGCGACCTATTACGACGATCAGACCACGCAGGAGTTCCAGCTCGTCTACACCGGCAGCGACAAGTGGAGCGGTGTCCTCGGGTTCTTCTACTTCGACGGTCTGGCGGGAGGCCAGGTCGAGGCCATCTTCTACACCAACTTCCCGAACACGACGACTGGCGACATGGGTACCAAATCCTACGCCGTGTACGCCGACGGCAGCGTCAAGCTCACCGACCATCTGACCCTCAACCTCGGCTTGCGGCCGACCCGGGAGACGAAGCACGGCAGGGCCTTCAACGTCTACAACATTCCCCCCGACGACTTCAGCGACTACTATTTCGTTGCGGCCGACTTCGATGATGAAACGACCTTCACGTCCTGGGCTCCGAAGATCGGTCTCGACTATCAGTTCAACCCGGACGTCATGGGCTACTTCAAGATCAACCGGGGCTTCAAGAGCGGCGGTTACAACGTCCGCGCCCAGTCGACCCTCTTCCCGGAATCAGCTCTTCCGTTCGATGACGAGGTCATGACGGTGGCCGAGGTCGGCGTCAAGTCGGTGCTCGCGAACCGGTCGCTGGTCCTCAACACCGCCGTCTTCTACGGCGACTACACCGATATCCAGGTCAGCACGTTCACCTCCTACGACTCGGACGGCGACGGTCTCGACGATGCCTTCTTCGGCAACTTCCTCAACGCCGGCGACGCCACGATCAAGGGCGTCGAGCTCGAGTACAACTGGGCCTCGAAATCCTGGTTCGGTTTGTCGGGTTTCCTCGCCTATCTTGACGCGAAGCCTGACTCGTTCCTGGACGAAAACAACGACGGTTTTGTCGACACCCAGGTGATCACCAACGCACCGGAGTGGACCGGCGCCATCCGCGCCAACATCGATTTCCCGGCCTTTGGCGGCCTGATCACCGGCAGCGTTGGCTACGCCTATCGCGACGATTCGGTGCTGACCAACGAGGGCGGAACCCAACCCTTCGATGCTACCCAGCCGCTTCTACCGCTCGTGCAACCGGCGTACGGCCTGGTGGACGCATGGATTTCATGGTTGTCGGGCAACGCCAAGTGGCGCTTCGGCGTCAGCGGCAAGAACCTCACCGACGAGGAGTACCTGACCAACGGCTACAACCTCCCGGTGCTGGGCGCAGTCACGGGTTCCTACGGCATGCCGCGCACCTTCGTGGCGACACTGGAGTTCCGGTTCTTCTGATCTGATTCCCAGGGGGCGCCGCGTGACGGTGCCCCCTGGTTTTTTCACCGCCCGGTTTGGCGCGACGCTGTACGCCGCCGGGATCAGTCGCGTATCGAGGAGGAACCATGATCGAGACAGGGCTCAAAGACAAAGTTGTCGTCGTCACCGGGGCGGCCGCGGGCATCGGGCGAGCGACGGCCGAGCGTTTCATGGCCGAGGGCTGCAAGGTGGCGGCGTGGGATGTCAACGAGGCGCCTGCGAGCGCCGGAGCATTCCAGAAGGTGGATGTTGCCGACGCCGGCCAGGTCGAGGCGGCGGTCGCCGAGGTCGTGGACCGCTGGGGCTCGATCTCCGTGCTGGTCAACAACGCCGGCATCGTGCGCGACGCCCAGCTCGTCAAGTACAAGGATGGCGCGGTCGTCTCGAAGATGACCGACGAGGCCTGGGAGGCCGTCATCGGGGTCAACCTGCGGGGAGTCTTCAACTGCACCCGAGCTGTGGCGCCCCACCTCATCGCTGGCGGCGGCGGGGTGATCCTCAACGCCTCGTCGGTCGCCTGCCTCAACGGCAACTTCGGCCAGACCAACTACGTGGCGACCAAGGCCGGCGTCATCGGCATGACCAAGACCTGGGCGCGCGAGCTCGGCAAGTTTGGCGTCCGCGTCAACGCGGTCGCGCCGGGCTTCGTCGCGACCGAGATCATCAGCGCCATGCCCGACAAGGTCCTCGACGCCATGGTCGGCCACACCCCGATGGGGCGGATCGGCGATCCTTCGGACATTGCCGAGGCCTATCTGTGGCTGGCGTCCGATGCGGCGAATTGGGTCACCGGGACGACGCTGAGCGTTGACGGTGGGCTGGTTATTGGCACGTGAATGCGGAATGAGGAATTAGGAATGCCACCCACCCCGACGAGAGCCGGGAGGGCGCGGGCGCGTTGACCGGAGGTGCCTGGCATCCCGATTCGCCGCGAATCGGCGTGCCTGGCATCCTCTCGGGGAGCGCGTTCAGAGGAGGTCGCGCCGAAGTAAGGAGCGCACATGACACGTTACGCGACGATCGTTTCGACCGGTCGCTACATTCCGGAGATCGAGGTCTCCAACGACGAGCTTCGCAAACGTTTTGCCCACATCCCCGACTTCGTCGACAAGATGGAGGAGTCCTCCGAGATCCGCACGCGCTGGTGGGCGCCGGAGGACTGGTGCACCTCGGATATCGCCCTGCCGGCCGCGCAGCAGGCTTTGGAAAAGGCAGGCCGCAAGCCGGAGGACGTCGACCTCATCATCCTCGGCACGGATTCGCCCGATTACATCACGCCGGCGACCTCGGTTGTTCTCCAGCACAAGCTGGGTGCAGTCAACGCCGGCACCTTCGACGTCGGTTGCGCGTGCGCGTCGTTCCCGACCGGAGCAGCTATCGCCTCGGGTCTGATTGCAGCGAACGAAGCGCTCAAAACGGTGCTGGTGGTCGGCGTCTACAACATGCAGAAGCTGGCCGCCGACGGCGATCCGATGGTCTTCTTCTACGGTGACGGCGCGGGCGCCGCGGTGCTCGAGCCGGCCGATGAGCCGGGCTTCGTTTCGTCGGCGATGCGCGCCGACGGCAGCTATCACGGACATTGGGGAATCTACGCCGGCGCCACCTTCGAGCCGGCGACCGACGAGGCGGTGCGCGAGGGCCGCACGACAGTCAAAATGATCGAGCGCTACCCGCCGGAGGTCAACCACGAGGGCTGGCCGAAGGTGGTGCGGTCTTTGGCCGCCAACGGTGGTTTCGAGGTGTCGGACATCGACTTCGCGATCTTTACCCAGGTCCGCAAGCCGTCGATCGAGCTCGTGATGGGGGACCTCGGTTTGCCCATGGAGCGCACCCACACGGTGATGGAGAAGTGGGGCTACACGGGGTCGGCGTGCGTGCCGATCGCGTTGGACGATGCAATTGAACAGGGAAAAATCGCCTCGGGAGACCTGCTTGTAATGGTCGGCTCAGGGGTAGGGTATAACCAGGCGGGAGCGGCGTTTCGGATGCCGTAAACGAGCTCGTAAGGAGTGAAGGGTGAAGAGTCAAGAGTGAAGCGATCCGACACCTACCACCCACCCAGCAACCGGGACGGCTGCCCCTTCCGGCTCCGCGCTCCGCGTTCCGCCGTGACAAGCAATCCGGTGAGCCTGTCACGGCGAAGCCCGACGGGCGAAGCCGGATGGGGCACGCGTCTCGCGTGCAGGGTGGAGGGGTGGCATGCCGAATTCCGAATTCCGAATTCCGAATTCGAGCCGCGCGGGGGGGCGGAAATTCGAAATCCGATATCCGAAATCCGAAATTTCGACCTCGGGAGCAGCCCATGGGCAAAATGGTTCTGAGAATCCTCCTCGCACTCGGCATCTTGATCGTCATCGGCATCATCATCTCGGTGTGGATGGTGTGGAAACGGCCGCTCAAGGTCGATGCCATCTTCAGCCGTATGGCACTCGGCAAGCTGGGGTTCGAAAAGATCCAGGTTCCATCCCCGGATGGCCGGATGACAGTCTGGGTGGGTGGCGAGGGGCCGTGCATGGTGCTGCTCCACGGCGCCGGTGACCAGGCCGGGACCTGGGCGCGGATGGTGCCGCCACTGCTCGACGACTACAAGGTCGTGATCCCCGACCTCCCCGGCCATTGGAAGAGCGATCCGCGCAAGGGTCCGTTGGGTGTCGATCAAGTATTGCGGGGGGTCGAGGTGGTGATGGAATCGGTCTGCGCCGGCGAGCAGGCGGTGCTGGTCGGCAACTCTCTCGGCGCCTGGGTCGCGATGCTGTACGCCCATGACTATCCTGCCTCTGTCTCGCGGCTGGTCGCAATCAACGGTGGGGCCATCAAGGAAGGGAACCCGGCTGTCAATCTCTACCCGCAGACGAGGGAGGAAGCGCGCGAGACCATGAAGGCACTGATGGGTCCGGCGACCCTTCCGTTGCCCGACTTCGTGCTCGATGACGTCATCCGCTGGGCACGGGTCGGTCCCGCCGGGCGACTCGCCCAGACCGCCGACGAGATGGAACCCTACCTGCTCGACGGGCGTCTTGACGAAATCGTGGTGCCGGTGGAGCTGGTGTGGGGCGATTCTGACGGGTTGCTGACCCTCGACTACGCGCAACGGTTGCTCGATGGTCTGCCACGAGCGCGGCTTCACGTCGTCAAGGGCTGTGGCCACGTGCCGCAGCGAGAGTGCCCGAACAAGACGCTGGAGGCGATTCAGGCGGCGTTGGCGATGTCGCCCCCAGAAGCGAAACGCGAGGAGGACACAGCCGGAGCGATCGAGGAGACCCAGCCGTGATCTGCGCCAACATCATCGGTGAGCGAGCTCGCTTGTCGCCCGACCGCATCGCGGTGGTGGATGTGGCGACTGGCGCCCGCCTCAGCTATCGCGAAATGGATCGCCGGGCTGCAGCCACTGCGCGCGCGTGGCTCTACGGCCTCGGCCTCAAGCACGGCGATCGCATCGGAATCCTGTCCGGCAACCGGCTGGAGTTCCTCGACGCGTTTTTCGCGGCCGGTAAATCGGGTGTCATTCTGGTGCCGCTCGGCACTCGGCTGACGGCGGGCGAGTTGGCGGTCATCGTCTCCGACTGCGAGCTGTCGGCGTTGATCTACGGCGCCGAACACGCCGAGACCGTGCGGGAGCTCGAGTCGCTGGCCGACGTGGGCCGGCTGGTGGCGCTCGACGCGGAGGGCGCAGGAGACCACCTGACGTGGGATGCGCTCCTTTCGTCGATTGGTAAGGGTGCGTACGTGCCGTCCGCGTGCAGTCCCGAGGAGCCGTACTGCTTGCTCTACACCTCGGGCACGACCGGCCGGCCGAAGGGTGTGATCACGCCGCACCGCATGGTGGCGTGGAACGCCTACAACACGGTCGCCTGCTGGCAGCTCACCGAGGACGACGTGAGCTCGATCTTCACACCGCTCTACCACGCGGGCGGCCTCGGTGCGTTCCTGATGCCGATCATGCTTGCCGGCGGCACCATCGTCCTTCACCGCGACTTCGACCCCGCCGAGGTATGGCGGGTCATCGAGGAGGAGCGCTGCACGGTGGTGCTGGGGGTGCCGACGATCTGGAAGATGCTGGCCGATGCGCCCGAGTTCGAAACGGCGGATCTCAAGCATGTGCGGTGCTTCTTTTCCGGCGGCGCGCCGCTGCCCCGCCACCTGATCGACATCTATCGAAAGCGCGGTGTGGTGATGCGCCAGGGCTACGGCCTGACCGAGGTCGGAGTCAACTGCTTCGCGATGTCGAACGAAGAGGCGTGGGCCAAGGCAGGCTCGATCGGCCGTCCGCTGATGTTCACCGAAGCCAAGGTGGTCGACGAGGGCGGTCAGGGGCTGCCGCCCGATGAGGTCGGCGAGCTCTGCTTTCGCGGGCCTCACGTCAGCGCCGGATACTGGAACAACCCGGAGGCGACCGCGGAGTCGCGCGACGCTGACGGCTGGTTCCATACCGGGGACATGGCCCGGTACGACGCGGACGGCTTCTTCTACATCGCCGGCCGCGCCAAGGACATGTTCATCTCCGGTGGCGTCAACGTCTACCCGGCGGAGATCGAGAACGTCCTCCTCCAGCACCCATCGCTCGCCGACGCGGCGGTAGTCGGGGTGCCCCACGAGACCTGGGGCGAAGTTGGGGTGGCATTCGTTGTTGCGGCAGAGGGTGAGACCGTCGCTCCCGAGGACCTCGGCCGCTTCGCCGGCGAACGCCTCGCGCGATACAAGATTCCGAAAGAATTTCGCGTTGTCGATGTACTCCCGAGGACACCTTACGGCAAAGTGGTGAAGGGGGAGCTGGTGGAGGAGTGGAAGAAGGAGCATGAATGACGATTTCGGATTTCGGATTTCCGCCCACCCACCCCAGATGCAATGTGGAAGGGCAAGGGCGCGATGACCGGAGGTGCCTGGCATCCCGATTCGCCGCGAATCGGCGTGCCTGGCACCCTCTCGGGGAGCGCGTTGTGAGAAGAGCACTTTGAAATCAGCAACGCTTTGCCGGAGCCTTTTCGCGGCGGAGCAGAGGACATCCAAGGAGGTATCGTGAAAAAAGTCTACATAGCTTCATACCATCAATCCAAGTTCGGCAAGCTCTTCGACATGACGGTGCCGGAGATCGTGGCCAACGCGGTCAACGAGACCTGCGCCGAGATCGGCGCCGAAGCCCAGACGATCGACGTCGCGTCGGTCGGCGCGACCTGCAACTTCTCGCTCAACGAGCAGGGCCTGCTCGCCGGCCTCGTGGCGATGGTGCCGGGCCTCGGCGCCAAACCGATCGAGGCGGTGGAGAATGCCTGCGCGAGCGGCGGCCAGGCGGTCTTGAGCGTGATCGGCAAGATCCAAATGGGTCTCGGAAACGTCGGCCTCGCGGTCGGCTTCGAGAAGATGCGCGACAACGAGGGCAAGATGGACGGCGCTCTCATCGGTAAGGTGCTGGGATACTTCTCACACCCCGACGAGCGCGAGGGCAAGGTCTACATCTTTCCCCACCTCTTCGCCGAGGTCATGCGCGACTACATGGCGGCGCACGGCACCACGGAGCGCGAGTTCGCCGAAATCTCGTCGCGCGAGTACGCCAACGGCAACAAAAACCCGTACGCCCAGATGCAGAAGATCCAGGTTTCGCTCGACGAGGCGGCGACTGCGGAGGGCCGCAACCGCTACATCGTCGACGGCCTGCCGCTCAAGACCTACGACTGCTCGCAGATCACCGACGGTTACGCCGGCATGATCCTCGCCACCGAGGAGGGGCTGGCCAAGCTCGGCATCGCAAAATCCGATTGTGTCGAGATCGCCGGCTGGGGACAGGCGACCGACCCGTTGAAGAAGGAGGGCCGCGACATCCTCAAGCCCGAGGGCGCCTTCCGCGCTATGAATGCCGCCTACGAGATGGCCGGCGCGAGCCCGGATGACGTCAACGTGGCCGAAATCCACGACTGCTTCACCGTCATGGGGGCGATCGGCACCGAGGTCATCGGCAAGGCAGAGTACGGCAAAGGCGCGCGATATTGGGCCGACGGCAGGGCCGAATCCACGGGCGAATGCGGCATCAACACCTCGGGCGGTCTGATCGCCAAGGGCCATCCCGTCGGGGCATCGGGAGTGGCCATGATCGGTTGGGCCGCATGGCAGCTCCAGGGCAAGGCGCCGGCCGGGCTTCAGGTGCCCGATCCCAAAATGGCGGCGACCTTCAATATCGGTGGGCCGATTTGCGCATCGGTTTGTACCGTTCTCAGGCGAGCCTGAGAACTGAATTGGGAATGAGAAATGATGAATTAGGAATTCCCACCCCTCCCCCCGGAATTCGACACGGGTGGGTGGGCGGCATTCCTAATTCCTAACTCCTAATGCCTCATTTGGGACAGGGGGGCTCATGAACCAGGAAATCTTACCTGACCGCAGCGGTCACCTCGAAGTCGACGGGCAGAGGATTTGGTGGGAGTATCACGGCAAGGGCGATCGCGAGGCGGTATGCCTGCTCAACGGCCTCGCCATGCATACCAAGGCGTGGTACGGCTTCCTGCCGCAGCTCACTGACTCCTACGACGTGATCCTCTACGATTTCCTCGGTCAGGGCGAGTCGTCGAAGGAGGACACTCCCTATTTCATCGACGAGCTCGCCCGCCACCTGGCGCTGATCATGGACGAGCTCGGGGTGGCGAAAGTTCACCCGATGGGCATCTCCTACGGCGGCTTCATCGCGCTCGAGTTCGCCCGCCTCTATCCGGAGCGGCTCCATACGCTGATTCTGTCGGGGATCCTGGCCAGTCGCGAAAAGCTCTTTCAGATGTACCAGGAAATTTCCTTGCGTTTCTACCGCGGCACCAAGGGCGAGTTCGAGCTCTACACCCACTACATGTACGAAAAGATCTTCTCTGAGCGCTTCGTAAAGAACATCCCCGACGAACAGCTGGCGGCCATGCGGCAGCGCTTCTACGACCGTTACATCGAATATCGCTATTGCCTGATCCGGCTCACCGAGGCGCAGAACCCGTTCTTCGAAAACATCGAAGAGCGCGTGGAGGGCTACCGCAAGGTCACGGCGCCGACCCTGATCCTGGCTGGCGCCCACGACCGCGCGATCCCCCTCTGGCAGCAGGAGAAGCTGGCCGATATCTTCCCCAACAGCCGCTACGAGCTCGTGCCTGAAAGCGGACACGTGGTCTACATCGAGCGCCCGGATGTCTTCTTTCCGGCGCTCAAAGCCTTCATGGCCGCCAAAAGTGTCAATTTCGAGATGCCGACCGGAGAGGTCGCCGCTTGAGCGACGGACCCGCCCCTCTCTACCATCTGAGTGACGGCGCCGGCAAACCGCTGGTGCTCCTCAATGGCATCGCGATGACGGCGGTGTCGTGGGAGGCGGTGGCAAGACCGCTGGCGAAGCAATATCGGGTGATTCGATGTGATTTTCGTGGCCAGCTGATGACTCCGGCGCCGCCACCCGCCGATGTCGCCGAGCACGCAGACGATGTTGCTCTCCTGCTCGACCGACTCGGGCTCGACTCGGCGCATATTGTCGGCACCTCCTTCGGAGGGGTTGTCGGCACCCTCTTGGCAGCGCGCCACCCCGATTGGGTGAGGTCCCTCATCACCATCGCCTCCGCCGACGGTTTCGATGAGGTCATGGCGGACGAGGTCGCCCGCTGGCGGTCCGCCTGCGTCGCCTCTCTCGAAAGCACCGACCGCGGCCACCTCTCGGACATCCTCGAGCCGGTGGTCTACTCGCCGGCATGGGTCGAGGCGCACAGGGCCGAGCGGGCGCAGCGCCGTGCGCAGATCTCTGCCCTGCCCGATCAGTGGTTCGAGGGGCTCATCGGTCTCCTCGATTCGGCCCACTCACTGCGGCTGCGCGAGGAGCTGGCGCGGGTCCGCTGTCCGACCCTGGTGATCGCGGCAGAGCTCGACGGCTTCGTACCCCTGGACCGGGCACGCGGTCTCGCCGAGGCCATTGATGGTGCGGACTTCAGGGTCATCGAGGACGCCGGCCATGCGGTGGTGGTCGAGCAACCGAAGCGCATCGTCGAGCTATGCCTGAAGTTTTTGAATAGGTTTTGCTGAGCCGGGCCTCGCCGTGAGGGGCTTCCGCTCACCCGATGTCCGAACCGATTTCGAAGCCATTTGAAAACGCAAAGACGCAAAGACGCAAAGCAGCCGCAAAGGGTTTTCTAAACCCATTCTGAATATTCGACTTTGCGAACTTCGCGTCTTTGCGGGTCCAACGCCATCCAATTGCGTACAACCCATCCGCAAATCGTTCGCCACCATATTTCGTCAGTTCCTTGATCCCTCAGCGGTGGTAACGGGATACGACTAAACTCTGACATAATCGACACGATGCGTTTTACGCCACTATTCCATGCGGGGGGCGAGTGTTGATCGCAACCGTTGCATCGTGGGCGCTCGCTGGGGTGGTTGGCATAGGGATGACCACAGCCCTGATCCTCCGCTCTGTCGGGCGGATTCTGCCCGAAAGGAAGGAGAGCCGGTCGTGGATGGCTTGGCTCGTGATCGGTTTCGGCGCCGCCGTCGGCCTCGCCGGTCTACTCTGGGTCGGCGCCCCCTACGCAGCCGGCGAGGCGTTCATCGCCGCCGGTCTCGTCATGCTGGCGCTGACCATGGAGCCTTCCGATTCGGACGGTGGCCGACACGTGGTGGGTTGGGCCTGTAGCACCGCCGTTCTCCTGACGGCCAGTGCCGTGATGTTGCCGGCGGTTGCGTGGCGCGGTCTCTTTGGCATGGTGCTGTTTCTGACCGCCGTGTGGCTGGCGACCCGGGCGCGCGGCGACGACCGGCGACTGGTCTTCGATCTCGCTGTCGCCCCGATTGCTTTCGCCGGAATCGGTCTCATGCTCGGTGTGATCCGACCCTCGTTTGCGATCGCATCTGAAGCGGCGGTCGGTCTGCTTCTGGTTGGCGGAATAGCGACCCTTGCCGTCGCCACGGTGCTCGCGCTCGTCGGCTCCGAGATCAACACGCTGCAGGGACGTCTCGCTGCTCTCGAAGACGAACATGGTCACCTCCTCCGGCTCTCCGAATCCGACCCACTGACCGGCTGCCCCACCCGGCAGGCGTTGCGTGCCTGGTTCGAGCGATGGGACGCGGCCGAACCGGTGTCGGTCGTGCTGATTGATATTGACGAGCTCAAGCGCATCAACGACCGCCATGGTCACGATGCCGGTGACGAAGCCCTACGGTTGGTCGCCGGTGTGCTCAAGCAGTCCATCCGGCCGGGCGATCTGGTCGTGCGGTGGGGCGGGGACGAGTTCGTGACCGTCCTGCGAGGCGCAGGCCACGATGCCGCCAAGCGACGTTTCACAGGTCTCATCCGGGTTCTCGAGGAAGCGACGACCGATTTTCCCTACCCTGAGCCGCTGCGGGTCAACTGGGGCGTATCCTCCTGTGCAGTCGCTTCGGCTATCTCGCGCACGCTCGCCGAGGCCGACGAGCGGATGTACGCCATGAAGCGCCGGCGCCAGCGCGATCCGGACGGCAAGGCCTGAGAGTCAAGAGCCGTCGCCGGCCTCGCGCGCCCGGCGTGTGGAAATCCCGAACGGCAGGTACGCCGGGCACCAGCCGACGATTGCGGTGACGAGAGGAACCAATCCGATGACACCGAACCAGCTTTTGTAGTAGAAGCCGGCCGCGATGATGGCAAGGCCCAGGACAACCCGAATAACGCGATCTGCTCCGCCCATGTTCGTTTTCATGATCCGATTCTCCTTGTTGATTCTCGAGCAGTATACCGAACACTGAGGTACATTTTCGTCGTCTACGCCGTCGAGGTACTAGCCCGCATATCTCACCAACGATCTGCTGCGGCCGGGAATCTGCAGCAATCTGCGGCGTTTGCCCCCGTCGGGGTGCTCGACGCACTGCAAGTACGCGCTCGCGCCCCTCGGGTCGCAAACCCCACATCTCACTACAGCTTCCCGGCCTCGCGACGAAAGCTGGTGAGATATGCAGG
>CAYRFI010000036.1:5598-35579 GCA_964423595.1 uncultured Thermoanaerobaculia bacterium | reverse complement strand
ATCAGCTATCAGCTATCAGCTATCAGCTATCAGCTATCAGCTATCAGCTATCAGCACTGATTGTCCCGCTGTGCTGTCTCGTCAAGGCTGATTGAAGGGATGAAAAGGTCAAGACCCTGCGACGGGCTGAAAGCTGATAGCTGACGGCTGAAAGCTCAAACGTGCCGCCCACCGGGCTTTTTCTGCTACCGTGGAGCCGAGCGAAGCGGAATGACGAACAACTCGATTGAGCTGACCAGCCGGTACGGCATGAACACCGAGGAGTTCTCGGCGTTGATGAAGTACCGCATCATCGAGATCCTCCTCGTCGCCTCGCACTACGACTCCTTCATCCTCGAGGAGGATGGCCAGCTCACCGAGCTGGTGATCGAGGAGTACCGCAACCTCGACCTCAACCTGCGCTTCGCGCCCCGGTTCACCCGCGCCTCCGAGGCCGCGGAGGCCCTGCGTCTGATCGAGGAGCGCGATTTCGACATGGTGATCACGACGCCCCGGTTGCCGGACATGGAGATCGGCAAGCTGGTCCATCTCATCAAAGAGGAAGACCCGAAGTTGCCGGTGGGTCTGATCGCTGCCCACGCCTGGGAGCTGCCGTGGCTCGAGGACCTCAGACGCGGCGGCGAGCTTGACTGGACCTTCCTCTGGCAGGGCAACGTTCAGTCTCTGCTGGCGATGATCAAGCAGGTGGAGGACCGCCGCAACGCCGAGCACGACATCCTGGTCGGCGGCGTTCAGGGCATCATCCTGGTCGAAGACGAACCCCGTTTCTACTCGATCTACCTCCCCCACTTCTACACCGAAATCACCAGTCAGACCGGCCGTCTGATGTCGGAGGGGATCAACCTCTCCCACCGCCTGCTGCGCATCCGGGCGCGCCCGAAAATTCTGCTCGCGCAGGACTTCGAGGAAGCCTGGGAGCTGTACGAGCGCTACGAGGGCAAGATCCTCGGCATCATCACCGACGTCAGCTTCCCACGCGATGGGGTGCTCGACCACGAGGCCGGGATCGACCTCGCGCGAAAGGTGCGGGAACGCGACGAAGATCTACCGATACTCGTGCAGTCCATGGAGGAGGAGCACCGGAAGAAGGCGATCGAGGTCGGCGCTCAGTTCATGAGCAAGCAGTCACCCCACCTCCTCGAAGACCTCCGAGAGTATATTCTTGACAATTTCGGTTTCGGTGACTTCATCTTCAAGCTTCCGGACGGTTCGGAGCTCGTTCGTGCCGTCGACGTGCGGGAGATGTTGAGGTGCCTGGCCGAGGTTCCCGATGAATCGCTGGTCTTCCACGCGAGCCGCAACCATTTCTCGGCCTGGCTCAAGGCGCGCACCGAGTTCGAGCTCGCTACGATGCTGCGCCCACGCAAGGTGACAGAGTTCGATACACCCTCGGACCTTCGCAGCTACCTCATCACGACGATTACCGGCTACCTGCGCGAGATCCAGCAGCACGTGATCACGGATTTTAAGGGCGAGCTCTTCAACGAGTTCTCAGCCTTTTCCAAGATCGGCACCGGCTCGCTTGGCGGCAAGGGACGAGGGCTGGCGTTCATGCACAAAATCCTCGCCCGGGAAATGCTCGACACAGTAGACGTCGAGGTGGTGATCCCGCAGACGGTGGCCCTGGCGTCGGACGTCTTCGAGGAGTTTCTCGAGGACAACCGTTTGCGTGGCTTTGTCACCCGCGCCGGCGAGATGACGGACCAGCAGGTGCTGGATTATTTCCGGCGCGGTCGATTCCGCCACCAGCTGCGCTCGGACCTCGGCGCGTTCCTGGAAAAGGTATGTGAACCGATCGCAGTACGCTCGTCGAGCATCCTCGAAGACTCCGTCTACCAGCCGTTCGCCGGCGTCTACGCCACCATCATGTTGCCGAACAACCACCCGTCGCTGGACGTCCGCCTCGCCCAGCTCCTCGAGGCGATCAAGGTCGTCTACGCCTCGACCTTGTTCGAGACCGCACGCGACTACCTCGAAACCACCCCCTTCCGCATCGAGGAAGAGCTGATGGCAGTGCTGATCCAGCGGCTGGTTGGCAGCCGCCACGGTGATCGCTTTTATCCGACCTTTTCGGGAGTTGCCTCCTCCTACAACTTCTATCCGTTCGGTGATATGCGCCCGGAGGATGGCGTGGCCCAGGTGGCCCTCGGGCTCGGTAAAACGGTCGTCGAGGGTTTCGAGGCTCTGCGGTTTTGCCCGCGCCAGCCCCAGACGCTGCCGCAGTTCTCCGCCGTCAAGGACATCCTGCGCAACGCGCAGAGGCGCTTCTACGCCCTCGACATGTCGCGGAACGATATCATCCCGGGTGTCCAGACCGACGCCAACCTGCTCCACGAGGAGATCATGGAGGCGGTGCGGGACGGCGCCGCGGCTCCCATCGCTTCGACCTACGACCGAGCCAACGACCGCATCGTGTCGGGCCTGGATGAAAGCGGATCGCCCATCATCTCCTTCGCTCCCCTGCTCCAGGGCCGGGCAATGCCCCTGCCGGATATCCTGACTCGACTGCTCGACGTCTGCCAAACCGGGCTCGCGAGCCCGGCCGAAATGGAGTTCGCTTCCGATATCGAGCCCGGTCTCGGGCGGCGGCAGGTCCTCAACATTCTCCAGCTCCGACCCATGGTCTTCGAGGACACCGACGTCGAAATCGAGTTCGACGAATCGATGGTTCCGCGGGCGGTCGTTCGCTCCGAGTTCGCCCTCGGCCATGGGCGCCGAGAGACAATATCCGACCTGGTCGTGGTCGATCCTCGACGTATGGACCGCTCACAGACGACGGAGGCGGCCGCATCCATCGAGCGGATCAACCGGAAGCTCCGACTGGAAGGCCGACAGTCGATCCTCATCGGGCCCGGCCGGTGGGGCTCTCGTGATTCCTGGCTCGGTATCCCCGTCACCTGGCCCCAGATATCCACTGCCCGAGCGATCGTCGAGACCGACTTCGCCGACCTCGAGGTCGAACCCTCGCTCGGTTCCCATTTCTTCCACAACCTGACCTGCTTCGGGGTTGCCTTCTTCGCCGTCCACAAACAGGACGGGAGCGGCGTCATCAACTGGGACTGGCTTGACCGGCAGAAACCCATGAACGAGGCCATGAACGGCATTGTCCGTCATTTACGCTTGAAACAACCCGCGCAGGTTTTGGTGGATGGGTCGACGAGCAGAGGCGTGATTCTCGAATCGTAGAAAGCTATCAGCTTTCAGCTATCAGCCATCAGCTTTTCGCGTCCGCTTGTTGAGCGGAAAGGCTCTGGATCAACGAGTAGAGCATTCGATTGACCTCCGTCACCAACATGTGAAGGTGGTTGTGCTCATCGTTGCTGAGGTATCCCAGGTCATGAGCAAGAAGCAGCTGGTATTCGGTTTCACGGGCAGAGCCTGCCGCAATACTGAGGAACCTGGACAATTCTTTCTCGCTCTCTCGGCCACATCCTTCAGCGATGTTCGAAGGAATCGATGCCACGGATTTGCGAAGATGAGAGGTCAGCCCAGACCGCTCATCGGATGGGAGTCCTTTCGATTGGCGGTAAACATCGAGCACCAGGTTGTGCGCTTTCTCCCAAACCTTGAGCTCGCTGAAGTCTCTCATCCTGGCCCTCCCGTTATGTCGACGGCAATCCACTGTAATCCCACTTCAACATATCCTCAATTTCAGCGAACGTGCTCGAACCTTGAGTTGGCTACCGATTCACGCACCTGAAAGCTGAAGGCTACTATCTGATAGCTGATGGCTGACAGCTGATTGCTAAAACTCCGCGGTTCAAAAGCTTGAAAGCATACTTGTGAATCGCATCACAAATTCCTTGCAACCGCAAAACTTGTAGAGTATTCTCGACGTCGTTGACGACGCTGTGACCTGTCGTCGATTGAAATCCCAAACCGCAGGAGGAAGGGCCCATGCGTCCAGTCGAGAAGCTTTTTGCTGAGCAGTTCGTGCGCGGCGTCGTCGCCAGGAATCCAGGTGAACCTGAGTTCCACCAGGCCGTCCAGGAGGTCGTGGAATCGCTGGTGCCGGTGCTGGAGCGCCACACCAAGTACCTCGATCACCGCATCCTCGAGCGCATCGTCGAGCCGGAGCGCATCATCATGTTCCGCGTGCCGTGGATGGACGATCGTGGAGAGGTCCAGGTCAACAAGGGGTATCGCATCGAGTTCAACTCTGCCATCGGCCCCTACAAGGGCGGTCTTCGCTTCCACCCCACCGTCAACCTCGGAATTCTCAAGTTTCTCGGCTTCGAGCAGATCTTCAAGAACTCGCTGACGACCCTGCCGATGGGCGGCGGCAAGGGCGGATCCGACTTCGATCCCAAGGGCAAGTCCGACAACGAGGTCATGCGCTTTTGCCAGAGCTTCATGACCGAGCTCTGCCGCCATATCGGTGCCGACACCGACGTGCCGGCCGGCGACATCGGCGTCGGCGGACGTGAGATCGGCTTCATGTTCGGTCAGTACAAGCGCATCAGGGATCGTTTCGAAGGTGTCTTGACCGGTAAGGGCCTCAACTGGGGCGGGAGCCTCATCCGTCCGGAAGCCACCGGTTACGGCTGCGTCTATTTCGCTCTGGACATGCTCGGCACCCGGGGCGATAGCTTCGAGGGCAAGAGAGTGGCGGTCTCGGGCTCCGGTAACGTCGCCCAGTACGCCGCCGAGAAGTGCCTCGAGCTCGGCGCCAAGGTCGTGTCCCTTTCCGACTCCTCCGGCTTCGTGGTCATCGAAGACGGCCTCACCCAGGAGATGTGGCAGGAGCTGATGGACCTCAAAAACGTCCGTCGTGGCCGGATCCGCGAGCTTGCCGACAAGTTTCCCGGCGTTTCCTATCAGGAAGGTACCGGCGTCTGGAACGTCAAGTGCGAGATCGCGCTACCGTGCGCCACCCAGAACGAGCTCGACGAGAAGGACGCCAGGACCCTGCTCGACAACGGCTGCTTCGTGGTCTCCGAAGGCGCCAACATGCCGTCAACCCCCGAGGCCGTCGAGCTCTTCATCGAGAAGAAGATCCTCTACGGTCCCGGCAAGGCCGCCAACGCCGGCGGCGTGGCCGTCTCCGGCCTCGAGATGTCGCAGAACAGCCAGCGACTCTCCTGGACCCGCGAGGAGGTGGACAACCGCCTGCGCGACATCATGAATCGCATCCACGAGGCATGCGTCACGACCGCAGCCGAATATGGTCAGGCCGGCAACTATGTCGTTGGTGCCAACATCGCGGGTTTCGTCAAGGTTGCGGATGCGATGATCGACCAGGGACTGGTGTAGCGCGCAGATTCAACGGATCGATATCGGCGGCGTTTCGGCGCCGCCTTTTTCTAATGAGGAATGAGGAATGAGGAATACCACCCGCCCTTCCTTTCTCTGGGGGACGGAGGGGAATTCCCAATTCCTAATTCCCAATTCCTCATTCCCAACTCATCATTCGTATCTTCGTTGTGCGATGATCGTCGAAAGGGGGGGAAGCCATGAGTGACATTGCCTCCTTCAACGCGTTCGCGGACGCCCAGGCCGAATTCGATCGCCTCGCCGATCTCATGGGTCTCGACACACCGACCCGCGAAATCCTTCGCAACCCAGCGCACGAGCATCGGTTGACGCTGCCGGTCCGGCTCGATGACGGGACCGTCGAGGTCTTCCACGGCTTCCGCGTCCAGCACAACGATGCCCGCGGACCCTCCTGGGGCGGTGTTCGATTCCATCCGCAGGAGACGATCGACACGGTGCGGGCGCTCGCGATGTGGACGACCTGGAAGACGGCGGTCGTCAATCTCCCGCTCGGCGGCAGCATGGGCGGCGTGGTCTGTGACCCGCACCGGCTCAGCACATCCGAGATCGAAAGGATCTGCCGCGCCTGGATCCGCCGGGTCGCGCGAACCATCGGTCCCCGACGGGATGTCCCGGCGCCGGATGTGATGACCTCCGGCCAGCACATGACCTGGATGCTCGACGAGTACGAGGTCCTTCGCGGCGGCCACGACCCCGGTGCCATCACCGGCAAGACCCTCGGAGCCGGCGGCTCGCTGGGCCGGCCCGAAGCGGCGGGCTACGGTCTGGTCTATGCTCTGCGCGAAGCGCTCAAAGAGCTGAAGCTGGAACCCGGAGCTACAACCGCGAGCGTCCAGGGTTTCGGCGCCGTTGCCCAGCACGCAATTGAGCTTTACACTCAGATCGGCGGCAGGGTCATGTGTGTGTCGAGCTGGGACCCGGTCGAAGGTTTGCCCGTTACCTACTGCAAGCGCGACGGAATCGAACTCGGAGAGCTTCGGGGCGTCTCCGACCGCCTCGGCAACATCGATCCGGCCAAGGCGAAGAGCCTCGGATACGAGATCCTCGATGGTGAGGCGTGGT
The DNA here is from genome assembly GCA_964423595.1 of uncultured Thermoanaerobaculia bacterium. GTDB lineage: Bacteria > Acidobacteriota > Thermoanaerobaculia > Thermoanaerobaculales > Sulfomarinibacteraceae > Sulfomarinibacter. Next base: position 29,243 of record CAYRFI010000036.1, on the reverse strand, counting down.
TGGCACAGGAGGTCGAGATCCTGATCCCGGCTGCCCTCGAGCACCAGATCACGGCGCAAAACGTCGGTTCGATCTCCGACCGGGTCCGAATTGTCGCCGAGGGTGCCAACGGTCCCACGACACCCGAGGCGGAGAAAGAAATCATCGCTCACGGCATTTTCATGATCCCCGACATTCTCGCCAACGCAGGCGGCGTCACCTGCAGCTATTTCGAACAGGTGCAGAGCAACATGAACTATTACTGGCCGCTGTCGGAGGTCCTCAGCAAGCTCGACCGGACACTGACTACCGCCTTCGTCGCCGTCTCGGATCTCGCCGGCTCGAAGGGACTGACGATGCGGGATGCGGCGCTGGTCATCGCCATCGACCGCGTTGCGACGCAGTGCCGGGAGCGTGGGTGGCTTTGATGAAATCGGAAATCGGAATTCGGAATTCGGAATGCCGCCCACCCACCTGCTTCAATCTCGCGGGGGGTGGGGTGGGAATTCCGAATTCAGAATTCAGAATTCCGAATTCGAATTGCGGAACACTCTTGGCGTCGGATTCTCGATGGCGGAGAAGGATCGTCTGTGCACGCTGACGGCCCACAGGTTCCGCGATTCGATCGCGAGTTCTTCGGCGCGGAGAACAGTTTCACGCGCATCGGTGATGGTGCGCTCGGCGGTAAGGCCTCCGGTCTGCTGCTGGTCCGTGAGGAGATTCTCTCAAAGCTCGATCCCGAAGAGTTTCCCTACATCGAGGTGGCGGTCCCGACGGCAACGATCCTCGCCACCGACGTTTTCGACCGTTTCATGGAGCGCAACAACCTCGGGGACATTGCCGCCTCGAATCTGCCGGACGATCGTATCGCCCATGCTTTTCAAAAGGCGGAGCTGCCCGCCGAGCACGTTGGCGACCTGCGCGGTCTAATCTCGAGCGTCCATACACCGCTCGCGGTGCGATCGTCGAGCCTTCTCGAAGACGATCTCGACCATCCTTTCGCGGGGGTTTACGGCACCAAGATGATTCCCAACAACGAGATCGAGGAGGACGCCCGTTTCACCCGTCTCGACGAGGCCATCAAATTTGTCTACGCGACCACCTTCTTTGCCGAATCGAGGGACTACCTGGCGTCTCTCGGCCAGCCGCCCGGCCGCGAAAAAATGGCGGTCATCATCCAGGAAGTGGTCGGTCAGCGTGCCAACGACCACTATTACCCATGCGTCTCCGGCGTCGCCCGATCCCATAACTACTACCCCACAGGTCATGCAAGGGCCGAGGATGGCGTCGTGACCCTCGCCCTCGGACTCGGCAAGACGATCGTCGACGGTGGACTCAGCTGGTCGTACTCCCCGGCCTTCCCGAAGGCGCCACCTCCGTTCAACGACCTCGGCGAGCTGCTCAAGAACACCCAGACCAGCTTTTGGGCGGTCAACATGGGTGACCCACCGCCTCACGATCCGATCCGGGAGACGGAGTACCTCGTTCAGCCTGGCCTCGCGGCCGCCGAGGCGGACGGCGCACTCCGCTATCTGGTCTCCACCTACGACTCGAGCTCGGATCGGCTCAACCTGGGGCTCGACGTCCGCGGTCCCCGCGCGCTCACTTTCGCACCACTGCTTGGTTCACGTCTGCTGCCGTTCAACGATCTCCTGAAAAAGCTTCTCGAGCTCTCCGAGAACGCGCTCGGAGCTCCGGTCGAAATCGAGTTTGCCATCAATCTCGATCGGCGGGACGCTCTTCCGGCTCGGCTCGGGTTCCTCCAGGTACGACCGATGATGGTTGGTGGCGAGAAAATCGAGGTACCAAGGGAAGAACTCACCGGCGACAACGTCGTCCTCGCCTCCGAGACCGTTCTCGGCAACGGTGTACGCGACGACCTCGAGGACGTGGTCTTCATCAGACCGGACGCCTTTGAACCAGCGAAAACGCACGCGATCGCCAACGAACTGGAGGGCATCAATCGCCGACTGACCGAGGAAGGACGAAGGTACCTGCTGATCGGTTTCGGACGCTGGGGAACGTCCGACCCGTGGCTCGGGGTCCCGGTTGCGTGGGGCCAGATCAGCGGAGCGCGAGTAATCGTCGAGGCGACTCTCCCCGACGTGCAACCCGATCTCAGCCAGGGCTCTCACTTTTTCCACAATCTGCTCAGCTTCCATGTACTCTATATTTCCGTGGAACACCATGGTCCTTACCGTATCGACTGGGAGTGGCTCGGCCGGCAGCCTGTCGTGCAGGCGACCGATCACGTCACCCACGTTCGACTTCCGGATCCCCTCGAGATCCGGGTCGATGGGGGCAACGGACGCGGAGTGATCCTGCATGTTTGACGACCGCCCGGCCGACAAGCTGATCGCCTCCCTCCAGGAGCGCGCGAAGGAGCTCAACTGCCTGTACGAGGTGGAGCAGATCCTGGCTCGCCTGGACCTGCCGCTGGCGGACGCTTTTCAGCAGGTGGTCGAGGTGATCCCACCCGGATGGCAATACCCCGACATCTGCCGGGCCCTGATCGAGCATGGAGACGAGGTCTTCACCAACCAGGACTTTCGACCGACACCGTGGGTCCAATCGAGCGACATCGTCGTCCAAGAGAATGTGGTGGGCCGGCTCAGCGTGTGGTACGCCGAAGAGCGACCGCAGGAGGACATTGGCCCCTTCCTCAAGGAGGAGGAACGTCTGATCAGCACCATCGCCGAACGGCTCGGGCACAGCATCCTCTTCCACCGCATGTACGAGACCCGCCAGCAGTGGGAGTCGGCGAGCCGCGAGTTGGAAGCCGAAAAGGAAGACCGATGGCGGTCCCCCATCGAGCTCCTGCGACGTTCCGATCGCGATCTCTACCTCCGCATCGCGCGCAAGCTTGTCAACCACCTGGTGTGGGCGGGCGTCGAGGGTGGTGGAGAGCTCCTTCAGGAGATCTACGGTTCGTCTGACGACGACGAGCGACTGGACCCGAACTACCCCGCGCGCCCGCGCGCCCTCAACGAGAAGGTCCTGCTCGAAGGCAAGCCCTTCGCACTGGCCAACAAATACCTCGGCACCGACGCCACCCTGGCTCTGACCCGCGACTGGGTGATGGAGGACAAGGCCAGCTTTCTTCCTTCTGTCCTCAGCAACCCGCGGTCGAGCCTGAGCGAAGTCAGCGGGGCCGTTCGTCGGTTCCACCACCTGCTCGCCGACGGAGCCGAGCTTTCACCCGCTATGCTCGACGGGATCAACGTCGGTCTGATCCGCCGTTTCCTCACCGACCAGCTCGACTTCATCTCGGTCGCCAAACAATACATCCAGACCGACGATTTTCTCGACCTCATCGATCGCGTCATCCACTCCGACGCCAGCCATGGCAGGCTCGGTGGCAAAAGCGCCGGACTCTTCCTCGCCGCGGCGATATTGCGGCGCGAGGGCTCGGCCGAACGGCCGATCGGAGAGATCAAGGTTCCTCGGAGCTGGTACATCGCCTCCGAAGGTTTGATGTCCTTCATCGAGTACAACGATCTCGACGAGGTACTGCAGCAGAAGTATCGGGAGATCTCCCAGGTTCGGAGGGAGTATCCAAACATCATCCAGCTTTTCAAGAACTCGCGCTTCCCTCCCGAGATCGTCAAAGGCGTGTCGATGATCCTCGACGAGGTTGGCGACAAGCCGCTCATCGTGCGTTCGTCGAGCCTCCTCGAGGACCGGATGGGCAGCGCCTTTTCCGGCAAGTACCGAAGCCTGTTTCTGGCAAATCGCGGCAGCAAGCGGGACCGGATGAGCGCGATCCTCGATGCCATGACGGAGGTCTACGCCTCGGTCTTCGCTCCGGACCCCATCGCCTACCGGCGTGAGCGCGGTCTGCTCGATTTCCACGAGGAAATGGCGATTCTGATCCAGGAGGTCGTCGGCGCCCGCCTCGGCGATTTCTTTCTGCCGGCCGTCGCGGGGGTCGCGTTTTCGAACAACGAGTTCCGGTGGTCGCCGCGTATCAAGCGCTCGGATGGCTTGATCCGGCTGGTCCCTGGGTTGGGAACGCGAGCGGTCGATCGAGTCGGCGACGACTATCCGATCCTGTCTGTGCCCGGTCAGCCCGGCCTCAGGGTCAACACGACGGTTGACGAAGTCATTCGGTATTCGCCCCGCTCGGTGGACCTCATCAACCTCGAGACCAATACCTTCGAGACCCACGATATCGAAGAATTGCTACGGGCCCACGGTTCCGACTATCCCGCTTTCGAGAAGATCTTCTCAGTGCTCAAGGACGGCGTGCTCCACAAACCGGTCTCGGTCCTCGTCGATACTGAAAAAGATGACCTCGTGGCCGATCTTCGCGGGTTGATCGACTCGACTCCGTTCGTTAAACACGTCGGCAACATCCTCAAAATCCTCGAAGAAACGCTCGAAACCCCGGTCGACATCGAGTTCGCACACGACGGAACCGACTTCTACCTCCTGCAGTGCCGCCCGCAGAGCTTCGCCGACGAAGACGCGCCGGCACCGATCCCAAAGGATGTCGCGGTCGAAGATACCCTCTTCGCCGCCCACCGGTTCGTCTCCAACGGCCATCTGCCGGACATTACCCACGTCGTTTATGTCGATCCCGAGGGTTATGCGCAGCTCAAGGACCGCGCCGACCTCCTGGGGGTTGCCGAGGCGGTGGGAAAGCTCAACAAGTTGCTGCCCAAGCGTCAGTTCATCCTCATCGGACCCGGGCGCTGGGGAAGCCGCGGCGACATCAAACTCGGAGTCGGCGTCACCTACTCCGACATCAACAACACCGCGATGCTGATCGAAGTCGCCCGCAAGACCGGTGACTATCTCCCCGATCTGAGCTTCGGCACGCACTTTTTTCAGGATCTGGTGGAGTCCGAGATCCGTTATCTCCCGCTCTATCCGGACCACGACGGTTTCCTCAACATGCGCCTGCTCCACGCCTCCCACAACCTCCTGACCGCGATGCTGCCTGAGTACGAGCACCTCGCCCATGTCGTGCGGGTCATTGATGTGCCGAGCTCCAGCAACGGTCGAATCCTTCGCGTGCTGATGAATTCGGACCTCGACGAGGCCATCGCCCTCTTCGCCGCGGCCGGAGAACGCGATGGCGAAGCACGGCCGGGTCGCGTCGGCCAACCCCACCGGCATTCCGAGAACCACTGGCGCTGGCGGATGCAGATGGCGGAGAAGATCGCCGCCGAAATTGACCCCGGGCGATTCGCTGTCAAAGCAGTCTACATTATCGGCAGCACCAAGAACGCCAGCGCCGGGCCGTCGAGCGATATCGATCTTCTCATGCACTTTCAGGGTAACAACCAGCAGCGGCACGACCTCGAGACGTGGCTCGAAGGCTGGGGCCTGTGCCTGGCGGAAATCAACTACCTCCGCACCGGCTACGCCAATCCCGGTCTCCTCGACGTCCACATCATCACCGATGAAGACCTGGAGAAGCGGACCAGCTTTGCGGCCAAGATCGACGCGGTCACCGACCCCGCGCTGGAGCTGCCGCTTGGCAAGCCATCCAAGTAGCTTCGCGTTCACTCCGTTCGATCCGATATCAAAGCGAAACAGATCCCGGATGCCAGATGCATAGAGGCCGGCGTCAAGGCGTGGGTGGGCGAATCTCGTACCCGGCATCCGGTATCCGGCATCTTCTGTTGATTTAGCTATCATGCTGCGAGAGGCTTTGCATGGCGCATCGCTACACCAACCTGGATCCCAGCCACCGTCCGCACGGGCCGGCGGCGATCCTGCGTTGGGGGATCACCGATCGACTCCTTGGACGGCGTCGAAGGCAGCCTCCCGGTCCACCGGCGCCAATCGTTCCCCCGGATACCGACCTGATCAACAGCGGCACCACCGAGCCATGGCTGATCTGGCTCGGCCACGCCTCGTTCCTCGGCTCCCTGGGCGGTCACCGATTCCTCATCGATCCCCTCTTTTCGGCCCACGCCGGATGGCTCTACCGTCGCTATCTTCCCCCTCCAACGACAATCGACCAGCTGCCCATCGTCGAGGCCGTGATGGTGACGCACAACCACTACGATCACCTCGACGCCGGGGTTTGCCGTTCGCTTGGTTCCGAGATCACCGTCGTTGCCCCACTCGGCATGAGCCGGTGGATGCGCCGACGCGGCTGCACGCGCGTCATTGAGCTCGAGTGGTGGCAACAGGCCGAGATCGGGGGCCTCGCGATCACTCTGGTCCCCGCGTGTCATTGGTCGAGGCGGGGCATCTTCGACACCAACCGCGTCCTCTGGGGCGGCTATGTCGTCGAAGGTGGCGGGCGCTCGGTCTATCACTCGGGAGACACCGCCTGGTTTGACGGTTTCGGCGAGATCGGCCGACGCTTCCCGGGGCTCGACGCGGCGATGCTCCCGATCGGGGGCTACCAGCCGGCGTGGTTCATGGAGCACTATCACCTCAACCCGGAGCAGGCCGGGCGCGCCTTCATCGAGCTCGGCGCGCGGCAGCTGGTTCCGATACACTGGGGGACCCTCCAATTGACCGATGAGCCGCTCTGTGAACCCATCGATCGCATGCGCATGTGGTGGCAAAAGAATGGTCCCCGCAATTTCCGTCAACTGGAGGTACTCGACGTCGGCGCATCGCTCATGTTGGGTGTATCAGATGACTGACGGGCAACGCATCTTCGATGACGCCGCGGCCCTTGCCTTCCCCCGGTATCCCGGCACCGCGGGCGACGCCCGAGCCATCTCTTGGCTCGAGAGCCGGATCCGTGGAATTGGTCTCCAGACGACGCCGCAGTGGTTCGCCTACGATCTCCGACCGGCGCAGTACGCTCTTCAGGCGGTGTTGGTGGCGAGCGCCCTGCTGGTCGCTGCGGCCGGAGTCGCAACCACGCTCTCGCCGTTGGCGGGATTGAGCCTCCTTGCGGCAGCGCTGCTCCCCGGTGCGGTCTTTCTCTCCTGGGCACCGTGGCTCGAAAAGCTCTACCGCCGCGAGGGAGCGACCCGCACCGCCAACGTGATCGGCAGGCGCGCTGTGACGACGCCACGGATGACCTTGATGCTGATGGCCCACCACGACAGCAAATCGCAGAGCCTCAGCTTTCCCTTCCGCATGGGCCTGACGATCACGGCGATATCAGGTGCCATGATTTTGGCGTCGCTGGCATTGATCGCGATACTTTCGGGAGGATTTCCAGGCCCAACCTGGTTGGCGCCCGCCGCCGGTGGTGTGACCGCGGTGGCAGCCCTCGTTCTTTCGACCATGAAGAGCGGCAATCGATCTCCCGGCGGCGTCGACAACGCCGGTTCGGTGGCAATCGTCCTCGCGGTGGCGGAACGTCTGATCGACGATCTCGACGATGACATCGAGTTGGTGGTCCTCGCGACCGGCGCCGAAGAAGACCACATGATCGGCGCCATGCGTTGGCTCGACGCCAATGCGGAGTCTCTCGTATTGCCGACCTACTGCCTGAACCTCGACGGCGCCGGCGCCCCAGGGAGAGCCGTCCTGATCGAGCGCTACGGGTTCGGACGGCTCTTCTCCGCTGAAGTGTCCGCCGCCGCCCGACGAGCGGCAGAAGACCTCGGGACCGACCCCAGGGGGATCGTCATGCTGCCGGGAATGGGCATCGATGCCATCCCCTTTGCCCACCGTGGTGTGCCATGTCTGACCCTGTCGAGCGGATCCCTCGGCCGGGCAACCATGTCCGTCCACTCCGCCAACGACCACGCCGAAAACCTCGATCCCGACACCCTTGCCGAAATCGCCGACCTGGCCTACGAAACCATTATGGATCTCGCCCGCCAATAACCCGCGTCCGAGTCCATCTGAACCACCAAGACACCAAAGCCGCCAAGAATCATGCTTGGTGTTCTTGGTGCCTTGGTGGTGAATCCCGAGATGGGCTATAGACGTCAAATGAGCTCGCGGGTAGCGTTGTCGAGGTCGTCGAGGTCGAAACGGACAAGCGCCAGCTCGCGCCCGTCATGGGCGGCTGTGAAGGCGTGGGTGCGACCGATCTTCTGCCGCCAATTGCCAGTCAGCCGCGGTGATTCATGGATGTGGCCGTGGAGCGTCAGCAGCGGTTGTCGGTCTTCGATGAAACGTTGGATGGCAATGCTGCCGACATGGACATCGAGCGGTGCGTGATCGACGGTCCGCCCGTCGAGCGCCGCGCGGTCGAGGTCGGTCCGGTACGGCGGTGAGTGGAAGAGGCATACCGTAGTCTCGAGATCACGACCTTCGGTCAATCGAACGAGATCTGCGGCGATGGTTCCGAAACGGACATCGTCGGGATCGACCGGCACGGTACGCTGGCCGCGCTCGGGTGAGACGCAACCCGCGTCGGTGAACCGGGACACGTCGTAACGCTCCCAGTCCTTGAGAAGAAACGGCGTCGGCGGCACGTAGGCGTAGCCGATCACCGGGTGCGAATCGAAACTCCCCCACCGTTCGTGCGCATAGGACCAGAGACCCGCCTCTTCGCCCTCGATGAAGAGCTGTTCGCTGACCCGGTCATCATCGTTGCCGAGGATGATGAAGACCCGCGGCGCTGCCTTCCCGAGCTTTGCACGCAGCGAATCGAAACCGGGCACCAGGACCTCGTCGATAACGTCCCCGCCGGCCAGCCGATCCGCCCAGTGGTGCGGCAACAGATCCCCGCCGAGAAAAACCGCCCGCGGAATCTCCCTTTCAATCGCCGCAAAAAGGGAATTGTAGCGATCGTGACTGCCGTGGATGTCAGAGACAAAGAAACAGCGGCTGCCCATGGGCTGTCAAGGTCGGCCGACGACAACTCTCAGCGTATCGCCCTCAATCGTGTACTCGCGAACCACCGCCGCGGGATTCTTGAGATCACACACCACGTAGAGAGACTGCGGTGTCTCCTCGGGGTGGTGTCCAACGCGCACCCGCTCCACCTCGGGGCTGCCGACCTCGATGACATTCGGCCGATAGAAAGTCTCAATTCCCGGGATGCGGATCCAGACCCGTGCCGGGTCCTCGAGCAGAGACACCTTGACCGTGTCCTGAAACAGCTCGCCGTTCGTGCGGACCGTGACCACCGTCGCATCGCCGATGCGGATTGCTGCCACCAGGAGTACCCGGGTCGCGGGGCCCATCACCTTTTCGCCTGGAGGTGACCCTGGCGCTGTATCGGCGATCTCAGGCGGTTTCCCTGCAGGTTCTTCCGGTCGCTCTTCGACGACGTCGATCGCAGGTCCTGACGCCGGTGCCTCCTCGACAAGTTCGATCGCGGGTTCGGACGCCGATGTCTCCTCGACGACCTCCATCGGGGCTTCGGACGCCCGTATCTCGTCGACGACGACTGCCGGTTCCGGGAGGACGCTCCCAACCCGGCCACGGTTCGCGATCCACCACACGATGACCGCCGCCACTACCAAAACTGCGACCACTGCGAGCAAAGGTCTCAGCCGGAGTCCTCTGGCCACCTGTTGTCTTTCGGGCGGCGGCACCGTGACGTCGGGCATTTCGCTGTCGTCGGCGAAGGCGGGGGTCAGATCCATTTCTTCTTCTTCAGGCAGCAATCCGATCTCGAAATCCTGCTGAACAGGCTCGGGAGATCCCTGCTTCCGCATGCCCTGCCCCGTTCTACCGACGGGCGCCGCTGCGTCGATCGAGAAGTCGACGTCATGTTTCTGAGCGACTTCGGACAACCAGTCCGGGAGGAACTCATCCGACGTCGAGCTCTTCGCCTTCGAACCAGCCGGTGCAGGCTCGGGTTCGGGTAGGGGCACCTTTGTCTCGAGCGGATCCACGACCAGGGCATCGGTCCCGATCTCTCCAGCCTCGCTCACCAACGGGCCGATTTCGAAGGGATCGCCACCGGTGGCGATGTGGAAATCGATCAGCTCATCGACGATCTCGCGGCTCTGGTGCTCGAGCTCATTGAAAAGCAGCGCCATCCCGGCCTTCTGATCCGGTTCTTCGGCCTCGGAACGGGCCCACGCCACCACCGCCGTGCCTTCGACGAGAACGAAGCCGTCCGGCAGCAGAAAGCGGAACCGCGCCGGTGTGCCTTTGGGCAGCGGGTCATGTGTGGCTACGAAGAACCCTTCGTAGCTGAGCCTCGATGCCATCACCTCGCGGAACTGCCGCAGGGTTTCGAACTCGAGGTCGATGATCTTCAGGTTTGCGGCCCCTGAAGTCTGATCCCGTTTGTGTGAGTCGCTGTTGGGGCTCATCAAACTCCCCTCGAATGATCTGCTCTGGACGAACACACAATAGCAAATTTGCGGCTCTTGTGGGTTCCAATCCCTGGAGCGGGAGAAGGCGCCAAATGTGGCGCCCCTACCGGACGATCATTGAAGCGTGTTCCCTGTAGGGGCGGGACATATCCCGCCCGGATTTTCACGCCCGCGTGTTGCCGTTTTCTGTCGTCGTTATTTCGCTTCGGCAGGCTGCGCGGGGGTGCCGATATCCAGAAACGCGCGCCACTTGTCGTCGTCCGAACGCTTCCACACGGTAACGAAGGTACCCACCCCGACCGAGACCGAGCCGTCTTCGGCGACCCGGGTCAATCGGTAGCGGCCGCGAGAGACGGCGAAGTCACCAGACGAGGCAACCTCGACCTCGGTCGGACTCCATCGCAGACTCAGGCCGGAATCAGGATCGAGAAACGGCTTCCACGCGGCAACCACGGCTTCCCGGCCCTCGAGGGTGGTGCCACCGAAGAACACCGCATCCTCGGCAATCGAATCCGCGAACCGATCGATATCCCCATCGGCGGCGGCCCGGTCGAAATCGATTTCCGCCTGACGGACTTCCTCCTCGAAGATCTCGACGTCCGGCGGCGCCGGCGTGCACGCCAACCCGACCAGGATCAGGACTACCGGCGCGGATTTCAAGTTCCTCATGATTCCTCCCGTTGAATATCCATACGTGTCGCAGCCATTTGCGTTCCCATCCTGGCTTGTCACAGCGTAGCCCATCGGGCGAAGCCGGATCTCCGGCGGATCGTCGCATACAGGAGGACGGAGATTCCCTGCGCTGAACATCAAAACAAGATCCTGCCCCTCACACTGTGTCATGGGTCACGATATTCGCCGAGGTGGTATCGTTCCCATTGTCGATGTTGACCACGATTCTCCTGACGCTCGTAATGATCGCTCCTGCCGCTTCGCCCGACCAGGAGGTGCGCGAGGTCTCTATCTACGACGGCCACGTGACCTTGGAGATCCCGGCCGATTGGGAGGAGATCCCGTCCGAGGTGCTCGAGTCCCATAGCATGAGATTGGCGGAGGCGAGCGGAGGCCGCTTGACCGAGATCTACCAGTATGGATTCCGTTCCAGCGACCCCAAGGTCGATTTCTTCCTTCCCGAGTGCCTGATCCAGATCAGGGAGAGCGGCCGCCTCAGCTACCGCCGGTTTCTCCACCTGCCGAGCGCCGAGGAAATACGAAAGACCGGGAAGGAGCCGGTCGATGAACGCGCCGGGCCGACCGTCCGTGGAATGGAACTGAGCGACGCGGTCTTCGACCGCGACTCGTTCTCCCTTCACCTGAGGAACACGCTCGTCCTCAGCCAAGAAGGCAAGGTGTCGGTGAAGTCAGTCGCCTTTCTCACCGAACGCGGCCTGCTCACGATGCATTTTTACTCCCGGATCCGGGCGACCGAAGCCATGGACGAGATCTCCGCACGTATCGTTGACAGCGTTCGTTTTGACGATGAGCTCAGGTACCGGCCTCGACTCCTCGACCGCTGGCCCCTGCAACCAGCCACCATTCTCGTTGTCACTGGGTCACTGATCGCAATCATCGCATTGGCCATTCACTTCCTCAGCCGCAGGCGCAATCAGCTGTGACCGTCGTCATCGACGCAGAACGACGGACGATTCGCGCCGGAGTGAGCGACCTCCTCGGCGAACCCGAACAGCGCTCCATCGGCCTCACCGGGACCGGCCTTTCCCGCCTTTGGATCGGCACCGAGCTTCATCGCCGGATTCAGCGCGAGCTCGAGGTCACCGAACCCGGGTTTGCGAGCGAAGTCCCGACACAGATCGAGCTCGACGTTGACGGCTGGACGATCGAGATCTCCGGACGTGCCGACGGCGTGGTCTTTGCCGATGACCGGGCTGTTCGGATCGACGAGATCAAGACCCTGCATTTTGCCGTCGATCTCCACAATCTCTACGCCGAGGAACGACTGGAACGATTCAAGCGTCAGGCCGCCCTGTATGCCTTCATGCTCTCCAATCGGGACAAGCCCGCGGCGGCACGGCTGATCCTGGTCGACATCGTCTCCCACGAGGAGCGTGACGAGGACGTCGTCTGGTCGCACGATTCTGTTCAGGCCTGGCTGCGCCAACAGATCCACCGGTTGATCGCTCGCGAGGAACGGCGTATAGCCCGCCTCGAGGACCTCCGCGTGGCGGCGGAATCGCTGCACTTCCCCCACGCCGAGCTGCGTCCATCGCAAATGGAGATCGGCGACGCGGTAAAGGGCGCTCTTGCCGACGGACGGCACCTCCTGGTTCGGGCGCCGACGGGTTGTGGGAAGACGGCGGCCGTCCTCCACCCGGCCGTTCGCGCCGCCCTCGGGCGCGGTCAACGGGTCTTCTTCCTGACCGCCAAGACCCTCCAGCAAAGCATCGCGGTCGAGACCGCCAAAGCGATGCAGGACGGCCTCTTCCGCAGCCTCCAGTTGCGCGCCAAATCCAAGATGTGCGCCAACACCGAGATCGTCTGCCACGAGGAGTTCTGTCCCTACGCCAAGGAGTACGGTCTCAAGCTCACGCGCACCGAGCTGCTCCCGACGCTGATCGAGCAGAACGCCCACCAGGACCCTGACCACATCTTCGAGGTCGCGAAGGAGCACGTGGTCTGTCCTTTCGAGGTCAGCCTCGATCTCCTGGCCGAGGTCGATCTCGTGGTCTGCGACTACAACTATGTTTTCGACCCCACCATCGGCCTTCGCGCCCTCGTGCATGGCAACGCACTCCGGGACTCGGTACTGGTCATCGACGAGGCTCACAATCTCGTCGATCGCAGCCGCGAATATTTTTCGCCCGAGCTGAGAATCGAGGACCTCGACAAGGCGCTGGCCTTCCTCAAAACCCGTTCGAATCCGGTCTTCGATGAGATTCGAGAGCTGATCGACGTTCTCGCCAGCGAGATTCGTCAGCGGGTCTCCGAGAGCCTCGGCGACGAGCGCCACAACGAGGGACCCGCGGACATCGACGAGGGCGCGATCTCGGACCTACGGATTGCCTTCGACGGCGCCATGCTGAGCTACTTCCTCTACAAACGCGAACACGAAATGTGGATGGCCAATGACCCCGTGCTCGATGTCTTCTTCACGCTGACCCGTTTCCACCGTGTCCTGGTGCTGGGTGGCGATGAGTTCGTCCACATCGCCGAGCGGGACGGTGACGGAGGTGGCGAGCGGCTCAAGATCTTCTGCCGCGACGCCTCCCGGTTCGTCGGCGAAGTGCTCGACGGCAGCGCCTCGGCGATCGCCATGTCGGCCACCCTCGAGCCCTTCGATTTTTACCGCGATCTGCTCGGGTTCGACGCCCACCGGACCGACGAGCTCTACGTGCCGTCTCCCTTTCCACCCGAGAACCGGCTCGTACTCGCGATCGGCGACGTCGACACGACCTACAAGCGACGGAGTGCGCACTACGACCGGATCGCCAGCTGGATCGCTCGCCTCTCATACCCGAAAGCCAACGTCCTCACCCTGTTCCCGAGCTATGCCTTCCTCGACGCGGTCCACGACCGCCTGCCGGCGGTCCCTCACACCGTCGTCGCGCAACGTCCGGGGGTCAGCGATGCCGAACAGCGCGAGGTGATGGCAGCTCTCAGCAGCGGCAAGCCCCACCTCCTGCTCGCAGTTCTCGGCGGCATCTTCGCCGAAGGGGTCGACTACCCCGGGAAGATGCTGTCCCAGGTTATCGTCGTCTCCCCCGGGCTCCCCCAGTACAACCTCGAGCGCGAGCTCCTGAAGGGCTACTACCAGGAGTTCTACGAACACGGCTTCGGCTACGCGTACCTCGTCCCAGGGATGACGCGCGTGGTTCAGGCTGCCGGCCGACTCCTGCGGTCAGACGAAGACCGCGGCGTTATCGTCGTGATCGGTCGGCGCTTCCTCGACTCCCGGTACATGCGCCTGCTGCCCGAAGAGTGGACGCTGGGCGATCCCGAAGCCTTGATCCACGAAGACCCAGAGGCGGCGATTCGAGAGTTTTTCGAGGAACTGTAGGTCAATTCTCGGGTCTCAATTCTAAATTCGTAATTTTGAATTACTGTCGCCCCGGAGAACTGGGAGGATGACTACCAATTGAGAACTGAAAATTGAGAACTGATAATCCGACTAACGCGCCATCGCCCCTTCGATCTCGTCAACGGTCTTCGGAATCGGCGGCCCGAGCACCCGGTGGCCATCTTCGGTGATGAGAACGTCGTCCTCGATCCGCACGCCGCCGAGGCCGCAGTAGTCGTCGAGTCTGTCGTAACGAATGTATCCCTTGTGTCTTCCCTCGCCCTGCCAGCGCTCGACCAGCGCGGCGACGAAGTAGATCCCCGGCTCGATGGTGATGGCGAAGCCAGGCTCCAGCTTTCGCGCCAGACGGAGGTAGGCGAGCCCAAACTGGTCCGAGCGCTCCTCCCCCTCCTCGTAGCCGACGATGTCGCCAAGGTCCTCCATGTCATGCACATCGAGCCCGATCATATGGCCGAGCCCGTGCACGAAAAAGAGGGCATGGGCGCCCGCCTCGACCGCCCGGTCCACATTGCCCTTCATCACACCCACGTCCTTGAGGCCCTCGGTGATGGTGCGCGCGGCGAGCAGGTGGAGCTCACGGTTGGTCACCCCCGGGCACGCGGCCTCGATCGCGGCCTGATTGGCGGCCAGGACGATCTCGTAGATGTCCCGCTGTTGAGTCGTAAACCTGCTGGTCACCGGCATCGTTCGGGTGATGTCCGAGGCATAGAAACCCGGCGACTCGGCACCGCTGTCGACCAACAGCAAATCGCCTTCCTCGAGGGTGTTCGCATAGCTGGTGTTATGAAGGACATCGCCGCAGACGGTAACGATCGGACTGAACGCTTGCTGACGATCGCTCGCGGCTGCAGCCGCAGTGTGAATGGCCGCGATCTCGGCCTCCGTGCGACCGGGCTCGGCGCTCCGCATCGTCGCCCGATACATCTTGGCGGTAACCGCGAGCGCATCCTCCATCTCGGCAATCTCCGCCTCCTCCTTGATCGAGCGTTGCGCCACCACGGCCCGAATGAGATCTCTCGACACCCCGTCGTCAACCTCGCGCGGATCAACACCGAGCAGCGCTCCCAACGCGAAGCGACGCGCTCCTCGATAGGGCGGCAGGTAGAGGACATCCGCACCACCTTCTTTCAGATCGGCCAAGTGGCCGGCGAGATCAGCGATGTTGGCCGATTTCACGACCCCGGCCGCGTCCGCATGGTCACTGAGAGTCGGGTGCGGCCCGAACCAGATGACATCGTCCGGGTGGTCCGGCGCGCCGTACAGGACCTCGCGCCCGTCGGGCTCGATGAGCAGCGCCAAACCCGTCTGGCTGACCCCGGCGTAGTAGAGGAAGTGCGAGTCCTGACGGAAGGGATAGGGATTGTCGACATAGTTCTTCGGCGCCTCGTCGTTGCCCATGATCAGGATCGCGCCTTTGGGCACGACCTTCCTCAGAACCTTCCGGCGCGCGGCGTGGGTCTTGGCATCCATGCTGGCCTCCTCGCGGTGCTAGGATTATGCCTGATCCCACCCGCCCACCCGATCCCAGATGCCAGATTCGAGATGCCGGATCCCTCGAGCACAGGGTTTAGGGACGGATCCGGTATACGGAATCCGGTATCCGGCAAATGGAAAAAAGGAAAAGCTGTAAACGATTATCGAACGGGATGGCGCCGGGAATCCATCATACAATCAGCGACCGATGAAAAAACTCTCCTTCGCATGTGCCGCAACATTGTTTCTGGTGGCGGTTGTCGTGAGCGGTGCCGACCGGCCCACCACGATCCATGAGTTCTACGACGCTGAGGCGAGGACACGGGTCATTGCCCACCGGGGGTTCTCGGGCGCTGCGCCCGAAAACACCCTCGCCTCGGTCCGGGCCGCCATCGAGGTCAAGGCTGACATGGTGGAGATCGACGTGACGCTGACGACGGATGGCCATATTGTCGTCATCCACGACGAGACCCTCGATCGTACGACCGATGGCAGCGGAGATGTCTTTCGAGCGACGTTGGCCGAGCTTCAGGAGCTTGACGCCGGCTCGTGGTTCGATCCGAGCTTCGCCGGAGAACACATCCCCACTCTCGACGACGTGCTCGCCGAAGTCGAGGGTCGAATCCTCGTCAACGTCGAGATCAAGAGCGAGGCCGTTGCCCGAGGCGTCGTCACCAAGGTTGCGTCGGCGATTCGTGAGCATGGAATGGTGGACCAGGTCGTGGTCTCTTCCTTCTCTCCGATGGCTCTCCAGGAAATGCACTCGGTCGCCCCGGAAATTCGAACCGCGGTCCTCTACAACACGACATATCATCGGGGCCAGGATGCAGTTGAGATCGTCACCGATCTCGGTGCGTCGGTCTTCAACATCAAGCGTCAGCGGCTCACAAGGAGAATGCTGCGCCGCTGCCGGGAGAACGGCATTCCAGTCGGGATTTACACGGTCAACAAAACGCGCCGAATGCGTCGGTTGGTCAAAAAAGGCATCAATGCCATCTTTACCGACCATCCCAATCTTCTTCTGGAGGTCCTCAACCCGACATCCACGGGCACTCCGGCTCCAATCCCAGCCGAAGCCATACCCTAATGCGGAATTCCTATTCCCCCTTTCCCGTTTTTTTCTCTGCGCTCTGGGCGGATAGAAAATCCGAAATCCGAAATGGGTGACCCGGTAGCATTCCTAATTCCGAAATCCCTTCTCCCCTGCTCCCCGGCTCGTCGTTAGGCTAGGATAGGCGCCATGGCACAGAACCTTACGGCCCGCCTGCAAACGCTCTTCATTCTCATCGGCCTCGTCATCCTCTTCGGCATCGCCTCTCCCCATTTCCTCTCGACCGACAACCTTCTCAATGTGATGCAACAATCGGCGATCAACGCCATCCTCGGCATCGGTTTGACCTTCGTCATCATCTCCGGCGGAATCGACCTCTCGGTGGGATCGATTCTCGCGTTTTGCGGTCTCGTGGTTGCGGATCTCCTGGTTGCAGGCCACTCAGGTCTGGTGGCCGTCGCCGGCGGGCTCCTGGTCGGGCTCGGCTGCGGCTTGCTCAACGGCCTGATCACGACGCTCGGCAGGATCCCGCCATTCATCACGACTCTCGGAATGATGCTCATCGCACGAAGTGCGGCCAAGATCTACTCCGGCTCGAAGCCGATCAGCGGCCTCCCCGAGTCTTTCCGTGCTTTGTCGGGCGACGTTGCGGGTGTGCCGGTGATGGTGCTCGTCGTCGCCGGCCTCTATGTGGCGGCACACCTCATGCTGACCCGAACCAAGCTTGGCCGATACACCTATGCGATCGGCGGCAACGAGCAGGCAGCGTGGCTTTCGGGCGTCCCGGTCGGGCGGTACAAGGTTGCCATCTACGCTCTTTCGGGGCTCATGGCGGGCGCTGCAGCGGTACTGATGACCTCACGGTTGAACGCGGCTTCACCTCTTTCGGGCGAGATGTACGAGCTCTACGCGATCGCAGCAGCAGTCATTGGCGGCGTTAGCCTGATGGGCGGCGAAGGACGCGTATTGGGAACCCTGATCGGCGCGCTGATCATGGGGACCTTGCGCAACGGCCTCAACGCTCTCAACGTTCCGTCGGCTCTCGAGGGCATGGTGGTCGGCGGCGTCCTGATCGCCGCGGTGGTGCTCGACCGCGCTCGGCACCGAGGCCCGGCCCACCGACCGGTGGAGGGCTGGCTCCGTTATCGCAAGTGGGTGGTCGCCGCCGTCGTCACGGCGGCCTTGGTGGTGGCGGCCTTCGCATTTCGCTCCGCCTCGAAATTGCCGCCGGAGGAGCGAACTCTGACTATCGCTTTCGTCCCCAAGGCGCTCAACTCGCCGTTCTGGGCGGCGATGGACTCCGCTGCTGCGCGCGAAGCGGAGGCCCAGAACGTACATCTGGTTTCGTTGGCCGCCGATCGCGAAACAGATGTCGAGCGCCAGTACCAGATCATCGAGAATCTGATCCAGCAAGGAGTGGATGCCATCCTGCTCGCACCCTCCGGATCGAAAGAGCTGGTGCCGGCCATCCGCAAGGCCAACGATGCCGGGATCCCGGTGCTCCTGCTCGATACGCGGATCGATGAGGAGGCCGCAGAGTCCGTCGGCGCAGAGGTCCTCACCTACATCGGGTCGGACAACTTTGAGGGTGGCGCGGTCGCCGGCCGATATCTGGCGGCGACCCTCGGCGGTTCGGGCAACGTGGCCATCATCGAGGGCATTTCCGGGCACGAGACCGCGGATCAACGGCGCCTCGGGTTCCTGCAAGGAATCGCGGCGCACCCGGGTATCCGGGTCGTCGCCAGCCAGACCGCCAACTGGGAGCGGGCCCTGGCGTATGACGTGGCGGAAAACCTGCTCCAGGCGCACCCCGAGATCGACGCTATCTTTGCGGCCAACGACGAGATGGCCCTCGGCGCTCTCGAGGCGGCCGACGCCGCCCAGCGTCTCGAGAGCGTGGCGATCATCGGGTTCGACGCTATTCCAGACGCGCTCGACAACATCAGATCGGGACGACTGCTGGGTTCGGTCGCTCAGTTTCCGAGCGAAATGGGTCGCCTCGGAGTGCAACACGCCGTGGCGCTGTTGAGGAACGGCGTGCCGCCGCCGGCAGAGATTCTCACGAAGGTCGAGATCATCGACATGAACAATCTTGCTTCCTTCGAGAGCACGACCGGCTCTGTCGGAACCAACGAGGAGACGCCGTGACGGATCCGGCGCCGCTCCTCAAGATGTCGGGCATCTGCAAGCGATTCCCCGGCGTGCAGGCTCTCCAGGATGCAACACTCGGCGTCGTTCCCGGCGAAGTCCACGTGCTGCTGGGCGAGAACGGTGCCGGAAAATCGACCCTGATGAAGGTGCTGTGCGGTCAGTACGCGGCGGACGACGGCAGCATCTCGTTCGCCGGCCAATCGATCGCGCCGGAGAGTCCGATCGAGGCCGAACGGCTCGGTCTGGTGATGATTCACCAGGAGCTCAATCTGATCCCCGGTTTGACGGTGGCGGAGAACATCTTTCTCGGCCACGAGCCGACCAGCGGTGGGTTCATCCTCGGCGACATCATGCGGGAGACCTCGGGAGAGCTTCTGGGGAGGGTCCGGTGTGAGGTCGACCCGGACGAACCGGTGGCTCATTTGTCGGTCGCGGAGCAGCAGCTGGTCGAGATCGCACGCGCCCTCAAAGAGGAGGCCCGGCTTCTGGTCATGGACGAACCGACGGCGGCTCTCGCCGACCACGAAATCGAGGCCCTCTTCGAGGTCATTCGCGGCCTCGGTCGGGAGGGGGTGCCGGTCATCTACATTTCGCATCGGATGCGCGAGATCTTTGCGATCGGCGACCGCGTGACCGTGATGCGAGACGGCCACACGGTGGGAACGCGCGAGGTTCGGGAAACCGACGTCAACGAGCTCATCCGCCTGATGGTCGGAAGGACGATCGATGAACAGATCGCCAAGCGAGAGGTCGAAATCGGCAAACCGGTCCTGGAAGTGGACGGTCTCGCTCGAGAGGGCAGGTTGTCACCTATTTCGTTTTCGGTCGGCGCCGGCGAGATCCTCGGCATAGCGGGTCTGATGGGCTCAGGCAGGACCGAGCTGGCCCGAGCCATCTTCGGCGCCGACCCGGTCGATGGCGGCACGGTCAAGGTGGGTGGGACCGCCCTCCGTGGCAACGACCCTGCAGCTTCGATCGCGGCTGGTCTCGGATTTTTGACCGAAGATCGGAAGCAGCAGGGCTTGGTGCTTCAGCTGTCGGTCGGCGAGAACATCACCTTGACGAGCCTCGATGAACTTTCCCGACACGGTTTCATCGACATTGCTGCCGAGCATGAGCGCGCCGGCGCGTTGGTCGAAAAGCTCGACATCCGCGCCACATCCCTCGATCAGGAAGCGATGAACCTGTCGGGCGGAAACCAGCAAAAGGTGGTCCTCGCCCGCTGGCTGGCGGCCGGCTGCCAGGTGTTGCTTTTCGACGAGCCAACTCGAGGGATCGACGTCGGCGCCAAAGCCGAGATTTACGAGCTCATCGGCGAGCTGGTCGAACGCGGCGTCGCCGTCGTCCTGATCTCGAGTGAAATGCCTGAACTGCTCGGGTTGGCCGACAGAATCGCTGTCATGCACGAAGGCTCGCTACAGGGGGTGCTGCCCCGCACCGAGGCGACCCAGGAGCGGATCATGGAGCTCGCGCTGCAATTCACTGCGTGAATTGCTGTTGAAGGAGGAGGATGTTCCCGATCGGTATCTGCATTGGTATGGCCGATGATCGACGATCCAGAGTTTGAGGTCCTGCTATTCGATCTCGGCGGGGTGCTCATCGACTTCGCGGGATTCGACGAGCTCAGCCGGCTGCTGCCCGACTCACCGGGGAGAGCGGAGATCCGTTCGCGCTGGATCAACTCGGAGGCGGTTCAGGGTTTCGAACGCGGCCACATCGACCCGGACGAGTTCGCACAGCGCATCATCGCGGAGTACCGGCTCCACCTGTCGGTGGAGGGTTTCATCGTGCAATTCGTGGAATGGGCGCGCGGTCCCTATCCGGGGGCGGTCGAGCTGCTCCATCAGGTGCGCCAGACCCATCGTGTCGCCTCTCTGAGCAACTCGAACGCCCTCCATACACCCATTCACCGACGGAGTCTCGAACACGTCGTCGAGACCTTCTACTTCTCCGACGAAATCGGTAGGGTCAAACCTGATCGCGCGATCTTCGATCACGTGGTTCGCGATCTCGCCGTCCCTCCGGAGCGGATCGCGTTCTTCGATGACACAGCGGTCAACGTCGAGGCAGCTCGAAATGTCGGTCTTAACGCGTACTGGGTCGATGGCATCGATGCGTTGAGAACCCAGCTCCAAGACCTCGGAGTCATCAATCCCCCAATGAAATGACACCCTGGTTCTCAACAAATACGCTATTCAGCAATTCACGAAGTGAATTGCAGAAAAAGGCGCCGGACAACCCGGCGCGAATCTGATGGGAACAAGGGAAGGGAGAAAACTACGGCGACAGCGGCACTCCGTTCGGCGCCTTCTTGAGATCGTCTCCAGCAAGATCGTCCCACGAATAGTAGTGGAAGGTCCGGTCGTCCGACATGGCGACGAAGAGGCCCGACGGGAATCGATCGTCGACTCGGACGTTTGTCACATCGGAGCCGTCGCTCCCATTGGTTGACAACTTGACGACCTTGACCAGTTGGTGGTCGTGGGGATCACCGGGCTCGCCTTCGCGCTTGAAGACGCGGAACGTATTGGCCTGCTGGTCGGAGACCAGGATATAGCCGGTGCCATCGTTGACCTTGTAGATCGAGATGCCCTCCTGATCCCCTGCAAAACCATCAGTCCCAAAGAACGCGAGCTCCCGGTCGGCGCCGGGCGCGTCAGGGTCGGCGAGATACTTGTGAATCCCGGCGGTTTCATCCGAGTAGTAGACGTAGCCCAGTTCGTTGTCGACGGCGACAGCTTCGATTTCCTTACCCCCAACGAATTCTCCGAATGCCCGGACTTTGGTGGCCTTGATGGTCCCGTCGCCGGCGCCTTCGAGAAGGTATTGCCAGAGATAGGCTCCCGAAGGTCCCATTTTGCGGCTGACAATGGCGAAGAAGGCGCCGTCGGAGGGGCGGGTATAGATCGCGATACCCATCGCCCGGCGATCGTCGGTCTCGCCTTCAAAGGCCTCAATGCCGCCGTTATCGATCGGAGTCATTTCCGGAAGACGAAAAGCCCTGATTTTCTCCTCGTTGCGATCCGTCGCCAACGCGATGTCGATGGTCTCGCCGCCGAGCGGAAATCCGTGCGCGACATCGATATTGTTCATCCGACCCATCCCGGTGACCGTTTTCTCCGGGAGGATCTTGCCGTCGAGATCGAAGACAAAGACCGATCCGCCCTTGTCGGTGCCCAGGATCAGGCTTTTGGCGGGGTCGTCCGGGTTGATCCAGATCGCGGGATCGTCGGTGTCAACGGCCGTCTTCTCAGTAATGACCACCGGGGCGAGGGCTTCTTCCGCGTCCGTCGGCGATTGTTCAGTGGCACAGGCCGAAACGAACACCACCAATGAGGCTCCGAGAATGAATCGAGCAGCTTGTGTTCTTCCAGATCGTGCTTTCGATGCCATGTGAATATCCCCCTTTGAAGATTGAAATCGAGTCACTCGTCGTCACTCGAATGTTGCGAAGGTCGGATCGGTTTGGCCGAACCCAGCACACCACCCCGGTCGTCTCGAGGGGGTGCCGTCGTGGACCGGATAACCAGGCTCGGGGTCACGATGTCATGTGTTGGGGTGGTCCTTTCTCCGTCGATACGTTCCCACAATCGCTCCACGGCCAACCGCCCCATGTCACTGCCCGGCTGGTTGATACTGGTCAGTGATATGTGACGCAGCGCCGCCAAGGTGGTGTTATCAAACCCGACCAGCGAAACATCGCCTGGGATGCTCATTCCTGCTTCTTCTAGAGCATCCAGGGCACCAATAGCGCACAGGTCATTGGAGGCAAAGATCGCGGTCGGAAACGGCTCGGCTCGAAGCAGCTCTCGGGCGCCCAATCGGCCCCCCTCCTCGGAGTGCGCACCTTGCGCGGTCAAAATGTGATCGGCGAGGCCGAGCCTTCGCATCGCGCGGAGATAGCCTTCGTATCGGGTCCTAGCGGCCACTCCGGCGCCTCCCTCGATGAGAGCGATCCGACGGTGACCGAGAGCGGCGCAGTGCTCGACGGCGAGTCCAGCGCCGGCGATGTTGTCGTTGGTAACGCTGTCACATGAGTCGTCAGGGGAGTTGCGGTTGACGACGACCACCGGAATCCATTGTGCGGCGTGGGTGATGACCCGGTCCTCCACGCGAGGCGCGGCCAGTATCAGGCCGTCGACCTGAAGCTCGAGCAGGTCCACGATGGCGCTCTCCTCCAGGTCGGGCTGGCGCAGACCGGTGTTGAAGAGTACACGGAATCCCAGTTCTCCGGCTCGAGCTTGGATTCCCGACACAACATCGCTGAAAAATGGGTTCCGGAGGTCGGGGATCATCACACCGAGGATGCGCGTTCGGCGTTGGACAAGGCTCTGAGCGATGACGTTCGGGCGATAGTTGAGCTCCTCGATGGCCTCGAGGATGGCTTCGCGCTTTTCGTCGCTGACACCGTCCTCGCCGCGAGTGACCATCGAGACCAGGGACTTCGAGACCTTCGCCCGCCTGGCCACATCGTGTATCGTCGGCCTGCTTTGCGACTGGTTCTTTGTTGGTTTCCCGCGTGGTGACACTTGACTTTGCTCCGCCCAGGCTTTATGTTCCTTCTTGGAACGTTCCAAAATATAATGCCTATTCCGTCGATTTGCAAATTGGAACGTTCCAAAGGACGCCAATATGAGGTTTCAACACCGCGTTTCTCGTTTTTTCAAGGTCTTGACATCGGAGTGAGAAATTCAGCCGCGGGACGGGAGGCCCGCTCAGATTCGCCCATTTTTCGATCAATATTCGGACCGATGGGAGGTAGCGATGGTGTCCTTGAAAGCGTATCGATCTTTGACGTTGTTGG
>CAYRFI010000036.1:0-5588 GCA_964423595.1 uncultured Thermoanaerobaculia bacterium | reverse complement strand
CTTTGTAATTGCGATATCCCTACCCGGTACTGCCGGCGCCCAGGGAGGCACCGGCTCCATCGAGGGCACGGTCACTGGACCCGCAGGCGGCGGGCTGCAGAACGTGAAAGTCACGATCGAAGGCACCAACCTGGTCACCCAGACCGATGAAAGTGGTATTTACAGGCTGTCGACGGTGCCGCCCGGTGAGCACACCGTTGTTTTTGACTACCTGGGTCTGCAGAAGGCATCCGCCGCGGTGACCGTGGTGGTCGGTCAAACCGTCACCCAGGACATGACGATGGCGTACGGGGGCGAGATCGAGGTTCGGGGATCGCCACTGCTCGTCGGTCAGGCCAGGGCGCTCAACCGGCAGAAGAACGCAATCAACATCACGAATATCGTCGCCGCCGACCAGATCGGGCGCTTCCCTGACAAGAACGCGGCTGAAGCGACGCAGCGCATTCCCGGCGTCAGCCTGAACCGCGACATGGGTGAGGGCCGTTACATCATCATCCGGGGCACCGAAGCCCGGCTCAACTCCACCACAGTCAACGGTGAGCGGATCCCGTCGCCGGAGGCCAGCGTCCGGAACGTCGCTCTCGACACTATTCCGGCCGATCTCCTGGAGTCGATCGAGGTTACGAAGGCCCTGACTCCGGACATGGACGGCGACTCGATCGGCGGCACGGTCGATCTCGTCACGGGGAGCGCACCAGAGGAAACCCGAGTCTCGGTCGCCCTCGGTGCGAATTACAGCCAGCTGATGGAGGAAACGGCCCCGAACGGGATGTTCACTTTCGGCTCGCGCTTTGGAGCCGAAAAGGACTGGGGCGTGTTGGTGTCCGGAAGCGGGAGTGACACCAAACGAGGGGCTGACGACATCGAGCCGGAATATGACGACGGCTATCTCGACGAGCTCCAGTTGCGTGATTACACGACCGAGCGGAAACGTTATGGGCTCACCGCCGACATCGATTTCAGAGCCTCCTTGACATCCAACTACTACCTGAAAGGCCTGTGGACAAAATACGACGACACCGAGCTCCGGCGCAGAAAGAGGAACAGGGTCGGGAAAGACGCCCTCGTTCGGGATATCAAGGACCGAACACAGGAATCGCTCATCAAATCCGTCGCCTTTGGCGGTGAGAACAACATCGGTGAGTCACTGGTCATCGATTATCACCTCATGTGGAACAGATCATCCGAAGAGACGATCCACCAGTTCACTTCCGCGTTCGAGCAGGAGGACGTGGTCTTCGACCCCAACGTCAGTCCAGACTCAATCGACCCGAACAATATCCAGGCCAATCCGCTCAACGAGCGCGCAGCCGATTTCTGGTTCGACTCGATCGAGGACCACACCAAAACCTCCGCCGAGGAAGACGTCGTCGGCGCCTTCAACTTCACCAAGGGCTTCTACAAGAATGCCGGTTTCAGCGGCCTGTGGAAGTTCGGTGCCAAGGCCAGGTCCAAGACCAAGGAACAGGACTACGAAACCTTCGATCTCGAGTCGGATGACGACCTCAACATGGTGCCGTTCCTGGACAACTGGAACTCGGCGACCCCGTTCTTCAACGGTGTTTATGGGAACCAGATCATTCCGTTCTTCGACCCGACCCTCATGAGAGACCTCGAGGCGAGCGGAGTTCTCGAATCCGAGAAGAACCTCGAGGACGATTTGGTGGACTACGATATCACCGAGGACACTTTCGCTGCCTTCGTTATGGGCGAGTTCATTCTCGGCGCGAACACCTCCTTGTTGGGTGGCGTTCGGATGGAGAGCACCAAGAACGAGTACACGGCGAACGAGCTGCTGATTGACGAGGAGGGGGACGCCTTCGTGTCGCCGGTTACGGGCGACAAGAAGTGGACCGAGTGGCTGCCGCAGTTCCACCTGGTCTACAAGACCGGTGAAGATTCGCAGCTCCGGGCGGCCGTCACCCGCAGCCTGGCGCGGCCCAACTTCGAACAAATGGCCCCGTGGCGGTTCGTCAACCTCGAGGACCGCGAGGCCGAGCTCGGGAACCCCGATCTCAACGTCACAACTGCCTGGAACCTCGATCTCATGTGGGAGCAGTACCTGCAGCCGGTCGGCATCATCTCGGCGGGCGTCTTTTACAAGGACATCAGCGACTACATCTTCATTTTCCAGGTCGACGAGGTCATTGACGGTGAAGACGTCGAGGTCACCCAGCCGCGAAATGGTGACAAGGGCACCCTGGCTGGCTTCGAACTTGCGTTTCAGAACCAGTTCACCAACTGGCCCGGTTTCTGGGGTGGCTTTGGTCTCTACGGCAACTACACCTATGTCGACTCCGACGCAGAATATCCAGACCGCGAGTCCACTTCGCTTCCGGGCCAGTCGAAGAACGTGGGCAACCTTGCCCTGGTTTACGAGAAGTACGGTGTCACGACACGGCTGTCATACAACTACAACGGCAAGAAGCTTCTCGAAGTGGCTGGAGATCCCGAAGAAGACATCTGGGTCGACGACCACGCCCAGCTCGACTTCCTGTTCCGGGTTCAGGTCGCAAAGAAATGGAGCATATTCTTCGAGGCCATCAACATTACTGATGAACCGTACACCGCCTATGAAGGTACCACCGACCGGATCCGGCAGCAGGAGTATTACAGCTGGTGGGCGACCCTCGGTGTGAGGTTCGATCTGTAGGAATTCTCAACAATGAACGAAACCCCCGGGGCCCCTGGCCCCGGGGATGACAGAAGGTTCATCCATGGACGTCGAAAGACTCTTCCAGCCACCGGTGTACGTTGGAATAAATCAGGAATGATTACCAAAGGACTGAAGGCGGCAGGCTCATGAAACAGACGACGATTGGTGTGATCGGGGCCGGTCGGATCGGCAGGATGCACACCGAGAACCTGGTCCATCACATTCCAGAAGCGGAGGTCAGAGCGGTCGCGAGCCCGCATCTGGACGAGGCATGGGCAGAGGGGCTCGGGATCCCGATGCGATCGACCGAAAACTCGGCAGTGTTCGACGACACCAAGATCGAGGCGGTCGTGATCACCGCACCATCCGGACGTCATAGCGAGCTGATCCGGCAGGCGGCAGCAGCGGGCAAGCACATCTTCTGTGAAAAGCCGGTCGGGTTCGAAGAAGGACCGATTGAGGACGCGATCGCGGCTGCAAACGCCGCCGGTGTCCAGCTCCAGGTCGGCTTCAACCGGCGCTTCGACCCGAATGTGTGCCGATTGGCCGAGGCCGTTCACAACGGCGATGTCGGAGAGCTGCACGGTCTCCGGGTCATCAACCGCGACCCGGCGTCGCCGCCGATCGATTTCGTGCGACGTTCCGGCGGGATGTTCTTCGATTTTGCCATCCATGATTTCGACACCATCCGGTTTCTGAGCGGTTCCGAAATCGAGGAGATTTTCGCGGCCGGAGCTGTCCTCATCGACCCGGAGATCGGCAACGCCGGCGACATCGACACCGCCATTATCACGTTGCGCCTGGCCAACGGCGCCCTCTGCGTGATCGACAACAGCCGCCAGGCTCGCTACGGCTACGATCAGCGATTCGAGGCCTTCGGGTCGAAGGGCAACCTGGTGGTGGACAACAACCGACCGACCTCGATGGAGTCGTTCCTCGAGGGGGGCGTCTACACCGATCTGCCGCCAACCACCTTCGTCGAGCGTTACCGGGACGCGTTCATCGCCGAGCTGCAAGCGTTTGTCCGCTGTCTACGGGAGAAAAAACCGGTTTCGGTCTCGGCCGACGACGCTCTGGCGGCCGTCAAGGCCGCCGGGGCGGCAAAGAGATCGATGGACGGGAACCGGCCGGTGAAGCTGGATGCTGCCGAGGCGGCGGGGGGGAGCACCCGATGAAGAAAATCACCATCGGCGTCATCGGAGCCGGTAGGATCGGCAAGCTCCACGCCGACAACCTCCTCGCCATGCCGGGCGTGCGGCTGAAGTCCGTCGCCGATCCCTATCTCAACCCGGACGACTGGAGCGGCCGGGGTGTCGCGCCGACGCTCGAACCGGCTGATATGTTCAATGATCCAGAGGTCGAGGCGGTCCTGATCTGCTCGCCGACCCCGACCCACGCCGAGTTCACCGAGATCGCCGCGAACGCGGGAAAACACGTCTTCTGCGAGAAGCCCATCGCGCTCGACCCGGACCGCGTACGGAAGACGCTTGAGGTGGTCGAAAAGGCCGGAGTGAAGTTGCAGGTCGGTTTCAATCGGCGTTTCGATCCCACCTTCGCGCGGGTCCGTCAGGCGGTGGTCGACGGTGAGATCGGAACGGTCCACCTGGTCAAGATCATCGCTCGTGACCCATCCCCTCCCGCACCAGAGTACGTCGCCGACTCCGGCGGCATGTTCCTCGACATGACGATCCACGACTTCGACATGGTGCGCTTCCTGTCCGGCAGCGAGGTCGACGAGGTCCATGCCTTCGGTGCGGTGTTGGTCGATCCCGCGATCGGTGCGGCCGGCGACGTTGACACCGCGGTGGTGACCCTCAAGCTCGCCAACGGCGCCCTGGCGGTGATCGAGAACAGCCGCAAAGCGGTCTTTGGCTACGACCAGCGGCTCGAGGTCTTCGGTTCCGAAGGCGGGGTCGAGGCCTCCAATGAACTACCGTGCCAGGTCAAACTCCGCACCGCTGCAGGAATAAGGGCCGAAAACCCTCTCTACTTCTTCCTCGAGCGCTACCAGCGCTCCTTCGTCGCCGAACTGGAGGCATTCATCGCCTGCATTCGTGAAGATCGTCAGCCACCGGTGGGTGGTCGCGATGGATTGATGTCGGTGCTGATCGGTCTCGCGGCTGGGCGATCGATGGTCGAAAACCGGCCCGTAAGAGTCGAGGCGCCATGAACCCATTCCGGTTCTTTTCAACCGGCGAGGATCTTCCCCAGCTCGACGACCAGAATCTGGTCGACAGACTCTACAAGCGGCACCGGCTGCGCATCATGCTCGCGATCACCATCGGCTACGGTCTCGTCTACACCTGCCGTCTGGCGCTGTCGATGGTCAAAAAGCCTTTGATCGACGGCGGCATCTTCACCCCAGTCGAGCTCGGAATCATCGGGTCGGCGCTCTTCTACACCTACGCGTTCGGCAAGCTGACCAACGGCTTCCTCGCCGACCACATGAATCTCAAGTTCTTTTTCGCTTTTGGTGTGTTGATCTCCGCCCTGATTAACATCGGCATGGGCTTCTCCACGATTCTCTGGGTGTCGGTCCTTCTCTGGGGTCTCAACGGCTGGTTCCAGGGCTTCGGCGCCCCGACCGGGGCGGTCGCCCTGGCGACCTGGTTCTCCAACCGAGAGCGCGGCCGGATGTACGGCATCTGGAGCACCGCCCACGCCATCGGCGAGGGCCTCACCTTTGTCGGCGTGGCCGGCGTCGTGACCCTGTGGGGATGGCGAGCCGGCTTCTGGGGCCCAGGTCTCATGTGTATCGTGGTTGCCGGGGGGCTCTATTGGCTGATGCAGGATCGCCCACCGACCCTCGGGCTGCCGAGGGTCGCCGAGTGGAAGAACGACTATGTCAGTTCGGATGAAGGCAGTAGGGATAAGAAAGAGAGCACGTGGGCGATCCAGAGGACCATCCTCAAGATCCCCGCGATCTGGGTCC
>CAYRFI010000035.1:0-35800 GCA_964423595.1 uncultured Thermoanaerobaculia bacterium | reverse complement strand
CGATATCGGCAAGGCGGTGGACCGAGAGATGGACGGCACCCA
Organism: uncultured Thermoanaerobaculia bacterium; assembly: GCA_964423595.1. Lineage (GTDB taxonomy): Bacteria > Acidobacteriota > Thermoanaerobaculia > Thermoanaerobaculales > Sulfomarinibacteraceae > Sulfomarinibacter. The sequence continues at coordinate 35,758 of CAYRFI010000035.1, read as the reverse complement.
CCTCGAGCTCGGCCGTGAGCTGTTGCGCAAGCACGGCGAATCGAGCGCGGTGATCCACGCGATGGAGTGCCACCACGGTGACTACGACCCGCAGTCGGTTGAAGCGGTGCTGGTGACCGCGGCTGATGCGCTGTCGGCGGCGCGGCCCGGAGCGCGGCGCGAGATCCTGGAAAACTACATCAAGCGCCTCGAAAAGCTCGAGAGCATGGCGACAGACTTCAAGGGTGTTGAGAAGGCGTACGCGATTCAGGCCGGTCGCGAGCTACGGATCGTCGTCGAGTCCGGCTCGGTCTCGGACGAGGACGCGATCTGGCTCGCCCGCGACCTGGCCAAAAAGGTGGAGGCCGAACTCACCTATCCGGGCCAGATCAAGGTCACGGTGATTCGCGAGACGAGAGCGGTGGAGTACGCCCGTTGATCCGTCTCCTTTTCGTCGGTGACGTCATGGGCTCGGCCGGGCGCCGCGCGGTGATAGCCCAGCTCGAGTCGGTGGTCGACCGCGAAAGGGTCGATTTCGTCGTCGCCAACGTCGAAAATCTGGCCGGCGGGTTCGGGATTACCGCCAAAGCGTTGGAAGAGCTCGATGCCCTGCCGATCCAGGTGTGGACCACAGGCAACCATGTGTGGGACAAAAAAGAGGGGGTGCCACTGCTCGACGCCCATCCTTCCCTCCTGCGTCCGGCAAACTACCCGTCGGGCAACCCTGGCCGAGGCTGGTGCGTCGAAGAGACCGCCTCGGAAGTGCCAGTGGCGGTCATCAACCTCCAGGGTCAGGCACTGATGGCGCCGATTGATAACGCCTTTCGATGTGCCGACCAGGTGCTTGAAAAGATCGCCGCTCAGCACCCCGAAGTGCGGGTCATCCTGGTCGATATGCACGCCGAGGCGACCTCGGAAAAACAGGCCATGGGGTGGTACCTCGATGGTCGCGTGACCGCGGTGCTCGGTACTCACACCCACGTTCCCACAGCCGACGAACGTATTCTGCCCAAGGGCACGGCGTTTCAGACCGACGTTGGGATGACCGGACCCTACGAATCGATCATCGGCATGCGACCGGAGAAGGTGCTTGAGCGATTCCTTTTCAACACACCTCGTCCCTTCCAACCAGCGAAACGAGACGTCCAGCTCCGTGGTGCCCTGGTCGATGCTGACGAGTCCACCGGCCGAGCTCTTGCCATCCGCCGTCTTCGGGTCGACGTGACCTGATCTGTTTTCGCATGAGCGGTGCTCCGCAACTCCCAACAACCATGGTGGTAGACCTTCCAAACTGGGTCGGCGACCACATGATGGCGATGCCGGCTCTGAACCGACTGGTCGAAGGCAATCGCGGCGGCGAAACTGTGCTTCATACCCGGCCACCGATGGCTCGGTTCCTGTCGGCAATCTTCCCCAGGACGAGGGTGATCGCGAGCCCCCGCAAATACTTGCCGTTCTTCGCCGCCCGGAGATTACGCATGGGCGGGCGGCGATTTCAAATCGGCATCACCCTCCGCAACGCTGCGAGGGGAAAGATTCTCGTCCGACTCAGCGCCCGCTGGTGCGCCGGCAGCCGAGGCGAGGGTGCACTCGTACTGTTGTCCGCTCCTTGTGACGTCGATCGCCGCCGGCACCAGGTCTGCGATGCCAACTCGGTCCTTGCCGCTCTCGGTCTCGAAGCGGCCGACTCCTCGTGGCACCCCAATCTGCCTGCAGACATCAGGGACGAGGGTGAATCCGCACTGAAGAGCATCAGGATTCATCTGCAGCGAGCGATCGGCCTTGCGCCGTCAACCGCACGTGGTGATGCCAAGCGCTGGCCTGTTGGGCACTTCGGTGCACTCGCCACCCGTTTACGTGCGCGAGGGTACGAACCGGTGATCGTGATCGGGCCCGGGGAGGAAGCCGTCGCTGAAGAGCTCTGCATGACCGCTGAGAACGAGCTTCCGGTGGTCGGGAAAGATATGGATATCGCGGGTCTCGCTGGGATCACAGCTGGTCTCCGGGTGCTGGTAGGGAACGACTCGGGGCCGATGCAGCTGGCGGCGCGTCTCGGGACCCCGGTGGTAGGCATTTTCGGGCCCACCGATCCTGGTCGCACAGCGCCCCTTGGTGCACAGCACCGGGTGGTCTTTCCCCCGCGCAGTCACGGCGCCGGCGTGCGAGACATCGCCGTCGATCGGGTCGAAGCGGCGACCGTCGATCTGCTCGAAGAGAGGGATCGAAATCTCGCGTGATAGTTTGGTACGGTGAAACGCCATCGAGGCCAGAAGCCCGCACCAATGAACCTGAGCTTTTCGCGGGCGTGAGTCGTGAAGAAGTTCCTGCCTCTCACGGGGGCGGTAGCACTGGTCGTCATCGCCATCGCCATTCCCCTTTTTCCGCGCGGCACCGACCTGTACGTCCACGTGCTCTGGCCCTGGCAGGTGATGCGGTGCCTGCATGACGGTTCGCTTCCGGTATGGCTGCCGGACCTCAACGCCGCTTTCGGTTCACCGGGGATAGGGCTCTACTCCCCGCTCGGGCCATCATTGTGTGGAGTGCTGGGCCTGATTCTGGGCACCGGCGGTCGGGGTGTGCGCGCGGCACTCGCCCTTACCGCCCTCTGGGTGATGGCGGTCGCTCCTGGGAAAAACCGGTTGTCCCGGCTGACAAAGGCCGGCTTCGTGCTCCTGTCACCGGCGATGCTGACGGAGTTTTTCGGCCGGTTTCCGGTCTCTCAGCTCCTTGGTGTGCCGCTTGCCTGGCTCCTCCTCGAACACGCAGCCGAGCGGACGTGGAAATGGGACCGTGACGGTGTCCTCTTCGCCCTCCTTTGGTTGGTCCATGCGCCGACCGCGATGATGGTCGCGATGACCTCCGGTATCGCGGTTTTCGTCGTACGGCCGGACCCTTCTGGCGTCATTGAGGAGCGACTTTCCGGGGCATGGCAACTTGTCGCATCCGGTTTGATAGCGGCGGGGCTGAGTGTCTGGCATTGGTGGCCCCTCCTCTCTTCTGCACCCTACTTTCCTCTTCGATCCGCGCTGACCGCGGGCGAACACCATCCCCTCCGCAACCTCATCGGGGTGTCCGGACCACATCTTCCGGATATCAACATCGCCATGGGCTGGGCAGCTCTCGGTCTTCTCGTGGCCCTTGGAGCCAGTGGAGCATGGAAGACGAACCGTGGCCGACTCGCGGTGGTGGCGATCGCGCTCGCCAGTATTCCAACGGCCCCTCTATGGCGCTCTGTCGCCCCTCTCGCCTGGCTCCAATTCCCGTGGCGCTGGATGTTGCCGGCTACGCTGCTGGCGACTACGGCGATCTTGGATGAAGCTCCGAAACGCGGGCGGCTCATTCTGAGAGTTTCGTTGGTAGCAATTGTGCTCCCGCTGGCCGGCGTTCCCTCGCCACGGTTCGTGCCCGATCCCGCCCTCACGGTGGCCACCGATCCGATGACGGCCGGGGAAAGAGTGCTGGAGTCGTTTTCGGGCAACCCCTTGTTGATCGATGTCACGGAGCACCGACCATTATGGTGGGGGGACCTCGGCGAGACCATGGCCCTGCTCGGCCCGCGCCAGGCCGTCACAGTTCCCACCGGTGGTGCCGAGCGAGTCGTTGCCTGGAGACCCCTGGAGCGACGGATTGACGTCGAGAGCCCTCACCCCACCACCCTGATTCTCCGGCTCCTCGCCGATCCGCATTGGACGGTCACGGTGAACCAGCGACCGGCGACACCGGGTCGTTGGGGAGCCGCACTGGCAGTGAGCCTTCCACCCGGGCGGAGCGAGATCGAAGTCGAGTGGGCAACGGATCCGAGGGCGATTGCGGGCGCTATTGCCGCTGTCATCCTGCTGACCTGGATTGTGCTGTACCGAAGGCGGCGGAGATCTACCGATGAACCGTCGGAAGGCCGTCCCTGACGACGACACGACCGTCCTTGACGACGTGACGCACCAGGTTGATGCCGAAGTGGTACACCAGATGATGGAAGGTCGGTGCGTCGAGGATGATCAGGTCCGCTCTCTTGCCCTCCTCGATGCTGCCGATCTCGTCGGCCCGACCAATTGCTGCAGCGGCGTTGAGGGTGGACGCCGTCACGGCCTCCGCGACTCCGAGGCCCATGCCAAGGGTGGCGAGGGCGAGGATCACGGGCATTGATTCGGTGGGTGAGGACCCCGGGTTACAGTCGGTGGCCAGCGCCACCGCGCAACCCGCGTCGACCAGCGCGCGTGCCGGTGCCCACGGCGAGCGGAGAAAGAACGAGGTGCCGGGCAAAAGGACGGCCACGGTTTCCGATCTCGCGAGGGCGGCCACTCCTTCGGGGGTGACGCACATCAGATGGTCGGCGGAGAGGGCGCCGAGGTCGACCGCCAGCTCGGCGCCGCCGAGGGGTGTCAGCTCGTCAGCGTGGAGATGGATGCGCCAGCCAAAGCGGTCGGCATCGGCCAGCAACCGGCGGGTCTGTTCGAGGTCGAACACCCCTTCTTCACAGAATACGTCGACCGCCTCTGCGAGCCCAGAGCCGGCGATCTCGGGGTGGATCTCATCCACCAATCGTTGCACCCAAGTCTCGGGATCTCCTCGGTATTCGGGTGGGATCTCGTGTGCCGCGAGACACGTCGGGTGGAGATCGATCGGATGCATGCCGTCGGCGTCCCGGATCACCTCCAGCATCCGCAACTCGGTCTCGAGGTCGAGGCCGTAGCCGGATTTGGCCTCGATGGTCGTGGTGCCGTGCGCCAGAAAGCGGTCGAGGCGGTCGAGCGTTGTGGCGAGGAGCTCTTTCGAGCTCGCCTTCCGGGTCGCTCGAACCGTTGAGTTGATACCGCCGCCGGAACGGGCGATATCCATGTAGGTCTCACCTCTCAGGCGCCGGTCAAACTCGTCCTCCCGCGAACCCGCCGAGACGGGATGGGTATGGGGATCGACAAACCCGGGCAGAACACAGCCGCCGCAGGCATCGAGAAGATCGTCGGGTTCGCCGAATTGGCGTCGGTGTTCGACCTCTTCACCGATGAACACGATACGATCGTGCTCGCAGCGCACGACCGCCTGCGGTCGAATCGTCAGGGCGCCCAACTCCGGTCCACGTCGCGCGTCGCTCCCGGTCGGTGTAACCACCTGGTGGGCGCCGTGAACGAGGAGGCTCATCCCCCGTTCTCGGAGTTCCCCATGGCCGGTCTTTGAAAGGTCGCCAACTGGGGGGTGGAGGGCTCATCTTTTTCGCGGCGCCGGTCATCCCGAATGATTCCCTCGAGGAGCTCGACCATCCGATTGAGCTCAGAGCGAACCTCGCGGCGTCGGGTGCGGAGGTCGGAGATCACACTTTCGATATTCAAGGCGCGCTGGTTTGCCTCTTCGACCAGGCGTTCGGCGAGGTTGTGTCCTTCGCCGACGATGCGCTGCCCCTCGGAGCGCGCGACCTCGATAGTGGTCTCGGCCGATCGCTGTGCGGCGACCAGGGCCTCCTTGAGTGCCGACTCGCGCTCGCGAAAAGCGGAGAGCTCCTGCTCCATGAGGTGGACTCGCTGCCTGAGCTCGCCGCGTTCGCGGAGCAGGGCCTCGACGACACGGGCCAGCTCGGTCAGGTACTCGTGCACTTCGAGCTCGGCGTAACCATGGAGCTTTTTGGTGAACTTCTTGCCGAGGATGTCCATTGGAGCGAACTCGCTCATGCGCCCTCTCCTTTTCAAACATCTATTATGACACGAAGATTCATTTTCACCGCCTTTTGAGGGTGGGCGGCGACCGCAGAGGGTTCGATTCTGACGGTATACTGAAGGGCATCGGGGGCTCCTTCATGAAGGAAATCGCGCTCAGCGTTCAAGATCTGCAGAAGACATTTCACCCGGGGCTTTTCGAGGCCTCAATCGAGGTCCTCAAGGGCCTCAGCTTTGAAGTCGCCAGCGGCGAGATCTTCGGCTTCCTGGGACCCAACGGCGCCGGCAAAACAACCACCATCAAGGCGATTACCGAAATCGTGTACCCGGATGCCGGCGACATCATCATTTGTGGGTTGCCGCACACGTCTCTCGAGGCGAAGCGGCGGCTTGGATTCATGACCGAAAGCCCCTATTTCTACCGCCATCTGACCGGTCGAGAGTTCCTCCGGTTCTGCGGCGAGCTGCTCGCCCTCGACCGCTCCGATCTCGGCGATCGGATTGCACGCGTCCTTGGTGAAGTCGGCATGGAGGGCCGAGCCGACCGCACGATGGGGACCTATTCGAAGGGCATGCTGCAACGGGTGGCGCTGGCCCAGGCCCTGCTCGGGGACCCGGAGCTACTGATCCTCGATGAACCGATGAGTGGCCTCGATCCGGTGGGACGAAGGGATGTGCGCGACATCATTCTTGCGCGGGCGGCGGCGGGCGTGACCATCTTCTTCTCGACTCACATCATTCCGGATGTGGAGATGATTTGCGACCGGGTTGCGATGATCGTCGATGGCAGGGTGCGGGCGATCGGAGCGGTATCGGAGATGATGTCCGAGCAGGCGGTGAGCTACGAGGCAACATTTGTCGGGGCGATGCCGTCAGATCTTCAAACGCCGCTCGAGGCCCACCATGTCGCTAGCGGCGTGTCGTGGGTGCGAGTGGCCACCGAAAATCGCGACCAACTGATCCGGGAGCTCGGTGAACACGGGGCGCAGGTGGTGAGCCTCAACCCGGTGCGCACCACACTCGAAGATCTGCTGATGCGTCACTACGAGGAGACCGGATCATGAGAGCCATGCGGGCGATAGCCGCCAACACATTTCGCGAAGCGATACGCGATCGGATCCTCTATCTCTTCGTCGGTTTCGCGGTGGTCATGGTCGTTAGCTCAAAGCTCTTCGGGATGCTCACTGTGGGTGATGAGACAAAGATCATCAAGGACATCGGCCTCGCAGCGATGCAGTTTTTCTCGATGCTGATCGCGGTGATGATGAGCATGATCCTGATCAGTCGAGAGGTCGACAACCGTACGGTCTTCAATATTCTCGCCAAACCGGTGCGCCGATGGCAGTTCATCCTCGGCAAGTACCTGGGGCTGGTAACGATTGTTGGCGCCAACCTCCTCTTGATCACGGTTGTGCTGATGCTGACGGTGCTCGTTGTCACCGGTGAGCTCGACCTGATGCTGTGCTTCGCAGGCGCCATGACCATGCTCGAAATGATGGTCCTTGCCGCCTTTGCGACCCTCTTCGCGGTGCTCACGCGGCCCATTTTGGGGTCGCTCATGACCTTGGCGGTATTCGTTGTCGGTCACCTATCCGCCGATCTCTGGCTCCTGACCCGCCAGATCCCCGGTGCGCTCACCCGGGCGGTGATCGCGATCGTTTACTATCTGTTGCCCAACCTCGAGCGATTCAATTTCCGTACCGAGGTGGTCCACGACCTTTCCATTTCGGGCGCGGCGGTCGGCTGGGCCGTTGTCTACGCCATCGCCTTCATAATTGTCGTCCTCTTCCTCGCCAATCTCCGCTTCCGGGGCAAGGATCTGAAGTGAAACGGACGCTCGGGTCGCTCGTGCTCATCGCGGTGTTGCTCAGCGTGGTCGTGCTGTCAGAGATCCGGCTGGGCAAGATCCCCCGCCAGGATCCCCTCGGGCGTAAGCTCCTCTATCTACCGTCGCCTGAAATGCTCAAAATCGTGAGCCTCGGCAATCCGGGCCTCGTCGCCGATGTTCTGTACCTGTGGTCGATCCAGTACTATTCCCTCTATCAGCCGCACGAACGCTTCCTCTATCTCGAGACCGTCTACAACCTCATTACCGATCTCGATCCCCTGTACGTTGACGCCTATCGTATCGGCGCGCTCATCATGCAGATCCAGACCGGTGGTGATGCAGAAGAACTCAAAGCGGCGGTGCGCCGACTTTTCGACAAGGGTCTGCGCAATCTCCCAGACAACTGGCAGTTGGCAGAGGCAGCCGCGTGGGATTTTTTCATCCGATTCAAAGACCAGGAGACAGCCCTTCACTACGCCGAGATCGCGGCCCAGCGACCGGGAGCGCCGCCACGCATCAAACGCATGGTCGGCGTGTGGCGCGACAAGGAGAACGCGTGGACCCTCGACGACTCCATCGAATACTGGCGGCGCGCGGTCGAGGACGCCAAGAATGACTGGGATCGCACCATGTGCAGGAACCAGTTCTACGACGCTGTGACGGCTCGCGATCGGAAGACCCTCGAGCCTCTGCTCGCAATGTTCTCTACCCGCTTAGGATTCTGCCCGAAAGACTGGGAAGATTTGATTCGAGCTGGCGCTCTCCGACAGGTGCCGCTGGATGCGTTTGGCGATCCCTACGGGATAGGACGAGAGAACTGCAACCTCGTGGCGTACAAGAAATTCAAAGACCAGTGAGAAGGATGGTGGTCAGTGAAGATGTCGATGGTGCTGCCGGTCTACAACGAGGCCGAAACGCTGCGCGATTTCTTCGGGGAGTTGATTTCCGCTGTGGAACCGCTCGGTTTCGATATCGAGACGGTGTTCATCAACGATGGCAGCACCGATGACTCGCTGGCGGCGATGCGCGAAATCAAGGACGAGTTCGGGGAACGAGCCGAGGTGGTGATTCTCGACTTCGCGCGGAACTTCGGGCATCAGGCGGCGGTGACCGCAGGGATCGAGCAGACCACGGGCGAGGTCGTTCTGATCATGGACACGGACATGCAGGACGACCCGGCGGTGATCCCGGCGATGGTCGACAAGTGGCGCGCTGGCGCGGAGGTGGTCGTTGCGACCCGGACCAGCCGCCGGGAACCCATGCTCGTGCGGTTCCTATTCAGCACCTACTACCGCGTGTTCTCCTCCATCACACCGATCGAGATTCCGCATGCAGCTGGAAATTTCGGTCTCATCGACCGCCGGGTGGCGGACGAGATAAGCCGTCTCCCAGAACACAACCGTTACTACCCCGGCCTCCGCGCTTGGGTCGGATTTCGGCAGGATGGGGTCGACGCTCCGCGACGCGGACGCTCCGGTGGAGACTCGCGGGTCGGACTGGTCGGGTTGGCCGAGCTCGCTTTCGATGCATTCTTCGGTTTCTCGGCCCTGCCGCTGAGGTTGGCCTTTGCAGCCGCGGTGCTGTTAGCCCTGGCCGGGGGAGTTGGTATCGCGGTGATCTTCTACATTAAGCTCTTTACCGACCTCGCTGTTCCCATGTGGTCGTCGATCATGACACTGATAATCTTCACAGCCTCCGTCCAGTTCTTCCTCATCGGCCTGCTCGGAGAGTACATCGCCCGTATCTACACGGAGGTCAAGAATCGTCCCCATTACATCATCCGCGATCGGTATTGAGATCAGTGGTGGACGCGAGGGTGACCCACTGGCGTGTCCTCCTGTACATGCTGATAGCGGCGGCAGTGATCGCCGCCTTTTTGCCGGCCCTCGATGTATTCATCGCCGGTGACGACTTCGAGTGGCTTGAAACCTCCTACAAGATCGTCAGGGACCCACTATCGAGCTTCGAGCTCATCAATCACTTCTTCAGACCGCTCGTGAAGTGGACCTACCTCGGCGACTATCTGATCTTTGGTCGGCTCGCCGTTGGATATATGGCCACCAACCTCTTGATTCACTTCCTGAACGTCATGCTCCTGTTCGGGCTCCTCCGAAGACGACTCCAGCAACCACTGGTTGCGGCGGCCGCAGCCGCAGCCTTTGCCCTCTCTCCACTGCACAGCGAGGGGGTGCTGTGGGGAGCGGGCCGGCCGGACACGGTGCTCCCTTTGTTCTGCCTCGGCTCGTTGCTGCTCCTCGACTCATGGTGTCAGCGCCCGACCTTGGGAGTCGCCGTAGCTTTCTCGGGCGTTGCGCTGCTCGGCATCGGGGCCAAGGAGAGCTGGGTCGTCTTTCCGTTCATCGCCAGCGCCTACCCCGTGCTCGTGTGGCGTCTGCCACTCTCAACTGCGCTCCGCCGAACGGCCGCGCTGTGGGCGGCGTGGTTCGCATACGTCTTCGTTTTCCTGGTTCTGCCGGCCGTCTCGGGCGCGCCGACGGCGGCCCACTACGCCGACTTTCATGTGCTACCGGCGCTCTTCAAGACGTCTTCCACTCTCCTCGCCTTCTGCGGCCTCGGCTTTCCTCCGTTCGAGGCTTGGGTGGTGGTGGCGGCAACCCTCGTAGGAGTCGGCACCACGGCATGGCTGATAAGGACCGGAGATGGTTTCGGTCAATGGGCGATGCTGTGGATGTGCTTCACCCTTGCCGTAGCCGCCCCGTTCCCGGTCTCGGTGCTGAGACACAACTACCTTCCGTTGATTGGGTTCTGGATGGTCGTGGCGGCAATCCTCGACCGCTCACTCACTGGGGTCTTGAGCGCCTCCGGTGTGAGGTGGCGCCGACGGTTCGTGCTGGGGTTGGTGACGTGCGCGACGATTGCTGTGTTGTCCCTGGAGGGCTGGGCGCTGCAACGCGAGATCGTAGATTATCGCCTGTACGGGGAATTGCACCGGCGTCTTTGCGAAAACTATGCGGAGATCGAAGGGGAAATTCCCCACGATCGGCCGCTCGTCCTGATTGATCGAGGAAAGTTGCGTGGCGGCGAGTTTGTCGCCGATCGTGTGCGGGGCACCGACAAGACGTTTTATGTGAGACGGGACGCGCTCTGGCAGCTGGTCTTCCTGCCGCCGCTGGCGAACTTCATGGGTCGCCCTTTTGAAGAGCGGCTCGAACAGGTGGATGTGGAAGGCAGCGTTGTCGCGCCAGAAGCCTTCACCGTGCTCCTCTTCGAGGATAAAGGGTTCTCTCTCAGACCTGATTTGCAGGATGCGGTTGCGGAACTCTTTGACGCCCCCGGAGGCCTGCCGCCCGGTGTCAGCCTCTACCGGTTCAATCGCCAATAAGGTCCGCGATGGCGTGTGCGCGCCAGCTGGTGGGGTTGGCGCGTGCGGCGCGCGCCAGCTCCTGAGTAATGACTGGGAGTAGCGCCGGATTTTTGGTGAGGCGATCCACGAGATGCGCGAGATCATCGGGGCGAAGAACGCGGTACTCGTACCGCTCGAGAAGGCCGGTGGGAGCGGTCTGTCGCCGGACGAAGACCATCGCCACGTCGTCCCAATAGACCAGCGCCCAATCCCGATCCGGAAACCAGAGGGTGGAGAAACCTCGGAGACCGAGGTCGTTGCCGGCCGGATCCCTGACGCTGATCGGTGGGTGGTAGCGGACAAGGGCGGTGTCGGCGCTGTAACCGGCAAGCAATTCGGACCAGGCGGCGACGTCGCTCGATCGAAAGATCTCCCAGATCCGCCGCAGCAGCGGTTCGTGGATCTCGTTGCGGTCGTCCTGAAAAACCTGTCGTTCAGGTCCGTAGCGGTGGATGAGATAACCCCCGAAGCGGACATCGTTGTAGAGCTGTGCCGTTGGCAGGTTTTCCGCGTCCATGAAAAAGCATGCGGAATCGGGGTAGTAGTCGTGGGCGAAACCGAAACCAAACCGAGGCTGCGGCGCGATTGCGAGTGATAGTGCCAATATCGAGACAGCGATCACGGCGAGCAGATTGGCGCGTTGCCGGTCGTGTCGCTCTTCTTCTTTGTCTGCGGCCAGAGAACGCCAGGTGGCCAGCGCGGGCGCGATGATCAATGGCAGCAGCACGAAAAAGAGCCCGACGTTGCGAATGTGTCGCAGAGCGAGGGCGGAGGCCATCAGCAGCAATGCCCAGTGTGAGAGTCGACGCTCGCGGAGGGCCAGCACGACCAAGCTGACGGCGAGGGCCGCATAGAGAACAGGCGCCTGTGCGGCGGATGGAGAGATCCACTCCGGGTTGGGGATGTAATTTGCATTGACGAGGTGGCTGAGTCGGAGCGGCACGGTGAAGAGATGCCATCCATATGGATTGATCAACAAGGCGGCGACGGTTGTGGCGACACCGGCGACGCCGCTGACGACCTCGCCTCGGCGCCAACGCTTCGTGAGCGCCATCTCGACAATTTCGGCAGCGAGGATGCCGACCAGCAACGGCGGCACGACCAGGACGCCGCCGTGGGAGTTGGCGCCGACGATCATCAGACCGCCCAGAGCAGCTAACCAGACTCCAGACGATTGTTGCTCTCGACGAAGGTAGAGCCAGATTGCAGTCGGCACGATCAAAAGGGTGAAGAGCTCGGGACGCAGGAAGAACCGTCCGCGCGCGCCGGCGACGCAGGCAAGCGAAAGCATCAGGGCCGCAGCTGGTGAGAGCCCGCTCCGCATACCGACCACGAGCAGGAGGACGGCGAGGGTCGCGATGGTGAGTGCGCGCAAGGCCACCAGCGCGGCCGGTCCGGCGAGAGAGTGTGCGATCGACACGACAACTTGGAAAAGCCACTCGTGGTCGATCCACGGTGCGCCGCCGGAGGTGAAGCTGAAGGGATCGGTGCGCAGAAAAGCGCGATGTGAAAGGATCCAGTCGCCGCTCGCCAGGTGCCAGCCGATGCTCGTGTTGGCGATCTCAAAGAGGCCGAGCGCAGCCCCCGCGAGAGCCGCGGCGACGACAATCATGGTCGGTATTCTCGGATGAACGGTGGATTTTAGCGTCATCTCTGGCCCGCGGGGCTCGGATTCCCCGGGATCGATGATATCCCGCTTCACTCCTCTGCCAGCACGAATCGCTCCCACTCCGGCTCGAAGGCCAGGGAGTGGGTGCTGGTCATGCGATCAAGAAAAACAATGCCGTCGAGGTGATCGTTCTCGTGCTGGATGACCCTGGCGAGGAAACCATCCGCAGTCAGCGACACGGTTTCACCTTCGACCGTGCGGGCCTTGACTTTCACGCGCGGAGATCGAGGCACCAGTCCGCGCAGCCCGGGGATCGAGAGGCAGCCCTCCCAGCCCTCCTTCACATCGTCGCCGATCGCCCGGAGTTCGGGGTTGACGAGGACCGTCGGCGCGATCTCGGGATGTTCATCGCTCTCGGGGACCCAGTACGTGAAAAGCCGCAAGCCCTCTGCGACTTGTGGTGCCGCGAGACCGACGCCCTGCTCCTCGATCATCGTACGCACCAAGGCGCGCCCGAGATCCGCGAGACGGCCACTTCCGAACCAGTCCTCCGGGACCTCCTCCGCTAGGGAACGCAAGGCCGGATGACCCAGTCTGACGACCTCGAGAAGACGCGCGGGCGCGTCCATCAAATCAGCCGCAGCCTGAGCAGCCACCCGAGCTGCAGTCGCTGGTCGGCGCCGGAGCGTTGGGGTTGTCGACGATGAACCCGGCGCCCCTCTGATCTTCAACGAAATCGACCTTGGATCCGGTGAGATGCGGCGCCGAATTCGGGTCGATGAGGACCTTGAGGTCGCCACTCTCGACCACAGAGTCGCCGTCGCGCCTTTCATCGAAGGTGAAGCCGTACGAAAAGCCGGAGCAGCCCACGCCCTGGATGAAGATCCGGAGCTCCTTGCCCTCGGCCTCGGGCATCTGTGCCGCAAACTCGTTGACTTTCTCAACGGCCTTGTCGGAAAACGTAATCATCGTGCCTCCTGTGTGCCCCGCCCGTCCGACGGGTTTCGCCATCATAGTGCATTACATCGCTATTTGGCAATATCGTTGTTGATTGCGCTATTGAATCCCCTGCTCGGCAAGCCATCGCTCGGCCTCGATGGCGGCCATGCAGCCAGTGCCGGCCGCGGTCACGGCCTGCCGGTAGACCGAGTCCTGTGCGTCGCCGCACGCCCATACTCCCTCGACCGAGGTGCGAGTCGTGCCGGGTATGGTTTGGATATAACCAACCTCGTCCCTGTCGAGCTTGCCGGCGAAGAAATCGGTGTTGGGCTGGTGACCGATGGCCATGAAGACGCCACCGGTCGGGAACTCCCGTTCGTCGCCAGAGATCGTGTCCTTGAGCCGCACACCGGTGACTCCTCCATCTGTGGTTCCCAGAATCTCGGTCACGATCGAGTTCCACTCAAAGTGGATCTTGGGGTTGTCGAAGGCGCGCTGCTGCATGATCTTTGATGCCCGCAGCTCGTGGCGGCGATGAACCACTGTGACCTTGCTCGCGAACTTGGTCAGGAATATCGCTTCCTCCATGGCGGTATCGCCGCCGCCGACCACTACCAGCTCCTTGTCACGGAAGAAGAATCCATCGCAGGTGGCGCAGGCGGAGACCCCGAATCCCATCAGCTCGCTTTCGGAAGGCAGCCCAAGGAGCTTGGCTGAGGCTCCGGTGGCGATAATCAGAGCATCTGTGGTGAGCTCGCCGTTACTTTGGGTGAAGACCTTGAATGGGCGGCCGGCGATCTCGACGCCCGTCACCTCGTCAAAGATGAACCGTGTTCCAAAACGCTCGGCCTGGGCCTTGGTGATCTGCATCAGCTCCGGTCCCATGATGCCGTCCAGAAATCCCGGATAGTTCTCGACCTCGGTGGTGATGGTGAGCTGGCCACCCGGCTGCATGCCTTCGATGACCAGCGGCTCGAGCTCGGCGCGCGCGGCATAGATGGCGGCGGTGAGTCCGGCCGGGCCGGAACCGATGATCAGGATTTTGTTGTGTTTGTTGCCCATATATGACCCCCGAATTCGAGGAATTACCCGCGAGCATTGAAGGTGCGGATTGCGCTCGATTCGGCATTGGCAGCCAACCGCCTGCGATTCCGCGGTCGGTCATTATACTGGTTTTATCGTGGATTTCTCTGGATTCATCGAACCATTCGAAGCACGGTCCGCTGGCTCGATCAGAGCCATCACCATCGTTCTCCGGACGACCGCTCACGTGTCGGTGGGATGAGATTGTATTTTGCCGATGTTGGATAAGCGAAATGGATCGATCCGTGCCCTCCCTCAAAAGACGTAGACCTCTGCCGTGGGAGGACGTCCGATGGCGGGTACGAATCATGATCGTCCTTGTGTCCGCGATCGGATTCGCTGCGAAACCGTGTTGGCCGGGAATGAAGGATCTGGCGAGGTCCGGCGATTGGGAGCGGGTGCTGGAGATCGCCGCACGGCGGGCCGACCAGTTGCCGCTCAACCCGACCGAGGCAATGATCGCGGCGACGGCTGCTCGTGCAATTGCCGACCGCGAGGCGGAGAGGCGTTTTCTGGAGATCGCCGTTCTTGCGGCCGACGACAAGCTGCGTCGCCTGGCCGAGGTCCAGCTCGCCGAGCTCGTCGGCGCAGATGAGCCGGAACGGGCAGTCGCGCTGGCGTTGCCTGCTTTCGGCCGCGAGAATCCCTGGCAGGTCCGTGCCCTGGCCGCCGAGGTCTCGCGGTCCGCGGTCACCATCGGAATCGAGCCAGCGCAACGGACGGCGCTCGAACGATCGCTCCGGAAGTTAACCGGAAGCTTGCGGCGAAAATTGGAGCTGGCGCTCGCGGTGTCGGAATCTCAGACCGGCCGCCATCGTCTCGAGCGGTTGCTTGCGGCGTCGACGAGAGACCTGGTGGCATTGGAGGCTGCCGGGGCCTTGGGAGCCTTCGACCAGCCGAGTTCCAAGGAACAATGGCGGATCGCCCAAACCCTCTACCGACATGCGATGTACGACAGTGCCGCGCCGATATTGGAGCATTTGACAGAAGTCCGAGACGGTTCAGTTCCGCGCGGCGAGGCGGCCTTTCTCCGTGGTCGTTGTGCCTTTCGCCGGGATCGTTGGCAAGAGTCCATCGAGTGGTATCAGAAAGCTCTGCGCTGGGAACGATCCGTCGAAAAACAGGCAGAGATCGAGGTTCACATCGGTCGCTGTTACGAGCTCGAGGGCGACCTTGACACAGCGGTTGACGCAGCCGTCCGTGCGGTGCATCTGAAGACCACCGATGACCGGCGTCTCTTTCTCGCCCGGTTGCGGCTACGTCGCGGCGAACCGGATCTCGCCGAGCAAGGTCTCAACCGACTCCGTTCGCACACCGATCGGGCCCGCGGAGAAGTCATGCTCGCGGTCGATGCCCTCAGGCGAGGTGACGGTATCGATGCACAGCGGCGACTCGAAAAGGTCAACCGGTCTCCATGGGCGATCCCGGCCGCGGTGTTGAGCGCGGAGTTGGCGGCAAAGAACGGCGACGCCGACGCGGCGATCGAACTCCTCGATCGCGTCAAGGGGCCGGTCGACGACTTCTGGGTGAATCAGGCGCGGTTGGTGATGGGAGGGCTGCCGCAGTCGCAGATCGAGACCTGGCGGCTGCGGAGAGAGCAGGACGTCAAGGACGCAGATAAGGGTTCGTTGTGGCGTGTGCTCGGGCGTTGGGCAGTGCTCGAGCCGGATCCGGGCGAGCTCAGGCTCCTTCGAGGTATGGTTGAAGCCGCGTTCGCGTCCTTTGGATCGGCAACAGACCATGCTTTTCCACCGGGCCTCGCAGCTGAGCTGTGGACCATCGGGCTGGAAAGGGAAGCTGCCCGTTGGGATCCTGACGGCTGGCCTCGAAGCCATGCGGTCGCATCAGCGTGGACGGCATCACAGATGCTGGAGCACGGATTTCCCTGGCGGTCGACCAGGGTCGCGGACGGAGCCTGGCGGCAGGCGGGAAGCGAGGTGCCGACAAGCGTCCTGCCGCGGGACCTGCGCCGTGCCCTGTACCCGCTGCCGGAGCCGGTTCTGGTTCGCGAAGCGGCCTTGAAGGGTGGCCTGCACTGGTCGTTGCTTGCCGGTGTGGCGCGCGAAGAGTCGCGCTGGGACCCCCGAGCGCTGTCGGCGGCGGGAGCGCGTGGACTTGTGCAACTGATGCCGTCCACTGCAGTCGCCGTTGCCGCGAACTCGGGGTTGCCGAGGCCATCGGCTGACGATCTCTTTGACCCGAGCCTCAATCTTCGGCTCGGCGCCACAGAGCTCGGCCGGCTGATCGAGACCTTTGGTGGCCGCTGGGCGCCGGCGGTCGCCGCGTACAATGCCGGCGAGGTGCAGGCGAGACTCTGGCTGGATCAATGTGGCTCCGAATGCACGAGCGCGCTGTACCTGCAAAATATTTCGTTTGCATCGACCCGCGCGTATACGGCGGGAGTGCTGTCGGCTGCGGTCAGCTACAGCGAGCTCTACGGCGACAATCAGGAGGCATCGCTATTCAACGACTGAAACGCAGAACCTCCTGATGTTCCGCGGCTCGTACCAACCAGCGCTCGATCTCATCGTTGAGTTTGCGCTCAACCAAAAGCTCGAACAACCGGTCGCGAACCGCCGTCAACGGTGGGACCGTCTCGTCGGAGGTGGCAATCTCATCGACCAGAAGTTGCTGGTAGGCAGCCTCGATCTCGTCCATGTTGACGGAAATCCGAGGACGGAGCCTCTGCTGAACAAAGGCGTCGACAGCGGCGACCCGCAGCACCAGCTCGTCGAGATCTGAAGCCGTGAGACCACGGTCAACGAACTCGCTGTCAAGCCGATCTGCGCCGCCGCCCCTCTCGATCAACGTCTGACGGGCGCGCTGGGGATCGAGTTCGAGGCGAAAGAGGAGACCTCCGTCCTCGATGTCGCGGAACTCGATCTCGAGCCGAATGCGGGCGTCGAGGAGCCGAGAACGATAGGCGTCCGAGGGTTCGTCCGGTTCGGCGTCAATGAGACGAACCAGGGCCGCCAGCTCGAGATCGCTGAGCAGGATCGGCGTACTTCCAACCACCGCCAACACCTCCTCCACGGTCTCCCATTCGGGCTCGGCCGGAGTACCGAAATGACTGACAGCCATGAGGATGAGAGCGATGACAGCGGTTCGCACCCTGCTATCCTAGTGCACTGCGTCCGAAATACCTACCACCTCTTGACGGCCCTCCACGCCGCTAACGGCGTTGCGACTCCTTGAAGTAGCCGGACTACGTCTGCGTCGTCGCGCCTTGTCAGCGGCGCGGATTGCTCGCCAACTGATGGAAGGTACTTCAGACGCAGTACACTAACAGCGTGTGCTCAGCGCCGGGAACCCTGTGGATTGTGGCGACGCCGATTGGCAGCCTTGGAGATGTGTCGCCGCGTGCGCGGGAGATCCTCGCTACGGTCGACGTGATCCTCGCCGAAGACACGCGCCGCGCTCGGCGCCTGCTTTCGCACCTCGAGGTGCCTGCTCGCGGGCGCCTGCAGAGCCTGCATGAACACAACGAGGAGCAGAAAGTACCGTCGTTGCTCGCAAAGCTGCGTGAGGGCGATTCTGTCGCGATCGTCAGTGATGCCGGCACGCCGGTACTTTCCGATCCCGGCTACCTACTGGTGCGGGCGGCAAGGGACGAGGCCCTGCCCGTGTGTAGCGTGCCCGGACCCTCTGCTTTCACCACTGCCCTTGCGGCTTCCGGGCAGCCGCCGCTGCCGGCGACTCTGTGTGGATTCCTACCGTCTCGCGCGGGACCGCGTCAGCGCCGGATCGCCGAGCTCGACGTCGCGTCATGGACAATGGTGATACTGCTTTCCCCGCACCGGCTGGCCCGGGAGCTCGCTGATCTCGCAGGCATTCTGGGTGGAGAGCGACGGGCGACTCTGATGGCTGAGCTCAGCAAACGGTACGAACGCGCGGTGACGGGGACCCTCTCAGAACTCGTTCGAGGAGTGGAGGCGGAAAAGCCTCGTGGTGAGTACGTTCTGGTGGTCGGGCCACGGGATCAACAACGAGGCGAGGACGCCGATCCGAAGACCGTGCGAGCCGAATATCGACGGGCGCTCGGCGAAGGGATGGATCGGCGCGACGCGTTGCGGGCGACTGCCGAGCGGCTCGGAATCCGGAGACGAAAGGTCTTCGATCTGGTCGGGTCTGACCGGGAGAAAGCCGAAGGCGATTGACGCCGACGATGACGCTGGGTGGATGACTTTCGCAGTACTCGTTGTGCTAACCTGAGCGGGATCACGGGAGGTGCCAACATGTTACGCCGCGTCGGCTCCGCTATTGGTCGTATCCTCGTACTGACGGGCTTCTTGAGCGGGTGTATCGGTAAGCCGATCGTCGGGGTGCTCCTGCCAACGACTGGTGCAGCGGCCTCCTACGGGGAGTCCATTGAAAGCGGTATCCGGCTCGCCCTTTCGGATGCTCGCGAGCGCGGAGACCTGCCGACCGGATTTGAGGTCGTGTGGGCCGACACCGAATCCGACTCTGCGCGCGCGGTGGCCGAGTTTCGAAAGATGGTCGAAGAACGCGGGGCGAAAATGGTGATCGGCGGAGCCACCAGCGCCGAGGCAATGGCGTTGATCCCCGTGCTCGATGAGCTCGATGTCGTTTGTCTGTCACCGTCAGCTTCGGCGCCCGGCCTCGCTCAGCGGTCCCGGCTGTTTTTCCGGATCTATCCTTCCGATGAGCTCGAGGGCCACACGGCCGCAAATTTCCTCTTCGAACGTTTGGGCAAGCATGATGTGCTGCTCTTCACCGGTGATACCGATTACACCCGTGGCATCAAACCAGAGTTCCTCAAGCAATTCCAGGAGGCTTTAGGCGGCACTGTGGTCGATGATATCGCACTCACCGAAGACGGATGGCGGGAAACAGCAGCCAAGGTGCTCGTTCGTAGTCGCGTTGAAGCGGTCTACGTCATCGGCTACGCCGAAGAAATTCTCAGTGTTGTGCAGTTCCTCTCGGCCCGAGGTTTCGAGGGCAGAATCGTGACCACTTCGGCGTTTTATAGCGGCCAGGTGATTCGCGAGGCCGGGGAGGCGGCTGAGGGGGTACTGTTTCCCCTGCCGCCATTTGACCGGACATCGGAGAAGGAGCCGGTGCTGAGCTTCGTTAATCATTATATGGACACCTATGAGCGCGCTCCCGACGTCTTCGCGGCGCATGGGTTCGACGCCATGGGCCTGACAATCCAGGTCATGAACTTTGCCAAACCACCGGAGACTTTGGAGATACTGAAAGCCCTCAACTACGGAGTCGCCGAATTCATGGGCGTTACCGGTCCGATTCTCTTTGACGACTACGGCGACGTAAAACATTATCCGATGATGTTTATCGTGCATGAGGGGCAGGTTCTGAGCTACCAGCGATTCCTCGAAGCGGAACGCCGGCGCATCCTGCACCAAGTCCAGGATCTGCTGGCGACCGGCGATTAGCCGGGCGGGATTCGCGCGGGCCGAGATGACCGTTCTCCGTCTTCTGTGGCGCCATCGCGCGCTGATCGCTGTGTTGGTGAAGCGCGATCTTGACGCCCGCTACCGGGCCTCGGTCCTCGGATTCTTCTGGTCGTTGCTCAATCCACTGCTGCTGCTTGCGGTTTATGCGGTGGTGTTCACGTATATTTTCAGCCCCCGGTTTCCAGGAGGCGATCCCTACCCGTTGTTTTTATTCAGTGGTCTGTTGCCCTGGTTATTTTTCTCGGGCGCGGTCCTCGATGGTTCGGCGACCCTGGTCGACAACGGCCCCCTGTTGGCAAAAGTGATGTGTCCGCCGGAACTCTTCCCGGCGGTGACCGTCCTCTCGCACCTCATCCACCACCTCCTCGCGCTGCCCATTCTCCTGCTCGCGGTGGTAGTGAGTTCGACGGCCGGCCTGCTCCCTTTCCCGTGGAGTTTTCCATTGGTCGCAGTGGCCCTGGTTCCCTGGCTTCTGACAACCGGGGGCGCGGTGTTCGCGATCTCGGTGTTGTCTGTTCACTACCGCGATATGCGCGACCTCATTGGCCATCTTCTCAATCTCCTGTTCTTCTCCTCACCCATCATCTACAGCCTCGAGGGGCTGCAGGTGCCGGTGATGTTGCACCGGGTCTTGACCCTGAATCCCCTGGCCAGCCTGGTCACGATCTATCGCGATGCAGTCTTTGCAGGTCGCGTGTCATCGCCACGGCTCTGGTTGACGGCGTTTGCGGTCGGGGTTCTCTCGTGGTGGCTGGGGACGCTGATCTTCGCGGCATACCGCGAAACCGTGGTGGAGTCGGTGTGAAGGGCTCCATCCGTTTCTCTGACGTCAGCAAGATCTTCCGGTGGCGGGGTCCGAGGTCCCGGCATGAAACCCTCAAGGGCGCATTCTTCCACCGCAGGACTCGGAGATCTTCAAGCGCCCAGCACGTCGCCCTCGACGGCATTGACCTCGAGGTGAGGCCGGGTGAGGCGGTCGCCCTGATTGGGCCCAACGGCTCGGGCAAATCGACCCTGCTCAAGTTGACCGGCGGCATTCTCAACCCGACCTCGGGGACCATCGAAGTCGACGGCCGAGTCACGGCCTTGATCGAGCTCGGTGCCGGTTTCCATCCGGAAATCACCGGCCGCGAAAATGTCGTCATCAACGGCATGTTGCTCGGCCTTGGCCGGCGAGAGATCGAAGAGCGGATGCAGGAGATCATCGAATTCGCCGACATCGGTTCCTTTATCGACCAACCGGTGAAAATCTACTCATCGGGGATGTACGTGCGGCTCGGCTTTGCGGTGGCGGTGGCGACGGACCCGGATGTTCTCCTCATCGATGAGGTGTTGGCGGTGGGTGACGAGGCCTTCACCCGGCGCTGTCTGGATCGCCTGGCGCGAATGCGGCAGCGAGGCGTGACCATGGTCCTCGTCTCCCACGATCTCGATCTCGTGACCAGCTTTGCCGACCGTGCCCTGTATCTGAGTCGGGGCAGGATCGTTGCCGAAGGGCCGGCCGACGCGGTGGCCGCGCGTTATCGCAGCGACGCAGCCGGAGACTCCGGCCATGACGACCAGGCACCGTCGGCTCGGGAGGTCGACGGCGGACAACGATGGGGCAATGGCGACGTCAAGATTACCGGCGTCGAGATGCTCGTTGGCGGGAAACCGGCTCGACTGGTCGCGGGCGGCAGCCCCTCCAGCCTCCGTATTCGCTATTCCGTCCGAAGGACGGTGGAGGATTTTGTCTTCGGCGTCGCCTGGCACCGATCGGATGGCACCCAGGTCAGTGGCCACAACACCGATCTCGCCGGACTCGTGCCAAGACGGCTGGCGAACAGCGGCGAGGTGTGCTGTGACTACGACTCGTTGCAGCTTGCCCCGGGTGATTACCTGATAGATGTTGCAGTCCATGCGCGCAACGGCCTCGCCTACGATTATTGGTGCGACGCCCTCAAGGTGAGGGTAACCTCCAAGGTCGAGTGGCCCGGGGTGTGGTCGCCGCCCCACCGCTGGCGGTCAACCGGTCCGGAATGGGAATGAATACACGCATACCGAGGTGCGACGGGCAGGATCAGGTTGAATGACGTGTCGCGGGACCGTCGAGGACCTCAACTGACGTAGAACGTCATTTTCTGCCCCAAAACCCTCCCAAAAGGGCTGGCACGCCCCTTGCAGTAAACCGGTCCCGTGAAAGGAGGCAGCATAATGCGCAAGAATCGTGGTTTCACCCTGATCGAACTTTTGATCGTGGTCGCGATTATCGGCATCATCGCCGCGATCGCGATCCCCAACCTTCTGAACGCCATCAACCGTGGGCGTCAGAAGAGGTCGATGGCGGATCTCCGCACCATCGGCACGGCGGTCGAGGCGTACGCTGTGGACATGGCGTTCTACCCGACCTTTGCTGAAGGCGCCATCGCAGGCAGCTCGTTCGAGGGATTCCTCGAGCCGACCTACGTCAAGACGGTGCCGAGGGAAGACGGCTGGCGGACGTCGTTCTACGCTTCGTCCCAGTCGCGCTTCTACACCCTGGCGTCGGCCGCACGCGACAAGGTCCTGTCTGGTGCTCTGACTTCCTATTCTGCTGGCATCACCTCCGACATGGACTGCGATATCGTGTACTCGAACGGCAGCTTCGTTCAGTACCCCGAGGGTGTCCAGGACGACGGTTGATCTGATCTTGATCCGCATTTCAGGTTCAGCAGGGGGCACTTCGGTGCCCCCTTCTTTTGTCCCGCTGTGATGGATACGCCGCGCGGTAAGATGATGAGGTGATCACGGCCTCGATTTCAACCCGCGTTTCCCAACAGTGTCCGAAACTTCAGGACCGACAGTTGTGACTTCCCAGGAAGCGTCGATCGAGGCTGTCGAATCGTCGGATCAGTCGAATAGGGGTTCTGGACCGCGACGCAACTCTGTCGCCCACGGTATCCTCCTGGCGCTCGCCGCGTGGTGCGTCTGGCGACCCGTCGAAACCTTCGCGTCGACCTCAATTCTGGTCGCTGCAGTGATCCTTGGATTTGCGGTGTGGGCCTGGCGGAGGACTGCGGGGAATTCGCACCCGTGGTTGATCGCCGTTGCGGTGGGCTGTGCTCTGGGGGCGTCCGCTGTGACTGGTTGGGACCCCGCCTCGGGATTGATTGAAATCGCCCTGCTCGCGGCGGCGTTCGCGATGATATGGCTGGCTTCGCGACGGTCACCGCCGGAACGATGGCCGGCACTGCTTGCGCTGGTGATCTCCGCACTCGCTGTGTGGGGTCTGTGGCAAGTCTCCGCCGGTATCGAACAGGCCGCTACCCAGGTAGGAGGCCTTCCGGTTGAGATACAGGCTGCGGCGGCCGAGCGTCTGGCGAGCGGTCGCGCTTTCGCGTCGCAGCTCTTGCCTTCGCACCTCGCGGTCCTCTTCGCTACCGCACTGCCCATGCTCCTGTGGCGAGTTCGGCGGCGCTGGTCCGCGCTGCCGTGGGTGATGGGCTCGGTCCTCTGCGTCATAGGGCTGGTTCTGACCAGATCACCGGTCGGAGCGGCCCTCGCTCTCGGCGCATGCGCCGTATTGGCGTTTGGTCGAAAGAAGAGATCTTTGCTCTGGTTCGCTCTTCTGTTGGTCCCTGTGCTGGTGGTGGTCGTCGCTAGTCGGGGAGACGTCGTCGAGCTCGAACCGGTACAGCTCCGTCTCGACAACTGGCAGACTGCGATCTGGGTGTGGTCGACGGCGCCAGCGGCGGGGGTCGGCATCGGTGGTTTCGCGCAGGCGGCCCAGGCAGTTCCCTTCGAGGTCGGCAACCGTCCCCGCCACGCCCACTCTCTGCCCCTGGAATGGCTCGCAGAGCTCGGTCCGGTCGGTTTTTTCGTCGTGGTGTTCGGGTATCTCGCGCTGTGGCGATTATTGAGGAGACTTTGGCCGGAGCGCCCCGAGCTGGCAGTGGCATTGGCAGTGATCCCTGTCCACAACGTGGTCGATTTCTCATTCTACGGGTCCGGCGTGACCCTGACCTGGGCGGTGCTTGTGGGGTGGGCGATGGCCTTCGAGAAAACCTCGTCCGGGCCGGAAGCAGGGCCGCCTCGAGGGCGGGTGGTGTTTGTTGCCGCCGCTGCCCTCCTCGTGGCCACGACGATCCTCCACGTCACCTCGATCATGGTCGAGGACTCGGCGTCGGTGCAGGAACAACCTTCCGAGAGATTGGATGGGGCGCTCGAGGCACGGCGGCTCGCACCGTGGCGGGTCGACCCGCTCGGCCTTGTTGCCGTAGCGGCGTTGGAAACTGACGATCCACAACGGCTCTCAGTAGCGCGCACCGAGCTCGAACGCGGACGCTGGCTGCGCCCACATTCAGCTGCCCTGGCCGGCCTTCGTGCACAGCTGGCGGTTGCTGGCGGGATGGCGCCGACGGCGGTTTCCGAGGCCTGGCTCTCGACATCCGAGCAACCGTTCGATGAGATGTGGGCCGAGAGGCTCGAGTACCTTCTCAGCCGACTCGATTCCGGAGCGGCAGATGACGATTCGTGAGGCCTCTGTCGTGATCGCCTCCTCGGTAGTCGGGTTGGCGGCGATTCTCGGCGGCGCCTTTTTCCCGGGGCCTCGGATCGTGATCGGCATGCTGCTGACGGTAGCGCTCGGCTGGGCCGTGGCGGCAACGCGAGGGCGGCTCGCGTCGGAGGAGTGGCTGGCTCTCGGCTTCGTGGTATGGGGTGTCGTTTCGGCGGTGGTGGCGGCCACTACGCCGCTCGGTGCCCGCGAGACGGTTACGGTGTGGCTGGTGACCTGGGGGTTGTGGTTCGTGGCCCGGCGGGCTCGCGAGTGGAACTCGCGGGCGGGCCTGCTCGTTCTCACGGTGAGCGCGGTGATTCTGGCCCTCGGAGTGGTGCTGGAGGCGGTCGGCACGCGAGGCCTGCGGGTCGGGGGGCTGCTCGAAAACCCCAACGTCACCGCTTCGTTGCTCGTTGTCTCGCTGCCGGCGGTATTCGTGATGGGAGGCCGACGCTGGTGGTCCGTCGCAGCTGCAGCAATGTTGACGCTGGGGTTGGTGTTCACGGGGTCCCGCGCGGGCCTGTTGGCGACGCTCGCAGTCGTTGTGGCACTCCTACCCAAGGGCCGAGCGAAGGTTGTTGGTCTGTTGACCGGCAGTATCGGGGTCGCAGCTGTGCTGACGTGGCGTTTCGTCAGCCAGCCGGACATCCTCGCCTGGTTCCGGCCCGCCATCTGGTCCGCGGTGCTGCGGTTATGGGTCTCCCACCCGCTGTGCGGCATTGGCCCGGGAGGACTGGTGGACGCGGCGGGTGCCCAGCGCCTGCTCCACGCTGACCATGTGGGTCATCGGCAGTTCCTGATCGCCTACGCCGAGTCGAGTCCGCTTGCGGTGCTCGTCCAGACCGGATTGGTGGGCCTCCTGATTGTTGTTGCAACCCTTGTCATCTGGTGGCGGCGCGCCCATCAGGGCCAGAGAATGTCTCGGAACTTGACCGCGACGTTGGCGGCGATGGGAGTGATGAGTGCTTTTCACGACATGCTGACCGTCGACGTGGTCCTGTGGTGGTGGGCGGTGACCATCGGGCTGATGGAAGAATGGCGAGGACCGTCCCCCACGATCAATGATCTTTCAAATTCTCCGACGAGCAGGCGAGCCGTTGGCGGTATGGCGCTCTCATTCGTCGTCCTTTTCGGAGTCGTGCAACCCGCCTGGGCGCGATGGCTTTGGCGTTCCGAAAAGCCGAACCAGGTCGTGGCGGCGCGGGCAATGAGGGCCGAGCCGTGGTTCGACGCGCCCCTCGAGTGGCAAACGCGGGAGCTCCTGAAGCAAAGTCAATGGAACTGGGAAACCGTCGCAGAAGCAGTTGCAGTCAGCGGCGAAGCGGTCCGCATTCACCCGGGTGCCGCCCGCCTCTGGTCGGTCCGGGGGATGGTTTACGCACGGGTGGTGGCGGATTTCGGTCCCTGGCCGGACAGCGTCGACGGCGCGCGGCAGGCTTTCGCCCGCGCGGTCGAACTCGAGCCGCACCAGCCGTGGTCGTTGCTCGAGTGGGCGCGGTTCGAGCGCAACCTCGGAAACACCAGCGATGCGGTCAATCTGGTTCGACGAGCACTCGAGGAGGAACCGCACGCGGTGCGGGCGCGGCTTTTCCTGGCTCGACTTGAGCTCGATCTCGGTGAGGTGGAAGCAGCGCGCCAGGCGTACGAAGCAGCCGTGGAGTCGGCCCGCCTCCGCACCCGCCTCGACCTCAACGCCTACGAGCGTGAGCTCCTGGGCGCGCCAGCGTGGCAGTTCCGTGAGCTCGCGGAGGCACTGCGTTGAGGCGGGCGGATGGACTCGGGCTGTGGTGGGCACCTCTGCTGCTGGTATTGGCGCCCCTCCTGGGCTGGATGCCGGCTCACCGCGATCTCATCGACTTCTTCGCACCCATGCGCGGTCTGACAGCGGAGCTCATCCGGGCGGGTATCGGGCCCTGGCTCAACCTCGCCAACGGCTGCGGCGAGGCGTGGTTCGCGAACCCAGAAACCGCGGTCCTTTACCCGCCTGCCTGGTTGCATCTGGTCCTTCCCGGATCGTGGGCCTTGACGGCGGAGATCGCTCTCCATCTCTCGCTGCTGTCTCTCGGCGTGGGGTTGGTGGCGAGGGAGCTGGGGGCTAGCCGTGAGGGACGGGCGCTGGCCGAGGTCGCGGCCTGGTCGGCTGGCCCCGCGCTGGTCACGGTCGGCGTGCTCAACAATCTCGAAACCCTGACCTGGCTGCCGTGGATGGCACTTGCCGCGAGGCTCGAGGGCCGGAGATCGGTGCCGCTCCTGGCCGCCGTCACCGCTCTCGGGTGGTTGGGAGGTGAGCCGCAGGTGTGGGCGATGGGGCTGGTCCTGGTCTTCGCTGTCGCTCGCCGACGCGTTCAGGCTTTGATTGGGCTCGGCCTCGGCGTGGCCGTGATTGCGGTCCAGCTGGTGCCTTTTCTCGTGTGGGTGGCCGAGGGTGACCGTGGGGCGGCGGCGTCCTGGCTCTTGCGTGGAGCGGTGGCTCCGGTTGACTGGAGCGGAGTGCTGGTCCCGTGGCTGGCGCCGACAGCGGGTCGCATGGTTTATGCCGAAAGCCTGTTTCTGGGCGCTCCCGTACTGGTGTGTGCGTTGCTCGGCGGGTGGCGCCGGCGGTGGCTGCTGGGTGTGGTGGCGGTCTTCGCGGTGCTCGCGACCCTCCCCGAAATCGGCGCCGGCCGGTTGTTCGTCATCCTGACCGGTGGTCTGGTCCGCTATCCATCGCGTTTCGCCCTGATCGGCCTCGCCCTCCTTCTGCCATTTGCCGGGAGGGGCGCTGACGACTGGCTTGCCGGCCGCGGCCGCTGGCTGGCGACTGTTGTATCCGGTCTGACCCTTTTGACCTGCTTCGTGAGTGGTCATCCCTTGCGCTGGTGGGTCGCTGGTGTGCCCGCTCTCCTGATGCTCTGTGCAGCTTTAGCCCCCGCCCGGCGCCCGCTGAGGGCGGCGGCGTTGGCGGCTGGTGCGGCCGGCATGGTGGTCGTCGGCCTCCCGTTGATCGGCCTGTGCCCGGTCTCCGAGCTTCGTGCCGC
Source organism: uncultured Thermoanaerobaculia bacterium (assembly GCA_964423595.1). Lineage (GTDB taxonomy): Bacteria > Acidobacteriota > Thermoanaerobaculia > Thermoanaerobaculales > Sulfomarinibacteraceae > Sulfomarinibacter. Next base: position 8,343 of record CAYRFI010000035.1, on the reverse strand, counting down.
GCAACCGACCTGGCCCGAGGCGGTTGACGGAGGACGCGTCTACGTCCCGACCCCGGCCGAGGATGTGATGCCGTGGCTCGCCTCGAGCCTCGGTGCCCGTCGTCTGTGGCCGGTCGGTTACCTCAACCTCGAAGAGGGTTTGACGCTGACGCGGACTGACGCCCCGGTGGCCAACCGGCGGCTGGCGTCGCACATCGCGATCACCGACGAAGGGCCCGCCAAGAGATGGTGGCTGGATACGCTGGCCGCCGAGTGGGTGATCCTGCCGGAGACAGCGGAGCTTCCGGAGGCGATGGACGAGGTCGTCAGCCGAGGCGGCCTGCGACTTCTCCGAAATCATCGGGCAGTTCCCGTCGTCAGCCTCGCGGATCGACCCCCCGATCCTCAACAGCCGCGCAACATGATCGGCGAGGTACGGGCGCTGAAGCTCGAAGAGAACTCGTGCTCGGCGATGCTCGTGGTGCCGGAGGATGCCTGGGTGTGGGTTTCATTGGCGCCGATCAACGGCTGGCGATGGCGGTTGAATGGTCGTTCGGTCACGCTCGAGCAAGGTCCGGGCATCATCCAGTTTCTCGAAGTCGCGGCGGGTGAGCACCGAATCGACGGTCGTTACCGGCCGCCTGCTCTCGTAGCGATGGCCGCAGTCAGTTGCAGTTCCCTCATTGTGGTGCTGTGTTGGCTCCTCTACGCAGTGAGACAGCGATTCACGGGAATTGCGCACGGTCGCGTCGCGGCCGACGATGATGTGGTGTCATGATCATGGCGATCACGATGGTTGGCAGCTCTCGGTGGTTGCGGATCGCCGCCTTTGGTGCGGCCGTGGCGGTTTTTGCGGCGGTAGTCGTCACGCCATGGCTTCCGCTGGGACCGGACATCTACCAGCACATCGTGTGGGATTGGCAGGTCATGAGGTGTCTGGCCGAGTGGCAGCTTCCCTTATGGCTGCCGGATCTCAACGCCGGTTTCGGAAACCCCGGAATTCGCCTCTACAGCCCTTTGGGACCCATGCTCACGGGGAGCCTCGGGATCGCACTGGGGGATGCCGGCCGAGGATTGAGGGCGGCGGCGATTCTCGCGGCATTGGCCGTCCTGTGGGCTGCTCGGCGCCGGTCGGCATCACGTTCTTTGGTTGTCGGTGCGGCGGTCCTGATCAGCCCGATGGTGCTGTTTTCACTCTTCGGTCGGGCGGCATGGTCGGAGTACCTGTCGATCCCTTTGATGCTGTGGTTGCTCCTGGCGATGGTGAAGGGCGATCTCAAAGGTGCGCGTGATGGTCCGATGCTCGCCCTCCTGTGGCTCGCACACGCGCCGACCACCATCATGGTCGGATTCATCGGGGTGGCAAGCCTTGCTCTCCACCGGTCCCGTGACTATACGGTACGGGCCCTGCAGACCGGCGCCATTTCCTGCGGCCTTGCCGCGTGGCACTGGTTGCCACTGCTGCGGGAGACCGCGGACATCAAAGCCGCGAAGGTGATGATCGGCGGCATGTACGAACCGGCCCGGAATTTTCTGGCTTCGGAGAGTGCCCATACTCCGGAGGTCAACGCTTGGTTGGCGTGGATGGCGGTCGCGATGCTGGCCTCAGTGTTGGCCACGCGGTTGTGGGTGCACAATCCACGGCGCACGGTCCTCGGCATTGGCTGCATCGTTCTGGCCTCACCCCTGGCGCTCCCTCTGTGGTGGATTCCCGGCCCCCACCAGCTTCTCCAGTTTCCGTGGCGATGGCTTCTGCCGGGCACGCTGCTGCTGGTCACAGCGATTGCCGAGGCACCGAAACGCCGTGGCCTCGCCGCGGTGTGCCTCCTCGCCCCTTCTCTTTTCATGCCGTGGGCACCGTGGGTTCAGGTACCGAAGCTCGATGCGTCACTGGAGTGGTATGACGCCGGCGAGGTGCTTTTTGGATCCATCGGAGCCAACCCCTACCTGGTGGATGTCCGTCAGCACCGGCCGCCCGCGTTCGTCGATCTGTACCGAAACATCGATCTTTTCGGAAGGTCGCGGCGAGCTCTCGCGGATGGCGACGGCGTGGTCACCGGAATCCACAGGTGGAGTCCGTTGCGGCGCGAGGTCGAGGTGAGCGGTTCAAAGCCGTTTGTGGTCGCCTTCCGCATCCTGGACTACCCCTATTGGTCGGTGACTACCGATGACGAAATGGCCATCGAGAGCAACGCGGTGCCCGGCGTAATTGCGTGTCAGGTACCAGCTGGCCGTCATATCCTGCGCGTGTCGTGGGCCGGGAATCCGAACGCGGCAGTCGGGCAGATCGTGGCTCTCGTGACGGCCCTGCTCATGGTCTTCAGGTACCGGGGCCGGATCGGAGCACAGCCGTGAAACGAAGGTGGATGGCTGTATTGCTCGTCCCGGTGACGCTGGGCGCGCTCCTTTGGATGCGCCCACCGGATGGACACGACGCGTATTTCCACTCCGTCTATGCTGTCGAGCAGGTCCGCGCCTGGCACGAAGGTGCAGTCTTCCCCCGCTACCACCGTGCCTGGAACGGTGGCACCGGCACCTTCGTGCCGACAATCTATGCACCTATTCCGCTCGCCGTGCAGGGCGGTCTGGCGTGGCTGGTGGGAGACGGCCAGCGCGCGGTTGGTCTCTCGTTGGCCCTCGCCCTCCTGACAACGGGATTTGCCCTCGTCCGTTGGGGAGGTACGGCTTTCGCGGTCGTGATCATGATCGCGCCCTATATCGCGGCGGTGAGCCTTGCCCGTGCGACGACCACCGAAGCCTGGGCCCTGGCGGGGGCCGCCGTCGTGCTGCCTCTGGCCCTGCCACAGGCACCAGCGATGACGCGCAGTCGTGGTCTCGCCCTCGTGCTCGGTGTGCTGCTCATCGCCGGCTCCCAGGTGGGAATGCTCATCGAGCTCGGCTGGCTGCTCGCGATCGCGTGGGCGGTGAGCCTGGGCGTCGTATGGAAAGAATCAGAGGGACAGCTGCAAGCAACGGTCCGCGCTTGTGGAGGGGTTGTCGGCTGGGCGACGGCCGGTTTCATGGTTGGGGCCGTCTTCTGGCTGCCGGCCGTGGTGGATGGGCGGTACCTCGAGATGCGGGATTTCCTGGGCGGGGCATTCGATTGGCGCAACAACTTCCTACCCGATGCTTCTAGAATGGGTCTCTTCCTGACGGGAACGGCTTCGAGCCTGCTCGTGATCGCGCTTTTCGTCTTCCTGCGTCGTGAGAGACCTCCACGGTACGTCCTGGGAGCGGTGATCACGGCCGGCGTGTTCTTCAGCACCCCGCTGGCGACGCCTCTGTGGCATCTTCCGAAAATGGAGAACCTCCAGTTTCCGTGGCGCTTCCTGGGACCGGCAACGCTGGTGGCGGTGCTGGCCGTCGCGCACCTCGCAGGACGGTGGAAAATGGCGGCAACCGTCGTCCTCCTCGTCCCTCTGACGTTCCTTCCGATCAACCTCGGCACGGCCACTGACAGAGTTCCCACATCGAGCTCGCCGGATGAGCTCGCGCGCATCGGGCAACGCCAGTGGGGGCTGGTGCCGACACTGCCGACGACCTCCGGCCTCTACTCAACGGGCTTCCATCGTCGGGAAAGCCTGGCGCGGCTTGCAGGCCAATCTGCGCAGGTGGATGCTGTCGAACGTGATGCCCTCGGCGGGGTGTGGCAGGTCACGACCGAGGAGCCGACCACGGTGCTGTTGCCACTGCAATGGTGGCCGGAGTGGCGCATCGAGGCCGACGGAAAGCCGATCGCCTACAGCAACCAGTGGGGCCTGGTGGCGGTCGAGGAGGAGACCGGCGCCGTCGAGGTCCGCGCGTCTCTCGCCCCCTCGGGGTCGCGTAACGCCGGGTTGGTGCTGTCGGCGGTCGGTTGCCTGGCCCTGGTTGGACTCTTCCTTGCGTGGACCGGCGGTCGGGAGTCCATTATCGTGCGGGATGTAACATGAACGAGAGTCGCCAGATGGCTGGACTCGAGGTGTGGGATCGTCCATTGATTCTTGCCATCTCGCTGGTTGCCGGGAGCCTTGCTTGTGTCGGGGCCTGGCTGCGGCCTGTGTGGCACGACGAGCTCTACACCCTCGCGCTGGCCCGGCTCCCGGTTGGCGAGCTGTTGGCGGCGTTGGTGACGGACTCCGGCCCGCCGCTCCACTATCTGCTCTGCCGCCTCCTCTTCGTCCTCGTGGGTTGGCAGGAGGGCTCGGTGCTCGGCACCTTGATGGTGCGGCTGCCGTCGGTCCTCGCGTTCGCGTTTATTCCGTGGGTGGTGTGGAGGGCGCGTCCCGTGAGCCGCGCGGGCGAATTGTGGGGCCCACTGCTGGTCATCGCCTGGTTGCCCCTGCTCTACTTTGGCACCGAGGCGCGGGCTTACGCCGTGCTTGCCCTCGTCAATGCCCTCCTGTGGATCCGCGGCACAGTATGGATCGAACGCGGCGGACGATGGACCTTTTGTTTCGCAGCCCTGGCCGCCTGCTTGCCGCTGCTCCACTACACGGGCATCGTGAGCTTCCTTCTGCTGCCGGCGCTCGCCTTTTTCGTGCCGCGCCGGCGGCGACGAACCCTCGTCATTGCGCTCGTCGTAGCGGCCCTGCCCGCTCTGGCGTGGATGCCGGTAATGCTGGGTGCGCCGCCGGATGCAATGGCTTGGGTAATGACCGGAGCGGGGCCCGGGAGGCCCGGTGTGACAACCGTGTCGGTGCTCGCGCCGGCGGGCCCCTTCCCCGCTCTGTTCGAGGCTTCCGGTTCGCCAGTGCCGCCGTGGATGTCGGTGCTGGTTCTGGGGGCCCTGATCACAGGTGCGATCTTCGGAGCCGCGAAAATCTGGCGGAAGCGCGACGCACACGACATCGATGTGCAAAACGCAATCCGTCTCACGATCGGCCTGCTGCCTGCCGTCGGCATCGGGTTGCTGGCAGTGGCTCGAGTTCCCGTCTACTTTGCCGGTCGCACAGAGTCGATGGTGTGGGCGCTGGCCGCGGCGCTTGTCGCGATCCTTGTCTGCGAATTGCCACCGATCGCGCGGCGAATCGTCACCGGTTCGTACGTCGTAGTTGGTGTTGCGACAGTTGCGATGTGGATTGCCGATCTGCCGGCGCGACCGCCGGCGCCGGGAGTCGAGGTCGGCCACGCGATGGCCTCGATGATCGATCCAGGTGACCGCGTTGTGGTCGCAGGGTTATGGCAGCTGGAGGTGCGCCACGGGCTCGCAGAGGCCTTGGTCGACGAGTCTGGCGCGACCTCGTCAGTTGTCGAGGTAGAGACCATACCCCGGTCACAAGCTGCGCACCCGGGCTGGCTCGACCGCGAAGCGGTGACTTCGCCGGAGCTCTACGAGGAAGCTCGGGCGCTGAGCGAAGACGCTGCGGCGGAGGGGGCCCGGATCTGGCTCGTTTGGAGCCCCGCCCTGCCGCTCGAGCGCACGTTCTTTCCGGCCTTCGAAGGGTGGCAACGGAGCCGGGTGGCCGGCTCGCCCATAATCGCCGTCGATCTGCTGATGCCGCCGTCTGGCGAGGAGAGAGCTGCGCCTGGCGGAGCGTGACGGGTTGATCGGGCCGGTGTGAACCGGCCGCAGGAGATAGTTGGAGAGATCGCAGGCGATGACGTCATGCGATAATTATTGGGTGTAGTTGCGGTTATCCAGGCCCGATAATCCACGACTGACGGATGGCTGCGGAAGGATTCTGACCCTGTGGCCAGAATCCTGAGCGGTAGTGGAGGAGGAAGACCATGATCAGGTCGATACTCTTTGAACACGGATTGGCCGGGGCGATGAGACGGGATTGATGACAGCCGATGTCTAGATTGGTAATCGAAGCCGGTAAGGTCAACCGGCAGTACCTCAAGGATCTTCTGGCGTACCGAGAGTTGTTTCTCCTGCTGGCCTGGCGCGATATCCTGGTGCGCTACAAACAAACCGTCATCGGCGTAGCGTGGAGTGTGCTGCGCCCCCTCTTGACGATGATCGTATTCACGATCGTGTTTGGACGACTGGCCAAGATGCCTTCAGAGGGCGTTGCCTACCCGATTCTGGTGTACGCCGCCATCCTGCCGTGGCAGTTCTTCAGCAATACCGTGAACGAGGGTGGGAACTCTCTCATCAGCAACGCGAGTATGATCTCCAAAGTCTACTTTCCGCGCATCATCGTTCCGACGACCGCGATGATCGTGAGTTTGATCGATTTCCTCATCTCGATTTTCATCCTTTCGATCCTGATGGTCTGGTTCCGGCATGTCCCGACCTGGAACGTCGTGTTCATACCGCTGTTCCTGGGGCTGGCCGCGATCGCAGCATTGGGCATCACCTATATGATTTCCGCCCTCAATGTGAAGTATCGAGATTTTCGGCACGTTCTGCCCTTTATCGTTCAGTTCGGGCTCTTCATTTCACCCGTCGGTTTCAGCAGTACCGTGGTGCCTCACGATTGGCGCCTGATCTATTCGTTGAACCCCATGGTCGGCGTGATCGACGGGTTTCGGTGGGCCATCGTCGGCAACACCGACATGTACTGGCCGGGGTTTTGTCTCTCGGTAGGTCTCGCAGCTCTGCTTCTCGTAACCGGTTTCGGGTTTTTCCGACGGATGGAACGTGAATTTGCGGACGTCATATGAGCATCATCAAAGTCGAGAACCTCGGGAAAAAGTACATCATCGGCCATGACCTCAACGCGAGTGGTGCCTTCCGTTCCCGGTCCCTGCGTGACACGTTCACCCATACAGTGCGTGGGTTCTACCGACGCCTGCGCCATCCCCTGTCGCCAAACACCGAAACCACTGAGATCGAGGAGCTCTGGGCCCTCAGGAATCTCGAGTTCGAAATCGAACCCGGCGATCGGGTCGGCATCATCGGCCGTAACGGCGCCGGCAAGTCGACACTCCTCAAAGTCCTGAGTAGAATCACCGAGCCGACGACCGGCCGGATCGAGATCAACGGCCGAGTCGCCTCCCTTCTCGAAGTCGGCACCGGTTTCCACCCCGAACTCACCGGGCGGGAGAACATTTACCTCAACGGGGCCATTCTCGGCATGACCCGTAGCGAGATCAAGACGAAGTTCGATGAGATCGTCGATTTTTCGGAGATTGAAAAATTCCTCGATACGCCGGTCAAACGGTTTTCCTCCGGGATGTACGTGCGCCTCGCCTTTGCCGTGGCGGCGCACCTAGAGCCGGAGATTCTGATCGTCGACGAAGTGCTGGCTGTTGGGGATGCGCAGTTTCAGAAAAAGTGTCTGGGCAAGATGGAACAGGTCGGGAAAGATGGCCGGACGGTGCTGTTTGTCAGCCATAACATGGCGATGATCTCCAATCTCTGCCAGACGGGCATGGTGTTGAATGAAGGCAAGCTGGAATTCTATGGCCTGGTATCCGATGCGGTGGTGAAATACTACCAGGCCAGCAACCAACGAAACGCCACCCAAGATCGCGAGTTTGAGGGTGACACGGCAGAGTTGCTCGGTGCTGAATTGGTCGGGCTGTCGAATCTGTCTGAAATTACTATTCACGATGAGCTTACGGTGAGGATGAGATACAGGATTAAAGAACAGATTGATGGGAAATGCGTGCCGAACTTCCATTTCTTCGTATCGGATGGGAGTTACGCATTTGTGGACTCAGCCAAGGACATCACAAGCATGTCTCCAGGCATCTATCGCGCCGATTGCCGCATACCGCGCCATTTTCTCAACGAAGGAGCGTACTTTGTGGGCGTGGCACTGACCACGTATTTCGAGAACGGTTCGTGGAAGATCGAGTTCTTTGACAAGAACGCGTTGACTTTCAATGTGATAGATCCGATGGACGAGCGGTCACATCGATACGGTTACGCGGGGCCGATTCCCGGTGTTGTCAGGCCTCAATTAGATTGGTCCGTTGCAAAGGAATCATCATGAAAGCCGTCATCCTTGCCGGTGGTCTCGGGACCCGGATCTCCGAAGAAACCCACCTCAAACCCAAGCCAATGATCGAGATCGGCGGCATGCCGATTCTCTGGCACATCATGAAGCTGTACTCCGCCCATGGCGTCAATGACTTCGTGATCTGCTGCGGCTACAAGGGCTATCTCATCAAAGAGTATTTCGCCAACTATTTCCTGCACATGTCTGACGTGACCTTCGATATGGCGAAAAACCGCATGGAAGTCCATCAGCAAAAGGTCGAGCCGTGGAAAGTTACTTTGATCGATACCGGCGAGCACACGCTGACCGGTGGGCGCCTGAAACGGGTATCGGACTACATCAAGGATGAAGAGGCGTTTTGCCTGACCTATGGCGATGGTGTCAGCGATGTCGATGTCCGAGCTTCAATCAAATTCCATCACAAACACGGCAAATTGGCGACGGTGACCGCCGTTCAACCGCCGGGTCGCTATGGCGCGCTCGAGCGAAC
>CAYRFI010000034.1:0-36334 GCA_964423595.1 uncultured Thermoanaerobaculia bacterium | reverse complement strand
TCAGCTATCAGCTATCAGCTATCAGCTATCAGCTATCAGCTATCAGCTATCAGCTTCAAGAAGATCGATATCCCGTGTTGGGATGACAAGTATGAATTGGAGGTTCACTCAGCCCTGGTTTTTTGCGATGGGCTGAAGGCTGACAGCTGAGGGCTGATAGCTATTCGCCCAGAGATGACTCACGACTTCGAAGCTGTCCACATGCGGCCGCCACGTCCTCACCCTTAGACCACCGTACCGTCACCGTCAGCCCGGCGTCCCGCAGGCCGGCGGCAAATCGATCGACCACAGGCGCTGGCGGTCGCCGAAGATCCGGGAAATACTCCCGATCTTCATTGAGCGGAATCACGTTGACCTTCGCGGGAATGCCGCGGATGAGGCGGGCGGTGGCCCGGGCGTCGTTCTCGGCATCGTTGAAACCATCGATCAGCACGTATTCGAAGGTGATCCTCCGACCTCGCTCGAGTGGAAATTTTCTCAAGGCCTTCATGAGGTCGACCAGGGGGTAGCGGTGGGCGATCGGCATGATTTGCGCCCGGCGGCCCTGATCGGGGGCGTTCAACGAGACGGCCAGCTTCGGCCGCTTCTTGAGACCAGCAAGCCAGTACACTCCGGGAAGAATGCCCGCGGTGGAGACGGTGATCCGCTTCAAACTCACGCGTTCGGACAGAACCGCGAGAGCCGGACCGAGATGTCCGGTGTTGAGCAGCGGCTCCCCCATGCCCATGAAAACGATGTTGACACGCTCAACCTCCACATCGAGGCGGCGCAGCATCGCGCGGTACTGGCCGACGATTTCTTCCGGCCGCAGGTTTCGGCCGGAGCCGATCGCTCCGGTAACGCAGAAAGTGCAGCCAACAGCACACCCCGCCTGCGAAGACAGGCAAAAGGTTGCCTTGACCCCCTCGCGCATCAAAACACCCTCGACGCCGACTCCGTCGGAAAGGCCGAAGAGAAATTTCATGGAACCATCAGAGCTCTCAACCACCTCCAGCACCTCAGGCTCCTCGATACTAAAGTGGGTCTCGAGGTCTCGGCGCAAGACGAGCGGCAGATTGGTCATATCGTAAAAACCTGAGGCATTGCGATCGATGATCCACTGCGCGACCTGCCGACCGCGGTACTCACGATCGACATGAGGGGCCAGGAGGTTACCGATCTCCGCGGAAGTCCTGCCCACCAGGTTCGTTCGATAGTCCATGGCGTCGTGAAAGGGGTCACGTCCGCGAGTCGTCGTCCGATTGGGACTGCGGGCGCGGTAATTTCTTCGATGGCGAACGATGGCGTCCAACGGAAATCCCGATCGAGGACAAGAAACGGGCGTCATCGACGCCGATTCGATACTCGGCTGTTGACGATCCGTCGGCGACGTGGAGCCGCATCGTACCGCGGCCGACCTCCACCGAGCCATCCTTGCCGCAGACCAGCGAGGTCTCGAGCATCATCACCGCCTGCCAACCGTCGTCGTGCAACTCCTCGAGGCACTCCCGTACCTCGTCCGAGCGCACGACAGTCGCGTGTAGGGCCTTGCCCAACCTTCGCAACAGCTCATGCAGCCTCTGGGTGCGCGATTCTTCCATCGTCCTCCGCCTGAACAACCTCTCGTCGAGGCCGTGTCTTCCCATCCTACCTCATTGTCCCCATCCGTGACCTTTGCTAGCGTGGCTTCATGGATCCGGCAGCCATTCTCCCAAAACCCTGGGTTCGCGAGCATATTTTACTCGGCGACGCCTCTTCTCGGCGCTACGCACGTCTCTGGGATCGTTATGACCGGACCGCAATCCTCGTCAGGTATCCAAAGAACGTTCGCGGTCAGATGAAAAGGGACCTCGAGGTCCGAGCGTGGTGTGCCGCGAACGGCTTACGGGTGCCTGCCCTTCTCGAACACGATCCCGGTGAGGGGTGGGCAGTGCTCGAAGATTTTGGCCCTGACGATGCGGAAAGGGCCCTCGACGACGCTCCGTCCGGCGTGCGAGGAGAGCTCGGTCTTCAGTTCATCGCCCCCTTGATCCGCCTCGCAGAATTCGAGCCGACCAACCTGCCGCCCTGGAACCCGCCTTTGGATTGCGCTCGCCTGCGTTGGGAACTGGCCGGGTTCGAGCTCTGGTTTATTCGTCACCACCTCGAGACAGTGCCGTCCCCATCCGTTGGCCGCTGGCTCGACGAGCTTGCCGCGGCCATCGATGAACATCCGCATCGTGTGTGCCATCGAGACTACCATCTCAACAATCTCTTTTTGCTCACTGACGGTTCAGTCGGCCTGATTGACTACCAGGACGTTCTCGTCGGACCGGACACCTACGACGCGGTATCACTCCTTGGTGAGCGCGGGATGCCGCGGGTGCTCGCAGAGCACGAGAGGAATCGCGTACAGGAGTCGTGGGCGCGAGAAACCAAAGCCCAACCAGGCTGGTTGGAACGGTGGCAGTTGGTTGGCGCGCAGCGCGGCCTCAAGGTCCTCGGCACCTTCGCGAGGCTCGCCGCGGCCGGCGCGGAGGCATACGGACACTGGACGGCAAACCTGATTCGCCAGATTGCGCCCGAACTGGCCGCCTTGGGAGCTCCTTCAGAGTTGGTAGACCTTCTGCTAGACTTGTCACGGCGTCAACATCCAGCGAGCGGTGGGTGAGGTCACGAAACGACGCCGACCTAGGAGGTCGAAATGTTCGGAAGTTTGGGTCTTCCGGAGCTCTTGATATTGCTCGCGATCGTTGTCCTGATATTTGGGGTGAACAAGCTGCCGAAGCTTGGCAAGGGCCTCGGTGAAGGTATTCGCAACTTCAAGGATTCGGTACGCAGCGAAGAAAAGAAGGCGTCGGACGAGAAAGAGCAGGCTGCGACCAAGGACGCCAACGACGCCTGAGAACCCGTGCAGCGTGGGGCCGTTGGACGCTACCTGTTATTCTAAAATGGTATGGTAGTGGACACCTCACCGACTCCGCTTGGCGTTCGCTGCATTAGCAGCGCCAAGCTCGCACATTTTTTGAAGCGCGAGCAGCGGACATCAACAGTCGCTGATCTCGATCTCAATCGAATTTTTCGCGAGCTCCTCCACCGTGCCAACGATTTCTTGCAGTCAGAAGCGGGCACCATTTATCTGGACGACCCCCTGGACAACGATGAGGACGGCAACAGGCTCTCCTTGGTCGTGATCGCTGGCTTCGGGCCCAAATCCGACGATCTCATGGAAGAGCGATTCAGCACCGGCAAGGGGATCATCGGCGAGGTTTATCGGACCGGCAGCCCATACTCCTGCTCAGAACCACTCGCGGATCCGCTCTTTCGAAGTGGACCCGGGCTCCGAATCGGTTTCAAAATCGATTCCGTCGTCGCAGCACCTCTCGAGGTCGAGGGGCGCACGATCGGTGTGATCGAGCTCATCAACCATTCAAGCGGCAAGGGCTATTCGGACGCTGACCTCGCCCTCCTCGGGATCTTCGCTCAAACGATTTCGCTTTCGGTTGTCAACGCTATCGACGCCCAACGTGCAAAAGAAATCGCCAAACGGGACGAGCTCACCGAGCTTTACAACGATCGATATCTCCATGGCAGCCTGTCGAAGATTATTGACGATGCGGTCGCCAGCGGCTCTGAATGCGGCGTCATCTTCCTCGACCTCGACCATTTCAAAGAAGTCAATGACACCCACGGCCACCTCGTCGGCAGCCAATTGCTGTCCGCGGTCGGCGCGACTCTTAAACAGATCATCCCAGGCGAAGGGCTTGCCGCGCGGTATGGTGGCGACGAATTTGTCATCACCCTGCCGGGCGCCGGACGCCAGGAGACTTTCTGGGTCGCAGAGACGGTTCGTCAGAACATCGCCGACAGGGCATTTGTGGTCAGCGCCGACCCTGAAAACTCGGACGGTGCGGCGACCATTCGCATCGAGGGCGTGGTGACGTGTTCGATCGGAATCGCGACCCTGCAGTCAGACATCATGCCGGAGCTGAGCGCTGAGAATGGCGATTCCAGGAATGCCAAGGACCAGCTCCTCCGCAAGGCCGACACGTGCATGTACGCGGCCAAGGAACTCGGCCGGAATCGCACGGTTCCATATTGGGAGCTTGCCCGAATGCTCGCTGCCGGCATCGATTAACCCGCTGCCCGCGCCGCTGGGTTGCAGCCGCGTCATCAAAGGACTCGGGAAGATCTCCCCCGCCCATCGGGTTCTGGATCATGACAAGATTGTTATAAGGGAGATGCTACGCGATGGAATTTTCAGCTCGGGCACAGGCGATCGAGTACGCCCTCCGTGACACGCTGGAAGCTCACCATGTCGAGGTCGTCGACCAAAGCACTCACCACGAGGGTCACTTCGGCGCACAGGCCGGGGGCGGACACTTTCAGGTTGTGGTGGTTTCAGATCGTTTCCGCGGGTTGTCGCGAATCGCCGCGCAGCGTGTAGTTTACGAGGCGCTCGGTGATTTGATGACGAGCGACATTCACGCCCTCTCCATGCGCACTCTCACGCCAGAGGAGTGGTCCCGGTAAGACGAAGGCGGCCCTTTGACAAACTACGAGCTTGTGACAAAGGCCGAGTGTTTCACCGATCTGGTCCTCTCCCGACCGATTTCGGCCGTTGCCGAGACCGCCGCGATCGCGCGCTCGACTTCTTCGTCGGTTGTGAAGACGCCGGGAGAAAAGCGGACCGTCCCGTCAATTTCAAAGGTCCCAATTCCCTCGTGAACCTGCGGTGCGCAGTGAAGGCCGGTGCGGGTGATCACCTCGTGCTCGACATCGAGGAACGTTCCGGTCTGGTCGGCCGGCAGACCGTCGATGTTGAATACGAAGACCGGGAGATGGTCATGATCGAGATCGGCGCAGTAGAGCCTCACGCCGTCGATCCCTGAAAGGCCCTCGTGGAGCCTCTTCGCATGCCGCATCTCGTGCTCATAAATCGCCGTCACTCCACCACGGTCTTCAATCCATTTCTGCGCCGCGAGCAGGCCGGCAACGCCCATAGTGTTGACTGTGCCAAACTCCATATGCCAAGGGTACGCATCTGGCTGACCTTTGAGCGCGCTCATGACACCCGTACCACCCGCACGGCAGGGTGTGATGTCCACATGCTCACAGATGTACATACCACCGGTTCCGGATGGCCCGAAGAGAGACTTGTGACCGGTGAAACAGACGACATCGATGTTCATCGCGACGACGTCGATTGGCACCAAGCCTGCCGTCTGGGCGGCGTCGATAGCGAAGAGGATACCGCGCTCGCGACAGATGCGACCGACCTCCGCCACCGGCTGAATGGTGCCGATGACGTTGGATCCGTGGTTCATGACCACGAGTTTGGTGTTGGGGCGGACGCGGCTGGCGATGTCCTCCGGATCGACGTATCCCCGGTTGTCGAAGGGTACGAAATCGACCTCGACACCCCGTTCCCGATGCATGAACATAGGTCGCAGCACCGAGTTGTGCTCCAAGCAGGTGGTGATGGCGTGATCACCCGGTGTGAGAACGCTCGAGATCAACAGGTTCAGGGCGTCGGTCACGTTGTACGAAAAGACGAGTCGGTTTGGATCGCCACCCGCGAAAAATTCGGTCAGAGCGCGGCGTGCATGGGCCAGGGTCTCCTCCGCCTCGAGGGCAAGGTCGAATCCCGTGCGGCCCGGGTTGACTCCCCGGTTCTGATAGAAGTCGCACATGAACTGGATGACCTCCGGTGGTTTCGGGAAGGTCGTGGCGGCGTTGTCGAGGTAAACGAAGTTCGGCATTTTCTCACTCCAGGGGAATGTCGATTCGATCTTCGATCAGCGCGCGCAGGATTCGATCCCGCGACGAAACGATCTGACGGCTCAGACAGGCAATGGCTTCTTCCGGGCTGCCAACAGTGAGCAGGGCCACCAACTCCTCGTGCTCCGAGCGCATCTCGGAAGCAAAATCGCCCAGGTCGAGCCCGAGGAAAAAGTACCGTTGCATGCTACCGAGCACATCGCGCAACACCGCCACCAGACGATCGTTCCGCGACAGCGACGCCAGCTGAATATGAAAGTCCAGGTTTCGATCGAGAAACCCGACGTATGAATCCCAATCGTGATAGGTGTACTCGGTCGTTGCGAGGTTGCGGAGGCGTTCGAGATCCTCGGCAGTCGCACGCTGTGCCGCGAGCTCGAGAGCCCGCGACTCGAGGCCGAGGCGGAGATCAAAGCTGTCGCCGATCTCCTTGAGCGAGATGTGGTTAACCGAGTACCCCCGGTAAGGACGCCCGGTCAACAGGCCCTCCTGACCGAGCCGCCTGCATGCCTCGCGCACCGGAACCCTACTGGTGCCGTAAAGCGTCGCCAGCTGCTGTTCGGTCAGTGAGGCTCCTGGTTGGTGTTGCAGGGTGATGATGTCGCGTTTCAGGGCGCGATACACCTGCTCGGCGGCGGTTGGCTTTTCGGTCACTCGGAATTCAACTCCAGTTCCCATCGACAGAATCGTATACAAGTTGTATACAAAAACGCAAGAGACAACAAAAGGCAAAGAGGCCTTTCTAGGAGGTCCCGGGGGATATCCGACTACGCTGCGTCCGCCCCGCTGGCGGGTGATGTCAGAACGCGCCGCACCATGTATGCTACGGTCGCGAGCCCGGCAACCAGGACCACCACAAAGAGCACGAAGTTGCCCCACTGGGGCACGACCTGGAAGCTGAACTGCGAGGTCACAGGCTCCAGATAAAGGACTCGGACCTGATGCCGGGTAACGCTCATGACCGCAATCGTCAACGTCATCGCACCGAGGGTGCCTGTGACGAGGCCCCGATTCTCCCCCGGGTTCGACACCCGCGCCAGCATCATCAGGAGGCCGATGCCGATGAGAATTGCCAGCGCCAGCGGACCGAGGGTCACCGCACCGTCTGACATGATTCCGAGAAGCACCGGTCGTGGGAGCAGCATCAGCAGCAGGAATCCATCAACGACCTGGAGAACTGTAGCCCACAATGCCCAGCGCCACGCCCAGCCGGCAATTGCCGTGTTGATCTCTGTATCGACTCCCGCAAAGGCTCGGCGCACCGCCCACCACGTCGTCACCAGGGCCGCAAACGCCAAGCCCGCAAAGACGAAGTGGAAGAGGCGCGGCCAGTAGGTGGGATCGGAGAACACCGACCAGCTGCTGTCGGCCAAGTTACCCCACATCTCGGGCTGCGCATGCACCAGGTTGACCGCAACATGGACCATCGCGATGAGCAGGAACATCACGGCTGACACGCCCAGCCAGAGGCCCCCGCCTGAACCCCGCGACGGGGCGCCTCGGAATTTGTAGAAATAGGCCGCGTAGTAACCCACCGAAAGCAGCAACAGCATCGCGAACCAAACCGGTGCGAGGAGGATGGTGGCCGAGTAGAAGTACTGCTGGTAGAGGAGCTGAATAAACAGCAGAGGTGCGATACCGGTGGTGATGGTCAACGAGATACCGTAATTGTTGACGGCCATCAAACGCCCCGCGAGCACACTTCTGAAATCATCGCGTTTGCCTCCGCTTTTGAGGTGTGCAACGACCGCGAGAAGGGTGCCACCAAGGGTCAGGTTCATGAAGACCAGGTGGAGAAAGAACGTGAAGACCAGGAGCACGTGAAACAGCCACGGTGGCCCCGGAAGGCCTGCCGGATCAACAGCTGGAATGAGGTTCGGGTTCATTGTCCACCTCCGTTCGCACCCAGCTCGGCGCCGTCACCCTGGGCAACAAAAGCGAGGTACTCCACCAGGGCTTCGAGCTCCTCGTCGGTACCGACGAAAGGCGACATGTAGGAGAAGTGAAGCTCCGCAGTGTTGATCATCTCACCCCGCGGAGCGGCGCGGTAGACCTCGCCCATCTCCTGGAGCTGTGAGACCGCCATATAGATCATTCCCCGGTTGAGGTCGTGGATCGTGCCAGGGTCTTCGACGATCTCTGCAGGGGTCGGCAGCATGTTGCGCATATCGGCTTCGTTGACGTCACTATGGCACCCACCACACTCTGATTCGAAGACGCCGGCTCCCTCGCCTTTTGCGATCTCGAGAACGTCTCTGTAGGTGGGCAACGCCCGCTGAATACTCTGGTATCCATCGCGGGTGTGACAGCTCGAGCACTCGGTCCGGAAAATCCTCCGTCCCATTGCTAGGGAATCGTCCGCTCCTCTCGCAGCCCAGCTGGATCGAGCCAGAACTCCCTCTTCGTTGATCGTCCCGATGTCGCTCACGAGAAGCCCGTTGGAGAACAGGTGACTGTGGATGAGAAAGGGTTTGCGTGCTCCTTCACGCAGACGTTCATAGCCGCCGAAGAAGGTGAATGCCGCAACTGCCATGACCACCGCCGTCACCACTCGGGCAAGCCGAGGCGCCACGATCAGGATCACCACCCCGACGACCAGCGCTACAGTCAGCGACCACAGGGCAAAGCTACGGGTAGCGGCCAGGGTCGCCAATGCCGGTTCCGCTCCACTGAAGAGATGGCGCACGGTCGCAGGCAACATCGCCTCCCACCAGCGATAGCCTGCGTAAGACAGCAGCACCCCGCCGACCATCCACCAGCCGAGGTAGCCCAGTACATCAGCTTTGCGATCGGAGCTGGTTTTGAGGGCGGGGAAGATCATGAACGCGGTCGCCATCAAAATCGCGATGCCGCTACGCAAGAGAAGCGACGGCCAGTAGGTGGGGTTGAAGAACCCATCCCAGAACGCGTGGGTTTCGAGCCAGCGCCCCGGGGTCAGCATGAAGGTGATAATGCCGTTGATGATCACCAGAGAGAGGTACGCAGCGATGAAATAAAGCCAGCCGACGAGCAGATGGGCGCCCCTCGAAATCTTGTCCCAGGTCGTGTAGTAGACGAGGGCGGCAACAATCTCGAGGATGAAGAAGACCCACTCGATGGCCCATCCCCAGACATAGGTGTGGATCAGCTCCGAAATGGCGGCCGGGGAGATCAGACCCGCTACTACCCAGATACCGACCCCGGAGATGGCACCGAAGACCGTCGACACGAGGATCAACATCAACGACGATCGCCGCGCGAGCTCGCGCAACACTGGATCGTCGCGTTTCACAGCCAGCGTCTCGGTGACTGCAAGCAACAGCCCGCCACCGATCGCGAAATGTGAAACGATCACATGCGATATCGCCACAATGGCCATGAGCATCCCGCCGCCCATTGCCAAATCCCATATCGGATAGTCCATTTCTTCCTCCGAGCGGTGGTTCGCGCGACACGATATCATTCCTGACAATGTGGCGCAAGTCCTTCATTATCAATAGTGTACACTTGAACAACCCTTGGTTCGACCTCCTTATCCAGGCCGCACCATCGAATGGCGTCCGGAGGTTTTGAGAGAGTTGGCACTGTCCTCGAGAGCGACCCCAAAAACACCTGCTCGGTCTCTTGACACATGCTCTCATCGACGCTACCTTGGACTGAGGCAATGATAATGAGACTGGATTAAAGGTATGAGCAGCAAACTTGCACAACGGGCACAGAAACTGTTTATCCAATATTTGAGGGAGAACAACCTCAAGGTCACCCAGGAACGACTCGCCTTGCTGGACGAGATTTTCGCCACCGACGAACATCTCGATGCGGATGACCTGTTGGCGCGGATGAAGGCCAAGCAGCGCAAAGTGTCGCGAGCAACGGTCTACCGTACTCTCGATCTTTTGGTCCAGTGCGGCCTGGTTCGCAAGAGCCGCCTCGGCCGCGAGCACTATTTCTACGAGAAGATGGAGCCGGGCGGCGGCCACCATCACATGGTCTGCACCGCCACTGGCAAGATTATCGAATTCTGGGACGCCGATCTCGACGAGCGCCTGCGCCGCTTGTGCCAGGAGCACAAATTCCGTCCGACCTTTATCTCCATTCAGATCCAGGGGCTGAGTGAGGAGGGTCAGAAGGTCGAGCAGGACACGTCTTTCTTCTGATTTTTCGACATCGACCACCCGACGCCCCGCCGGAAACGACGGGGTGTTTTTTTTGAGAGGCTGTGCGGCCTTACGGCTATACGGCTCGGAGTGTTGCGCCGCTTCTGCCGTCCGGCCATATAGCCGTGCGGGATGGGCGAGCGGGCAACTCAGCCTCTTGAAAAACTCACCTTCGCGAAGCGTCTCTTGCCGACCTGGATGAGAATAGGTTCGGTTCCGGTGGTCGAGATCTCCGCCTTGTCGTCACGCACCGTGTCGCCGTCGACCTTGACGCCTCCCTGCTGAATGAGGCGCCGCGCCTCTGAGTTTGAAGCAGCCAATTCGCCCTCAACCAGCACCTTGGAAAGCAGCATCTTCTCACCCTTCGGGCTGACGGAAAGCTCCTGGATTTCCTGTGGCAGGCGGCCGGAGGAAAAGACTCGCTCGAACTCGCGCCTGGCCTCTTTCGCCGCCTCAGTCGAATGGAACTCGGTCACGATGGTGGTCGCCAACGCCTTTTTGACGTCCATCGGATGAAGCGCCCCATCGGTCACCCGTTCCCGGTCGGCGTCGATTTCCTCGGCACTCCGATCGGTGAGAAGAAGCCAGTATTTCCACATGAGATCGTCCGAGATGGACATGAGCTTGCCGAACATCTCGGTCGGGCTATCTTCAACCGCCACGTAATTGCCAAGTGATTTCGACATCTTCTCGACCCCATCGAGGCCCTCGAGGAGCGGAAGGGTCATCACCACTTGAGGTTCCATCCCGTGTTCGCGCATCAGATGGCGCCCGACCAGCAGGTTGAAGAGTTGGTCGGTCCCGCCGAGCTCCACATCGACCTTTAGCGCCACCGAGTCGTAGGCCTGGGCAAGTGGGTAGAGAAACTCGTGCAGGGCAATTGGTTGTTGGCTTTCGTAACGAGTTCGAAAGTCGTCGCGCTCGAGCATCTGCGCCACCGTCACCTTTGCCGCGAGCCGGATCCAGTCGGCCGAACCAAGCGCACCCAGCCACCGCGAGTTGAAATCGATGATCGTCGTCTCAGGATCCAGCAGCTTGAAAATCTGTCGGCGATAGGTCGCTGCGTTGGCTTCGATCTCTTCCTGCGTGAGCTGCGGACGTGTGCTCTTCTTGCCGGTCGGGTCGCCGATCAGCCCAGTGAAGTCTCCGATTAGGAAAACCACCTGATGGCCGAGTTGTTGAAAATGGCGCATCTTGCGAATCACGACAGTGTGGCCGAGATGGAGGTCTGGAGCCGAAGGGTCAAAGCCGACCTTGACCACGAGGGGCTTTCCAGTCTTCTTGGAATTCTGGAGTTTTTCCGCGAGCTGTTCTGCCGGCACGACGTCAACACAACCTTTGATCAGGTAATTGAGCTGGTCATCAATCTCGGACGGCACTCCCACCTCCAAACCTCTATTCCTCGCGTTCTCCGAACTCTACGATTGGCAACGCCCCGGCGCCGGTGTTTTGGAGCCCGTCCCAATCGGCAACGCTCTCGAGGGTTGCATTCGCAATTTCGATCGGCACTGACAAAATCGCCATTTCGAGGTCTGTCGCGGTCCTCCATTCAACGGCTCCCGACGCTACTGCGGCACAGCGGCACGCGCGACCGGTGGTGCCACTCCATGTGCCAGAGTTGGTTGTAGCGACCTGTCGCCGCACCTCGGTGAGCTCCTCTTCGGTTGTTGCCCGAGTGAAATCGGACCAGCCGCCGACGACACTCGCCTCGATCTCATTCATCGTGGTCGCTGCCGTTGCAACCACCAACAATACCCGGTGCCCGGGCACGAAAGGATGCAGAATCTCCACCGACCCCTCGCTCAACAACGCTTCGCCGCGGGAGGCGAGAATCTCGGCCAACACCAGCGTCAGCGCTTCGTCCGTAGACACCGAGAGATCGAGGGCGACGACCAGCACGGAGTTGCCGCCAGTCGCTGCCTCGCGGGTTCTCGGAACAGGCGCCACCGTACCCACTGTGGCACCGTCGAGCGTCGTGTCATCGGTTGTCCAAAACTTGCGAATTGCTTCCGATGCCGCTTCGGCATCCTCGGCTACACCACCGAGCGAGAGATTTCCGGTTTGTAACAGGGTCGCGGGCGACAAACTCGAACCCTCGGCAACGCCGAGCCTCCCGGCCATCAGCCGCAGGGCGCGGCGGCGCGCACTACCCCCCGCCGCCATCACGGGCCGCCGGTCTTCTTTCGCCTGCTCCACCGCAGCGCGGAGAACCTCTACGAGCTCGCTGAACTGATCGGTCGGCGCTGCCAGGAGAATCTGGGCGGGGCGCGAATCCACCCGAACCCAGCCCGGTCGCTGCTCGAGCTCACGAAGCTCGCGTGCGACACGCGCCAGGACCGTGGCCGCGAGCTCGTCATCGAGGTCCGGGACGACGACCGGGCGCATACACAGCGCCGCCAGCGGCGCGCCCGACCTCTCGAGCACCGCGGCGGTCAGACCGCCCTCGATCTGTAGCATCTCTGGCGGCGAGGCGAAACGCGGATTGAATGATCGTGGTGGGAGCGTCACGACAACATTCCCGGGGTGCTGCGGAAGCCAGTTTGAAGCAGCACTGCGGACCGTTCGTGCGGTCACTCCATCAACCCCGAAGAGAAACTCGAGCACCGCGTCCACACCGCCCTGGAGCCACAAATCAAGGATCAATTCCGCCGATCGTGGATGCTCTTCGAGGCTTGCCTGACGACGCACCTGCAACCGCCTTGTCGCGGCTTCGACCGGGTCCTCCTGGAGCGCCGGATTCTCGGCGATTCGTGCGAGGCCGAGACGCAATTGACGGACGGACGATTCAGCGGCAGCGGAATCGGTTCGTGCCTCGAGGAGTCCCCGATTGCCGTCAATTCGGCTCCGAACACCTGCCAGATTGCCAGCCAGGATCTCCGGCAGAAGATCCCAGAGAACTTCGGTGGCGCTTCTCGATGAATCAGAGGGCTCCGGTAAATTGACTTCAAGCCGGATCTCGGCATCGCTGCCGGCAACACCCAGGCGACGCTCGAGCCGGCCTTCGACGAGATGGTCTTGGGGAAGCGGAGGGACGGAAGCCACAGGGCGATCGGCGAGAATCCGGTCGAGCAAGGTGCGAAGATCGGACACCGAGACGCCACCGACCGCGACGATGACTGGTGGGGACGCGACAGCCTTGTCATCACCCAGCGTGGCCTCGAGATTGGCAACCAGGGTCAGGCCGCCGCTGGTGACGACGACTGGTGTGCCGTCCCCCTCGGCCGTTGAGGGCCAGACGACCGTGGTCGCATCTGCAAGGGGTTGCGCGACAACCAGCAACTCGACGCCACTGTCGAGACGATCGGCATAGAGCGCCTGCGCCGCGATCGGCGAGGTTGCCCCCAGGACGATCGCCAAGGACAGAAAACACTGGAGATACGCGCGTTGCAGCTTCATAGCGGGCGTCATGGTAGCATGCCAGCGATGGCGACCGAACCCGGGATCGCGTCTGCCCCGGTAATTGCTGTTTCCTGGTTGGGGGCCTGTGCCGCCCTACCCTTCGCTCTGGTGGGCGCAGTGTTCGGTCAGGGTATCGGCGCCCTCATCGGCAGGTGCCACTGGATCGGAGTCACCCTGCCGGTCGATCGCCAGGTCTGGGCGTTGGTCAACCAGCCGGTTCTGAATTTCGCTTCTCTGCCCAGGGCGGGGGGATATTGGCTTGGTTCGATTCTCCTGCCGCTGGCCGTAGCAGTCACGATCATCGGGTTTCTGCCGCAGGCGAGGTCATGGGTGACCCAGCTCAGTTGTATCCAAACCTCGTGGGCGATGTCGTTGGTGGCCGTGGCGGTGCTGCCCCTGCTCGACAGCGAAGACGGTCACCTGGCCCGTTTTCTCGAACTGCACGGCGCGCCGCTCTCTCTGGTGTGGCTCTCTCCGGTTTTCGCGGCCGGTGCCGCTCTCCTGCCGACGCTCCGCCTGCTCCAACTCGCGCGGCGACGACGCCCCGACATTCGCCGCAGCTATCGCCTGCTGGTCGTGGCCATCCACCTCGGCGTGCCAACGGCCGGGTGGGTCGGCTTGGTGTCCCTGGTCCGCGGGAGCGTCCCGATACCGGCGATCTTCGCTGCGGCCGCACCGCCGATTGCCGCCCTCGCCTTCGCCTGGTCTCGATACCCGAGCCCTTATGTTCGCCAGCTTGAAGCACCAAAAGCGAGAGGAATCATCGGTCTCGCCCTGGCCGCAGTGATTCTGGCGACCATCGTATGGGTCGCTGGGCGCCCGCTCGCCGACGACCGCGTGGCCGGGGTCCTCTGGGGAACTTCACAATCGTCCAATAACATCCGACCGTGGATCAAACCATGGTCCGTCGCCGGCGAGACGGCGACCGCACCGCGTCCGGAGTGATCGCGAGCCGGAAATGGAGATCCCGTCAGGGGGCGTTATACTGTTGGGCGGTCTCGGCCATGAACCATTCCGCTGGCGCCCATCACTACAAAGGAGTCACAGACATGAATCCAAAGGTCGAAAAGGCTTTGAATGAGCAGATCCACGCCGAGTTCTTTTCTTTCTATCTCTACCTCTCGGTGGCGGCATTTTTCACCGCCCGCCACCTCGACGGCTTCGCGCATTGGATGCGGATCCAGGCCCAGGAGGAGTTCGGCCATGCGATGAAGCTCTTTGATCACCTTGCGGAACGAGGTGGCACGGTGGAGCTCATGGCGCTTGACGGGCCGCAGAAAGAGTGGGCATCGCCATCGGCGGCGGTTGAGGCGGTGCTCAATCATGAGCGGCACATCAGTCGGCGCATCAACCAGATAGTCGACCTCGCGACTGCGGAGAACGATCATGCGACAACGGTCATGATGCACTGGTATGTGAACGAGCAGGTCGAGGAGGAAGCGACCGCCGACACGCTCTTCCACCAGGTCAAAATGGTCGAGGACAGTCCGCATGGCCTGCTGATGATCGACCGCGAGCTCGCCGGCCGCCCGGCACCGGCCGCCACCGGCACCGGGGGAGAATAACCAGGATCAGCTACCGACTGCGTGCCTGACCAGAGCGCGTGCCACGTCGACCCCGGTCGCCTTCTCGAGGCGCAGAAATCCCGGGGTCGGATTAACCTCGAGGATCACCGGTCCGGCATCGCCGACCACAAGGTCCACACCGCAGTGGCCGAGGCCCAGAGCCGCCGCTGCAGCGACCGCAAGCCGCCGCTCGTCAGGCGACGCGTTGTGGTCCTTTGCAGATCCACCACGCGCGGAGTTGGATCGCCATTCACTCCCGGCAGCGCTGAATCGAGCTGCCGCAACAACCGCGCCACCCACCACCAGAAGACGGAGGCTGTGCTCGCCTCCGGCCAGCCATCGTTGGACGATGATCTCATCACCGAGGCGCCACAACGAGTCGAGAACCGCCTCGAGGTGATCGCGGGTCGCGCAGCGAATGACACCAATGCCCATCCGTGACCTCCGCTGTTTCACGACCACCGGCAGCCCTAGGTGGCGGACCGCCTCGGCCGCCAAAGTTACCGGATCGGCCCCGGCCAGTGTCGGCGGCACCGGCAGGCCGGCCGCGGTCAGGGCAATTGCCGTCGCCCAATGATCGCGGCCCACTCGGATGGCGGCCGGAGGGTTGGGTGTCGCCACATCACATGCGACGAACGCCTCCAAGACCGCAAGCATGCTCTCAGGCCGCCAGTTACCAACCCGAGCGAGGACGGCATCGGGACGGCCGCGCGCGGTGTCGATTCCCAGTGGTGTCAGCGTCCTGTCGACCAGCGATGCCGAGGCGGTCACGCCATCGACCAACTCGAGATCAATTCCAAGGCCCTCAGCCGCCTCGGAGAGGCGAGAGTTGGTGCGCAGATCGGGGCGGGCGCTCAAGATCACGAGACGCATCGGCTGATGGTAACCCAGCTCACCCGTATCTCCGAGTCATGCAAGGTCGGTATACTGGAGAGATGATCAAGGGGAACCTCGACCGTCTTCATTTCGGGGACCTCCTGCAGTGGTTTCAGATGGGTGGTGTCAGTGGCCGCCTGATTCTGAAGAACACTCGCGGCGAAAGACGGCTCGATTTCATTGACGGTCGAGTCTGTTACGCCTCCTCGACGATCCCGGAGGAGCGACTTGCCACCTGGCTCACCAAACAGAGTCTGATACCGGTTGGCGAGCTTCGCCGGATCCTCGCTACGTCGATGCTTCGCCGCGCTCTCTTCACGGACCTGCTCATCGCCGAGGGCCGCGTCTCCCCCGAGGACCTGCAGGCCAGCCTAACCGACCTTGCCGAAGCCATCACGAGCCGAATCCTGATTTCCTCTGAGGTCAGTTTTGAATTCATTCCCAACCACCCGGTACTCGACATTCTCGGTCTGAGCCTGAACGTCGAGCCAAGCCATCTTCTCATGGAGGCTGCACGGCGGTCCGACGAGGACACGCTGGGAGAGATAGAACGACGTTCGTATGAGCTCGCATTCACCGGCGAGGAGTTTGAAGATCTCTTCTGGCAAATGATTCGAGCCGGGGTGTCGGGAGAGGACGCAATCGATGGCGAACAGCTGAGTCGTCTCCACGACCTCGTGCGCGACATCGTCACGACGCTCGCGCACTGGCTGTCCTCGAGTCCCGGTCTGGTCCCCCTGCCAGCGGGACAGATCGAGGGATTGGTCGGAACCACCGAGGACGAGCCCCCCTTCTATCTGCCTGGACGGCCCCACGCCGTGTGGAACCAGATGGTGCTCGCCTGTACGGTTCGCAACCGAAGCTACCCGGGGCCGCTGACTCTCGCGGAGCTTGAGACAATAGCTACCGAGCTCGGCCTATGGGAAGAGATGATCGGCAGCGGTTTTCTCAAGCGTCCTGTGGCATCGAAACTGGACGAGCTCATTCGACAGGTGGTGTCCGCCTGGTCACAGACCGCCGCGGCCGCCGCACCGCACCTCGACGTGGCCCCAGAAACTGCGTCGTTGGCAGTTCACCTCGTGACGGTGCCGACTGACCTCGTCCTGTGGGCCCTCACATCTCTTCCAGTGCCGCACCAGCGTCTGCGAAAGACCCTGCTCGAGCATCTGTCGCGGCGAGTCGGTTCGAGACTCGCGCATCTCGCCGACTTTCCGTCCGAGATCCGCAGGGTTCTCGATCCACGCTCGCCGACACCTCTCGGCGCTTGTCTCCATCTGGGCAGGCAGTATCTGTCGACCGCAGCGACCTGGCCGTCCACGATTCCGGGAGGAGACGAGACGATGCTCGAGATCGCATCGCCCGCGGCGCTCGCCCTCGCTGCTGACGCCGCACGTGAGGTTGCTGAGGCTTTCGACGAGGCGCCCCACTCGCGCTGAGATATGCGGGTTAGACCGTCGCCGCTTTCTGAGGTATTGACATCACGACCTCGGTGCCCCCGTTCGGCCCGCTGTCGATGGCGATGGAGCCGCCATGGTTCTCCACCACCCGTTTTGCGATCGTGAGACCGAGGCCGATACCGTGGCGTTTCCCCGCGCTCGAATCGTCCCCCTGCCAGAACGCCTCGAAAACGCGCTCGCGATCCTGGTCCGGGATCCCGGGCCCTGAATCGCTCACCCGAAGCTGCAACCATGGGTCCCGATCATGCATGACGCGCCGCACCTCGAGCTTTACCTCTCCGCCGCTACTGAACTCTATGGCATTCTTGATCACCGCACGTAACGCCGCCTCAGTGCTTTCCGGCTCACACGAAATCGTCTCGAGACCACTCGGGATGAGGACCTGAACGCGCACATCGCGATCTGCCGCGAGATCGCGGAGTGGTGCGATCGACTTGCGGAAGAGCTCCTGCGCCGGTACGGGTTTGCGCTCGAGCTCTCGCGCACCAGCGGCGATCACCGACGCCTGGAACACATTTTGGACGATCTCCATGAGTTTTTCGCCCTCGTCGTAAATGATGGTCAAAAGGCGTTCGGCCTTTTCCGGAGGCACTTCCTTCTCGCGGCGAATGATCTTGGCTGCTGTGAAAAGTGAGGTTACCGGCGTCCGAAGATCGAGCGACAATCGATTGATAAGCTCGTTCTTGACCTCATCAAGCGCCATGAGATCGCGATGGGCGGTCTCGAGGAGATTCTTCTTTTCCTCGAGGTCGGTGGCAAGGCGGCGGGACTCGGCGAGGCTTCTCTTAAGCGCACCCGCCCGTTCCTCGACCTTGGCTTCCAACCCCTTGCTGAAGTCCTCCATCTGGCGCCAGGCAATAGCGTTGGCGTATCCCATGGCCGCAGTGGAGGCGAGAACGGAGGCAAGCTGGAGGTCGTCCTCGTCAAGGTCGGTCCGCTCTTTGTCGCCGTACGCAGTCAGGAGTCCGACAACTCTTTCCTGAGTCATCATCGGTACGGCAAGCGCAGAAGTAAATCCCGCCCCCTCGACCGCGGCCACCGCGGCTCCGTCGTCGTCATCGATCTCTCGTACGAAGAGCCGTGGGTTCCGTTCGTTGAGGAGAGTGGTTGCGACTGACGCCCCGGTCGAGTCCGCGGCGTGCAACAGGGGGTCCTGTTTGAATCCGTGAACCACCGCTTCACGCACCCGCCCATTGCCGGGAATGATGATCACTGAAGCCCCCTGTAGCTGGAGCAGGCGGATCGCCTCGGTGATGAGCAGACGCAGCACCTTGGCGGGATCGCGTTGATTGCTCACCGCGTGCCCGAACTGGGAGATGCTGTCCATCACCCGCACCTTGCGCTCAAGCTGCCGGCTGACCCTGTCGAGGCGGGTTGTGACGTCGGTCATGGCCAGGTTCGCCCTGACCGCCTCGCCGACCAGCATGTCCTCGCTCAGGACCTGCCCGGCCTCAACTCCAGGCCCGGTGACCGTGACCTCGACATCCTCGGTGGCTGCCGGCACCTCGCCCTCCACGTCCATAAAGGGTCGCATCGCCTTGCGCATCTGTTCCTGAAGGCGCGTAACCGCTTGCGGACTGGTTCCAACCCCGAGCTTGTCGGCCACCGAGGCAAGGGTGCGCTCGCCAACGGCAGCAAATGCATCGAGCACCCCCTCCCCGGAAATCGCGACCGTCGGGAAGGCCGGTTGCTTGTCGCCGTTGAGGGCCGCATCCATCTCCTCGACGGTCTGAATGGGATCGAGGTCCCGTTTGTTGTATTGCAAGACGACGGGAACGGTGTTCCGGTCGAGTCCAACGGCAGCCATATTGGCCCACAGATTCTCGAGGGATTCGAGATTGGCGTCCTGTTGTTCAATCTGGGAATCGGCCACGAAGACAACGCCGTCAGCACCCGAAAGCACCGTGCGACGGGTCGCGTCGTACTGGACCTGACCCGGAACCGTGTAGAGCTGGAGGGCCAGGCGATAACCTCGAATCCTCCCCAGGTTCAGCGAAAGGAGATCAAAGAACAGGGTGCGATCAGCAGCAGTATTCAAAGAGTAGAGCTTGGTCCGGCGCTCAGGATCGGTGACCCGGTGTATATGCCGAAGGCACGTCGTCTTGCCGCCCACCGCTGGACCGTAATAGACGATCTTGATCTTGATCTGGCGGTGCTGGTTGTCGAACTGGACCATTCGCCTCCCGAGGAGTCACAGACGCCCCACTATGAATTCTACATCGAGGGCGGTCCAGCCACGATTATTTGGGGCGATTGTCCGAACGCTCGTTCCTTCGTACCGGCACGACCACCCGCGTTGAGGCCGCCGGTACCCCAGGACGACCGCTTTGGCGCTTGAAGCTCTTTGCGACCGACGCACCGACCACCGAGGATGGGGCGAAGAGATAGCTCGCATCTCCGGTTTGCTGGTTGATCACCGTCGCATAGGGAAAGACCAGCGCATCGCCCGGCCCCGATTCGAGGTAGAAAACCAGAGAGCCCCCGTACCCGGAGGTCAGCAGACGACGCTGAACATGGCCGTACGGCGGCACGTCGAAAACCTCGCTTGTCACAATCTGGCCGTCGGCGTCCTGCACATCGAGTCGCACCCTGGTCCAGTCCGGCGTCCAGGAGGCAACACCAGCGTTGCACCTGAAAAAATCGCCATCGTTGAGAACCCCTGCCGCGTAGCCGAAGGTCGCCCAGTCCGTGGCGCTGGAAAGAGTCGCGCCCGGTACCGTCAGACCATACTCTCCATCGCCGCCCTGCTCGGGGGTGTAGGTTCGCGATATCACCAGAAAATGGCAGTCCTCGATCGGGTCGCAACGGAGCTCTGGATCGGCGTAGGCGATGATTGCCGCTGCGCCCTCGACGTCAAAGACATCCGGTCCGAGCACATCCCACAGGTTGACTGTCTCCCACGGATACACGGTAAACGTCAGGGTCGGCACCTCGAAATTGACGGTGTCGCTCGGAAGCACCTGGACCACGATAGGGAGCTCAAACTCGTGTGGGTTGTGAAGCGACAGATCCGTCTTCCAGAAGGTGTCCTTCGAACCGCGGTTGTGCGCCGCCGCTGGAACCATCCAGTCCGCGGCAAGTTGCGCCTCGACCGGCACCTCTGCCACACCCATGATCAATGCCGTCAGCCCGATGACGCCATATCCAGCCTTTTTCTTGCGCATGTTCACCTCCGCTCATCACCAGCGCAAAGATCATGCCATGCCGCAACCGCACAGGACAGGGCCAGCGCGTCGGCGCGCTCCACGACACTGTCCACTGAGGTGGACACTTCCCCTCCGCTGTGACCTATACTTTGAGTGGAGGTATTTCTGCGAATCTCCGGCGCCCTGTTCATCACGATTCTGATAGCGGTCGGGTACATGCTGTACCTCACGGGTCGTGACGCGACCTCAAGCCTCGACGCCGTTGCTCTGGTCGCCACCGATCTCCGCGAGGAAGGCGTCACCGGCAGGGACCTCGATCGTGACCTCGCCATTCAGATGGTCGATGCAATGGATCATCTGCTCGCCGTGCCCAACACCATTCCTGATCACATCGAAGATCTCAAGACGTTTGCCGCCACTGCCGCCGCCTGGGCGGACGCAGCACCATCGCCAAGCTCCGAACTGCGGGCTGCAGTGGGCCTTCGACGCGCCGCGGGAGAGCTGCGCGCGCAGGCGATCACGCCCTCCACCGCCCACTTGATGCGTGCTCGCAGATACCTCGACGTGGCTTCCGACGCGATCCGGTTCGCTGGCCCCGGGCCGGGCGGCCCTGGTCCGGGTCTCGCGACGGATGCGGTCCGTGATCGGCTCGACAACCTCCAACAATCACAGCGGGAGCGCTATCAGGAGCTCGACGAAGAGCTCAACCAAGAGTAGAACGTGCTGACCCTCAATTGAGGTCCCGCAACAGCTCGTCGGCGATGTTTGTGGATTTCAATCTGCCACCGCCGAGTTGACACAGCTCAACCGCTACGACGGCCAACCACCTCTGGACTGCGGGAGTGCGTTCAACCGGCGCCAATCGCCACAACCGCACGCTCGTGTCGCCGTGGTTGTGGGTGACCACGGCCACCGGATGAAGTGGTCTGGAATTTTCGACCACCACACCCTCGACCAGCATCGCCAACCCGTCCGAGCGATGCCACGAAGCCTCGATTTTGAGCACCGCAGGACCCCAGCGCTGGACTTCGCCTTTGAGCTTCGATGCGATCGTCCCGAGGTCCAACTCCCCGGACAGAATGAGGTGCGGCATCACTCCTCCCGATCACTCACGCCAATGAATGACAGGATCACCCGACGACGCCGAGGTGCGAGATCGCATTCGACAAGCACGATCTGCTGCCAGGTGCCGAGAATGCAACGTCCCCGGGCCACTGGAACGGTCAGAGAAGGGCCCAAAAGGGCGGCACGAAGGTGTGAAAACCCGTTGCCGTCTCCCCACTGCAGATCGTGGTGATAGGAACGGTCGGAGGGAGCAATTCGCTCGAGAGCCTCGACCAGATCCCGAACGGCGCCGGGTTCGAACTCGATGGTCGTTACCACGGCGGTCGAACCGGGCACGAAAACCGTCAGCTGGCCTTCGACTGCAACGACTTTCTCCAACCAGGTCCTCACCTCCTCGGTCAGATCGTAAACATGCCCGTGGCCGTCAGTAGTGAGGTCGAATTCGTGTTGGGTCACATCCATGATCAGAGTATAACCAGCTTCAGGTTTGCAGCCTTTGTCAACACAACGGCCAAATCACTTCTTGATGAGGACGCCGGTCTTCATGCACTGTCGACATTCTGGTACGATGAGCACCGTGCAGACGGGGGGCGCGTTGGCTGCGGCGATTGAAGCCCTTCTTCCCGGCATGTGTCCACACTGCGATCATCCACTCGAAGGAAACGACCGTGGTTTGTGTGGCCCATGTTGGTCGCTTGCCGTACCTCGAGCCGGCGGCTCCTGCCCACGCTGCGGCGTCCCAACCGCAGACTCGTCCGAGCCGTGCCTGGTCTGCCTCCAGTTGCCTCCACCGCAATCCGCGACGGTGGTGTGGGGCGAACACGACGGAGTTCTCCGCACCGCCATTCTGGCGCTCAAACACGGCGGCCGCGACGATCTTGCGGCACCTCTCGGTGCTCGTCTCGCGGCGGCAATCTCGGCTGCGCCATGGGCCTCTGTGATCGACTGCATCGTACCTATCCCTTCGCACCCGTGGCGACGATTGAAAAAACCGTGGACAGCGTCCGAGTTGCTTGCCGAGGTTGTTTCCAGGAGGCTCGAGAGACCGGCGATACGGCTTCTGCGGCGACACGGCCTCCGCCGTCAGACCGGCCACTCGCGAGCGCGCCGCCTCGACCTGCCTCAGCGGAGCTTTTCGGCGCGGGCCCGAGCCGTTGGCCGAACTCTGCTGCTGATCGACGATGTGACAACGACGGGTACGACGCTCAGGCGGGCCGCCGAAGCACTCCGCCGCGCCGGGGCCAAGGCTGTTTTTTGCGGCGTCTGCGCCCACGCCCCCGATCCGAGGAGATTCTGATGAGCCTTTTCGATACGTTGGTGAAATACGGGATGCCGTTCGTGCCGAAAGCCGTTGTCGGCCGGGTTGCTCGACGGTACGTGGCTGGCGACACCCTCGACGACGCGGTCCATACGCTGCGCGCGCTCAACGAAGAGGGAGCCATGGGCACCGTCGACATCCTCGGCGAGGAGGTGCGGGAGGCGGCCAAGACAACCGCCGCGGTGGCGGAGTACGTGCGTTTGCTCGTCCGGATCGAGGACGAAAAGCTGGACTCCAACATCTCTATCAAGCCAACCATGCTCGGCCTCAAGATCGACCAGGCTCTGTGTGAGAACAACCTCGCCACGATCGTCAGTCGTGCCGCGGAGTTCAAGAACTTCGTGCGAATCGATATGGAAGACCACACCTGCACGGAAAGCACCATTCAGCTTTACCGCCGGATGCACGAACAACACCCATCTACGGTCGGCGTCGTCCTGCAGTCGTACCTCCATCGCACTATCACCGACATCAACCACCTGCTGCCTCTCACTCCGAACATCCGGATCTGCAAAGGCATCTACCGCGAACCGAGAGAGATCGCCTGGAAAGACTTCGAGACGATCCGCGCCAACTTCGTCTTCGCCACCGAGAAACTCCTCTCTTCAGGCGCGTATGTCGGCATCGCCACCCACGATCCACACCTGGTATGGGCTGGAATGCAGATCGTCGACCGCCTCGGGCTGGACCGCGACCGCTACGAATTCCAGATGTTGCTCGGAGTCGATCCCGAACTCCGCCGAATCATCCTCTCCAACGGTCACCGGCTGCGGGTCTACGTGCCCTACGGGCGAGATTGGTATCCCTATTCGATACGTCGTTTGCGCGAGAATCCTTCAGTCGCTCATCACGTTGTCCGGGCAATGTTCCGGTAGAAGATCCCGCGGTCGTTGAGGCCGTCATCGAAAGGCGGTATGCTCGATCGTGCGCATCCGCGTGCAGGAGGCTAAAATGATGCACCGTCATTTCATGACCTGTGTCGCAATCGTCGGCCTGACGGTCTTCGGTACAGCGGTTCACGCCGGCACCCAGGCCAAGATCGAAGGCCGCGTGACCGATCTCGCGGGGAGCCCGATCGCCGAGGCCACTGTCACCATCTCGTCGCCCGAATTGTCGAAGTACAAAAAGGTCATCACCACCGACAAAAACGGCGAATTCCAGACCTTGATCCTGGACGCCACACGCACCTATCAGTTTCACGTCGAGGCGGAAGGGTTTCAGCCACAAGAGAGCCCGTTCAAGGTCGGGGCCGGATCAACCGACAATTTCTTTGAGTTCAAGCTCCAGACCGAGGGTCAGGCGGCTGCCGCCAGCGGCATGAGGCAGCTCGAGAATCCGGGGTACAAGGAGCTGGAGGAAGGCAAAGCGCTCCTCGCGGCCGGCGACAAGGAGGCCGCGCGGGCGAAGTTCGTGGACGCTGTCGCGGCCAAGCCGGACCTCCAGGAGGCCCACGCACTCTTGACCGAGCTCACGTACGAGACCGGAGACATGGAGGGCGCCCTGGCTGCCGCGCGGAGCTGTCTCGAAGTGGACCCGGAATCGACCCTGTGCCTGGCGATCGCCATCAACACGAGCGGGGAGCTTGGCGATGAGGCCGCGCGCACCGAATACATGGCCCGCTACCAGAAATTGAATCCAAATGACCCGACAATCCTCTTCAATGAGGCCGCAGTCTTCCTCAACAACCTGGATGACGAGAGTGCGCGACCACTGCTCGAAAGATGCCTCGCTGCCGATCCCGATTTCCCGAACTGCAACTTCGAGTACGGCATGCTCCTGCTGCGATCGGGCGATATGGAGGGGGCCAAGAAACACCTTTTGAAGTATCTCGAGATCGAGCCCGAGGGACCGCTGGCGGCGACCGCCGAGGAAACGATCAAATACCTTTGAACAGTATCGAACGGAGAGGTCGAATCGGTGAAGACTCTCTGCATTGGCGTGGCGGGCGGCACCGGTTCCGGCAAGACGACAGTGGCCAACGAGATCGTTCGCCGCGTCGGACGGGAGCGGATTGTCATCGTCAATCAAGATCGGTACTACCACGATCTGGCCCATCTTGACGTACAGCAACGTTCGCATCACAACTTCGACCACCCCGATGCGATCGAAGAGAAACTGTTGGAGAAACACATCGCGTTACTCAAAGCCGGCAAGCCTGCCCCACTACCGGTCTACGACTTCGCCCGCCACGTTCGCATAGCTGCCACCGAGTGGATCGATCCCCAGCCGGTAATTCTTGTCGAGGGAATCCTCATTCTCGCAATCCCTCCCCTTCGCGAGCTTCTTGATGTCAAAATCTTTGTCGATACCGATTCAGACCTGAGGTTCATCCGACGCCTCCAGCGGGATATGGCGGAGCGTGGACGAACGGTCGATGGAGTGGTCGATCAATACCTCGCCACGGTGCGGCCCATGCACCTGGAGTTCGTCGAGGCCTCGAAACGTTGGGCAGATGTCATCATTCCCGAAGGCGGGTTCAATACTGTAGCTCTCGACCTCGTCATCAGCCGGATTCTGCAGATGCTGCAGTCAGCGGATTGAGGGGACCCTCAGCGTGACGCTGGTGGGCGCCGACGACGACGGGAGCGCAGCTCCTCTTCCTTAAACATGAACTTGATGGAATGCTTGAAGAGCAGGAGATTGGGCGCATCGACCCGATTGAGTTTGAGACAGGTCTTGTCGTACCACTCGATCCAACCTTTGAGCTCGGTGCCGTCGGTCAGCACCACGACCATCGCGGTGCGGTTTTGCATCTGTTTGAGGTAGTAGAAACTCTCGGCGTTTGTCTGCTCTGCGGGCACCTGTTTGCGACGCCCGGTTGTTCGAGACGGGAACTTCTCCATCATCTCATTCATCGACGGTCGGATCAGCTTACGATCAGACATGAAGCTCTCCTCGCGCCCCATGCTGTGCGGCCACGGGATTCCGGAAGCATGAAGTCGGTAGGTTCTGTGATCAGGTTATCAGATTCGGTGTGGGGTGTCTTCTCGGTTCCGCGCGGATCGGCGCCCGCTTGCGATCTCAGGGGCTGTTGCGCGAGTTCGAGGGATACAGTTCGACCTCGTGCGACAAACAGCACATCAGCCGTCCGCAGAGACCGGAGATCTTGGCCGGATTGAGGCTCAGGTTCTGCCTTTTTGCCATCCGAACGGTCACCGAATGGAAGCGATCCATGAACGTGGTGCAGCACAAACAACGCCCGCAGGGTCCAAGGCCGCCGCAAAGGCGGGCGCCGTCGCGGACCCCGAGCGAACGCATTTCGATTCGCCTCCGATAGCGTCGTCCCAAATCTCGTTGCAACGGTCGATAGTCAACCCGTTTCTCAGCCGAAAAGTAGATGACCGCTTTGCGCCCTGAAAGGGGCAGCCGCACCTTGAATGGGTGGAGATCGAGTTCGAGCTCACGGGTTCGCCGTCGCAGATAACGTTCGATCTCCCGTTCGAGGTGGCCCGTGTCTTCATGACGCTTCTCGTCCTCCGGCGTCGCCCGACGGACGACGCGCGCCGCATGCTTGTGGGGCTTCTTGACAGACGGCACCGCAAACGCAGTGACTCTGCCGAGGAATTTCCCATCCGGAGTGTCGACGACGATGGTTTCTCCGTGGTCCAGCTCGAGCTTGCCGGCACGACACGGCATCGGGGGGAGATCGGGGTCGACCATCACCGGCACCCAATCTTCGGTGTGCGCGACAACGGTGCACTGCACAAGCTCGCCCATCATGGGGCGCCTTCAGCCTTGAGCTCGGTCGCTATGTCCCGGTCTGCAGCCGTCACCTTCTCTCCGTCGACGCGCCGAGCATCTTCCAGCGCGGCACCAAGTTCTGGACGTTCGCCCGCGATAATCTGTGCAGCAAAGAAGGCGGCGTTACGCGCCCCCGCCGAACCGACGGCAAAGGTCGCCACCGGAATGCCGCCAGGCATCTGCACCGTCGAAAGAAGCGCATCGACCCCGTCGAGCACCCCACCTGGAAGCGGCACGCCAAGCACCGGACGCACGGTGTGGGCCGCAACCGCGCCCGCAAGATGGGCAGCCATACCGGCGGCGCAGATGAAGACGCGGCACCCTCTGGCCTCCGCCGACCGCACCAGGTCTACGGTCCGTACGGGAGTCCGGTGAGCCGAGGACACGTGGACCTCGAAGCTGACACCGAGCCCTTTGAGCACTTCTACTCCAGCCCGTAGGTGTTTCCAGTCGCTCGCCGATCCCATGAGGATCAGAACCTCGGGATAAGCCCGGGAGTCCTGTTCAACCATCTATGTTCCAAGCTTGGCCAAGGTGTCGCGGCCAATATCCGATCGCCACCACATGCCGTCAAAAGTGATCTTCGACACCCCGCCATACGCCGCCCCGAGAGCATCTGACAGCGTCGGCCCGCGACCGCAGACCGAAAGGACGCGCCCCCCGGAGGTCGTCAATCGATTGTCTTCCAGGCGGGTACCGCCGTGATAGACCGTCACGCCAGACATGGCCATGGCCGCGTCGATACCGCTGATCTCGTCCCCTTTGCGTGGGCTTCCAGGATATCCCTCCGCCGCCAGCACGACGCACGCCACCGCCTCCTTGCGCCAATTGAGATTGCCGACCTCGAGAGCGCCGTCAGAGGCATCACGGGCGATCTCGGCAAAATTGTCGTCAAGCCGCAAGAAGGTGGCTTGGGTCTCCGGGTCACCGAGACGGCAGTTGAACTCGAGTACCTTGGGTCCGTCCGAGGTCATCATCAGACCCGCATAGAGTA
This sequence comes from uncultured Thermoanaerobaculia bacterium, assembly GCA_964423595.1. Lineage (GTDB taxonomy): Bacteria > Acidobacteriota > Thermoanaerobaculia > Thermoanaerobaculales > Sulfomarinibacteraceae > Sulfomarinibacter. The sequence continues at coordinate 8,898 of CAYRFI010000034.1, read as the reverse complement.
CCCCACGATACTCCCGGCCTTCGGCCGCCATGCCCGCAATCGCTGGACGGACGACGGTCTCGAGGATGAGCCTACTGGTGCCGGGCGGGATCACCAACGCCGGAGAGTGAGCACCCATGCCGCCGGTGTTGGGACCCTCGTCATTCTCGCCTGCCCTCTTGTAATCGTGAGAGGTGGCTACTGGAACCACCCGGGTACCGTCAGAGATCACCATATAAGAGACCTCGTCGCCCTCCAGGCACTCCTCGACCAGTACTCGATCTCCGGCATCGCCAAAACGGCGCTGATTGAAAAACGCATCGATCGCCTGTTCGAGATCGTCATCGTTTCGAATCATCAGCACACCCTTGCCTGCCGCAAGACCGTCGGCCTTGAAAACGACCGGCATCCCGAGGTCGCGAGCGGCCGCTACCGCCTCGTCGTTGGTACGAACTACCGTTGCCTTTGCAGTCGGAATGTCGTGCCGCTGGCAGAACTCCTTCGCGAAGACCTTGCTCGACTCGAGCTCAGCGGCGGCGCGGCGCGGACCGAAGAGTCGCAGTCCCCGGCGGTAAAATTCGTCGCAGACACCCATCGCCAGGGGAACCTCGGGGCCGACAATGGTGACATCGATGCGCAGATCTTCAGCCGCCTCCGCAACCCCGGGGAGGTCATTCGCGGACAAGGGCAGCAGATCGGCCGCCTGCGCGATCCCTGGATTGCCTGGAGCAGCAAAGACGTAGCTCACTCCCTGGGAGCGCCGCAGGGCGTGGACGATGGCATGTTCGCGGGCACCGGAACCGAGTACGAGTACGCGCATGGGTGACTACCCCTTCGCCTGGAGCAGACTCAGATAACTGGTCTGCACGATATCGCCCGCGGAGCATCCGCGGCTGAGGTCGTTGGCGGGTTTCGCGAGCCCCTGCATGAGCGGGCCCAGGGCACGCGCGCCACCCAGTCGTTCCACCGCCTTGTACGTGATGTTGCCGGCGTTGAGATCCGGAAAGACAAGAACGTTCGCCTGTCCGGCTACCGCCGACCCGGGTGCTTTTTTTCGTCCGACGCCTGGAAGAAGGGCTGCGTCCAGTTGCAGTTCACCATCGAACACGAAATCCGCGCCCCTGGTTTCGAGCTCGGCCAGCGCCGCCGTCACCTTGTCCACCAATGGGTGGTTGGCCGAGCCCTTGGTCGAGAACGAGAGGAGAGCGACTTTCGGTTCACCGCCGACAATGGAGCGGAAGGTGGCGGCAGCTGACAGGGCGATCTCGGCCAGTTGCTCCGAGTCCGGGTCGGGAAGCACCGCACAGTCGGCAAATACCATCACTCCGTCATCGCCCCAGCTAGGATCGGGATGGATCATGATGAATGCTGACGACACCGTCCGCAGTCCGGGCGCGGTCCCAATGCAGTGAAGGGCGGCGCGCACCGTGTCGGCGGTCGTCCGGACGGCCCCGCCGACGGAAGCGTCGGCGGCCCCGGTTGCCACCATCAGGGAGGCGAAATAAAGGGGATCTTCGACCGCCGCCAGCGCTGCCTCGCGCGACATTCCTTTCGCCGCACGTCGCTGGTGGAGGTGCGCCGCCAGCTCGTCCCGTCGAGGATCAGCAGTGGGATCTGCAATGTCCACGCCCCGTTCGGCGAGCTCGTCATGGATCGGTTGGCGCTGATCGCCGGGGCAGACCAGCGTCACCTCACACCCACCGACGGAAATCAGCTCGCTGGCAGCTTCGACGACACGCTCATCGTGCCCTTCAGCGAGCGCGACCCGACCGCCAACGGCCGCGGCTCGGGCCTCGAGCCGTTCAAGAAACCCCACAACTCCTCCCCGGAAGCCATTGTAACCCAGGAAGGGATCCAACATCCGGGAAGGAACGATCGCCGAAACCGGTTGTGTGGATTATCACATCGCCTTGGAGAAGCCATGAACATCGCCTCCGACATCACTCGTCTGACGGGAAACACACCGCTGGTGCGGCTCGACAACATCACAGCCGCATGCAAAGCCCAGGTTGTGGCCAAGCTGGAGTTCTTCAACCCTGCACATTCAGTGAAGGACCGAATCGGCGTCGCCATGGTGGAATCGCTGGAACGCGAGGGAAAACTGACTCCCGGCCGTTCGACGATAGTCGAGGCGACCTCGGGGAACACCGGCATTGCCCTCGCGATGGTTGCTGCTGCGCGAGGCTACCGTTGCGTTTTGACTATGCCGGAGTCGATGTCCCTCGAACGGCGTAAGGTGCTCAACCTGCTCGGAGCCGAGATCGTTCTGACACCGGCCGCAGACGGAATGCGGGGCGCATCCGCCCGCGCTGATGAGTTGCTCGCAGAGATCCCAGATTCGGTCGAACCCCGACAGTTCTCGAACCCGGCCAACCCTGATATCCACGCCACCACCACCGCCCTCGAACTGTGGCGCGACACCGACGGGAGGATGGATGTCTTTGTTGCCGGTGTCGGAACCGGCGGCACCATCACCGGGGTCGGGCGGGTGTGGCGCGAACGCCGCCCATCGGTCCGCATCGTCGCCGTCGAGCCCGCAGACTCGGCGGTGCTCTCCGGCGGCGAGCCGGGCTCCCACAAGATCCAGGGCATCGGCGCGGGTTTTGTGCCCGACAACCTCGACACCTCGGTCATCGACGAGACGGTGACGGTGACGAATGACGAGGCGTTTGGGACGGCGCGTCGTCTCGCCCGGGAGGAAGGAATCCTGGGTGGCATCTCGACCGGCGCGGCCTGCGCTGCGGCGCTCAAGGTCGCAGCCCGCGATGAGATGGAAGGCAGGCTCATCGTCTTCATCGCGCCCTCGACCTCCGAACGCTACATCTCCACGGATCTCTTCGCTGACCTTTGAGACCGGCCAACCGTCAGCGTTGCGCCGGCAAGCGAATCCAAAGGGGCTGTGGGTCGATGCTGACTTCCACGGGCAAAATGCCGGCGACATCACCGTCGATCTGGTAGGACACGGCATCGTCCGGCGAGGCCGGCTCCAGCCGGACCCGATCCACGACTTCACGTACGACATCGGCCCGCGCTACATGGCGACCCGAGGGTATGCCGAAAAGAAAGGATACCGCCGCGCGACGTCCGGTACTCTGTTGCGCCACCACCTCAAGATCGTCGCGAAAGGGATCGGCCCCGGGGGTCGCACAGAATTTGCTGCCGTAACACCTTGAGTTTCCCACGATGACCCAGCCCGCTTCACCGATCGCGGCGCTGGAGGCGACTCGGATCCGCGGCAATCGCCCGCCCGTCATCGCTTCGACGACCGCCTGCAATACGACACCGACCCGGCCCCCGAGTCGCTTGAAAGACGGGTGCACCCGTCCAAGCACGTGCGAGTCCGGGCCGGCCGACAGCATCAACAGAACGAGGTCGCCGGCGTCGGTCCGCGCCACCCGCATGGCCCGGTCTTCGCCCGCCAGGAGCGCTGCGACCCCGTGCCGGGCCGGGCGCGGGACGCCGAACTCATACGCGAGAACAGATGTCGTACCGCCTGGAAGCACACCCATCGCGGTCGAGCTGCCCAAAAGACCTCGCGCCACCGCGTTGTAGGTGCCGTCACCGCCGTAGGCAAGGATCAATGGGTACTCGTCGGCAGCCGCCCTTTCAGCAAGCTCGATGGTGTGGGTGGGGCTTTCCGAAATCCAGATGTCGAGCTTTGACCCGCAGGCGGCCGCAACGTCCTGCAGACGAGCCTGCTTGCGCAGCAACCTCCCACCACCTGCGATGGGATTGAGGATCACCGGGACGCTGGTCACTTGGGTTTCCGCTCATTGAAGAGCTCGCCCGGTGATCCCGTTGGATCGAGCCCAAGGTGGCGGTAGGCTGCCGCGGTCACCGTGCGGCCACGAGGGGTTCGCTGCAAGAGACCGATCTGCAGCAGATACGGTTCGTGGATATCCTCGAGAGTCCCACGGTCTTCGCCGATCGACGACGCGAGGGCCTTGAGGCCTACGGGCCCGCCGTCGTAGACGTTGATGATTGTGGTCAACAATTGCCGATCGAGGTGGTCGAGACCGAAGGCATCCACCTCCATCTGCTCGAGCCCCCACTCTGTCGCTTCGAGGGTCACGGCTTCAGTACCCAGGTGGTGGGCGAAGTCACGTACTCGGCGCAGGAGCCGGTTGGCGATCCGTGGTGTGCCGCGCGCACGCCGCGCGATTTCGCCGACTGCTTCGTCAGCCACCTCGATCTCCAGAATACCGGCCGAGCGTGCCACGATCACTGCCAGGTCCTCACCAGGATAGAACTCGAGACGGTGAACGATGCCGAAGCGGTCACGGAGAGGTGCGGTCAGAAGCCCTGTTCGGGTGGTCGCACCAACCAGCGTGAACCGCGGCAGCGTGAGACGTACGCTACGCGCCGCCGGGCCCTGTCCGATTACCAGATCGAGCTCGTAGTCCTCCATCGCCGGATACAGAATTTCCTCGACGGCTGCCGGCAGGCGATGGATCTCATCGATGAACAGGACATCTCCGGGCTGCAGATTGGTCAGCATCGCCGCGAGATCGCCGGCCCGCTCGAGAACCGGACCCGAGGTGACGTGAATCTGGGCCCCCATCTCGTTGCCGATGATGTGCGCAAGTGTTGTCTTGCCGAGGCCGGGGGGACCGAAGAACAATGTGTGGTCAAGTGCTTCGCCGCGATGGCGGGCGGCATCGATGAAGACCCCCAGGTTGGTAGTGAGACGGGCCTGACCGATGAACTCGGCCAGACGTCGAGGGCGCAGCGACTCTTCGAAACGGCGCTCTTCCGGCTGCGGTTCAGTGGTCAGAACTTCATCGGTCACGGTTCGACTCTACCCACCCAACCACCCGGATACAAGATGCAAGGTCCAAGATGCAAGATCCGCCCACCCTTCCACATTGACGACATGGGGAAGGGTGGGTGGGACTTGTCTCTTGCATCTTGTATCCGGGAGGGCCGGTGGGGATTTCAGCGTGTCAGCTTCTGCAGGGCGAGGCGGAGCAATTCACCGAGATCTGCACTGGCCGCCTCCGACCACGCGGCATCCACTGAACGGAGGGCGTCGCGTTGCGAGTATCCGAGGTTGACGAGCGCCGACACGGCGTCCCCGCGGCGATCAGCTGTGCCGGGCGACGCTACGACCAACTGGTCCTTCAGCTCGAGGAGAATCCGCTCGGCGGTCTTCCGGCCAACGCCCGGGGTGCGCTGAAGGCGAGCGAGATCACCGGCCTCGACAACCTCCGCGAGCTCATCGGCCGTCAAGGTCGAAAGCACCGCGAGTGCCGTCCGTGGCCCCACCCCGGCGACCGCGATGAGCTTGGAAAAAGCCTCCAGTTCCTCGCGATCAGGAAAACCAAAGAGGACGATAGCATCGTCCCGCACCTGGGTGTGGACCCACAATGCCGCCTCCTCGCGACCGGCCAGGGCCTGAAACGCGCGCAGAGTGATCGAAACCAGGTAACCGACACCTCCAACGTCAATCAGCACCGTTCCCGGGTCGACCCTGTGAAGGCGTCCCTCAAGCCGACCTATCATGAACTGGAAGGCGCGAATCGCCGCAGGAGCTCGTCGTCCACCGTGACCACGGTATCCCTCCTCCGCTCGTTGAGGATGGAGCGCATGAGTTGGGCGCCACGCTCGGTCGTCATGCGGGCGCGCAGGTCGTCACGCGCGTTCGCGAGCTCGGCTGGATCCACCAGATCCAGAGCAACGACCTTCGCTACCACGACCCCGCCAGCCGTGCCGGTCGTGATCGGTCCGAGGACCTCGCCCTCGCTCCCCGTAAAGACCGCGCTATCGAGGCCCGGCAAAACCCCGAGAGTACCGACGACCTGTCCGCGCCGATGCTGGCGAGCCTCGGTAACGTTCGAACCGTATTCGGTCGCCAGGGTGGAACCGTCCTCTCCCCCGCGCCAGCGTTCGGCAAGTTTCCGACCTTCGTCGGTCGCGAGGTCAACAGCGCGTTCCCGTCGGAGCTTCTGCTCGACCTCAGCCCGCACATCCTCGAAGGGAGGTATGCCCTCCGGCCGCACCTCGGCAAGCTGCCAGACGATCCACCCGCGCGGAACAGCCACCGGGCCGTTGATATCGCCTGGCGAGGCGGCAAATGCCGCATTTGCCAACTCCGGGCCATCCGACGCGCCAGCGATAGCTTCGCCAGCCGCAAACGGGGGGCTCTGGTTGAGCACCACTGCCTCATCCTCATCAGCAATCGCCTGCCACTGATCCTGGGTTTCGGGGGCCTCGGACTTCAGCCGGCGGGCGAGGACGTCGGCGCGGGCCTCGGCCTCCGCCACAGCACGGTCCTCCAAAACCCGGAACCGGATCTGTTCCTGGACTTCCTCGAACGGCTGTTGGTGCTCGGGCCGAAAGCCCTCGACCTTGATGACGTGGTAGCCGAACTGGCTCTTGATAGGTCCGACAATGTCGCCTGGTTTGGCAGAAAAAACGACATTCTCGAACTCCGGCACCATCTGTCCGCGACCGAACCACCCGAGATCTCCGCCGATGTCCTTGGACCCGGGGTCTTCGGAGTACTTCGAAGCCAGGACCGCGAAGTCACCACCGGAGCGGGCGATGGTTGCGACTCCGTTGGCACGAAGCTCGATTTCGCTCCGTTCAGCCTCCGTCGCGTCAGGAGCCACGCGGAACAGAATATGCCGGGCGCTCGCCTGTTCGCCTTCGACAAATTCGTCCACATGCTGATCGTAGTACGCCCTCAGCTCAGCCTCATCGACCGGCAGGGTGCGGCGCAACCGGGAAGTTTCGACGAGCAGGTATCGGATCGTCCGCTCCTCATCGCGATGATAATCGTCGGCGGTCGCCTCGTATGTTGCACGGGCATCGTCTTCCGAGATCTCGACGCCGCTCAGGAATGGCTCGTATCTGAGCTGGATGACATCGAAATCGGAGATCTCCCGCTGTCGGCGAAACTCACGATCAACCTCGTCATCACTGATCCATACGTTGCGCTCAATCAGGCTGTTGAGCTTCCCAATCAGGAGGTCCTCGGTGAGGCGCTGTTCAAACGTTTCCGGGGTCGTCCGGAAATACGCGCGAATGATCCGTTTGTAGGTTTCGGTACCGACAAACTCGCCGCTCTCATTACGGAACGATGGATCTTCCAAAATGACTTCCTGGAGCTCATCCTGGCTCACCGTGAGGTCGATTCTCCGCGCTTCGGCGAGTTGGAGCTCGCGATCGATGAACATATTCGCCGTCTGGCGCGCGAGATCCACCTGGCCCCTGAGCTCGTTCCATTTGTCACCATAGATCTGCGAAAAACGCTGATCGAGACGTCGCATCTCGTCAAGAAATTCGGTCTCCGAAAAGCTCCTATTGCCAACCCGAACCGCAGCATTGCTTCCTCCGCTACGACCGGCGCGGCCAGACCCCCAATCGACAAAAACCAGGAGCACGAAAACCAACACCACACCCCACAGAATGAACTTGAGGTGACGCAGATTGTCTCGCAGCCACTTGAGAGCCATTGCAGTCCTCCACCTGCCCCGAAAACGGGACAGCGAAGTCTATCGAAGAGCTGAGGCTCGTGCAAGCCGGTGGTCGTCGACGGGGGACCTCCATTACCGCTCGGCACAACCGGTGTGACCGCCGTCAACGCCCCCCGCGAGCGGCGCTTGCCGCTTGATTACACTCATGTTACGGTGATTGAGGAGGTATCGCTGAGGTGGCGCGAGGATTGGAACTCGACTGGGTCGTTATCCGTGTGCAACCGCTGCGCAAGGTGCTGGCGGTTGTGATCGTCGGGTTGGTGGCTGCGGGTTTGGTCTTCCTGGCCTATAAGAGTCTCAATCTTTCGCCAGAAGCGCGGGCGAGACGCGCGATTGAACACGCCGACGCAGCCCTCGCTCACGCCGAAACCCAGCCTCTTCCCGCCCATTGGCGAGATGAGCTCGAGCAGGCGAGAGACCAGCTGAACATGGCGCGCTCGGAGTACGCCGAGCAGAACTGGGAGGACGCCGAAACCCTGGCAGATGGCGCACGCAGGCGATTCGAAGCGCTTGCGGGAGCTGGTGACCAGGAGTTGGTCGGCGTCGGACAGTTTTTCAGCCTCGAGGGCCGTGTGCAACTCCAGCGCGCGGGTCAGACCGAGTGGGAAAATGCCCACCCAAATATCCCCGTCTTTAACGGAGACTTCGTTCGCACCGGCCGTGATGGCAATGCCGAGATCCTGTTCGCAGATGGCAGCCTGTATCGCATTTCTCCGAATTCCCTCCTCGAGATTCATCACGAGATGTCGCAGGAATCACCTGGCACCGTCAAGATGGTCGCCGGACGAATCAATGTCTACACATCGGGCGCGCCCTCCACGGTCACCACCGATACGGCCGAAACCGAGATTGATCGCGACAGCCGCGTTGCCGTCGACGTCGCCGCTGATGACCAGAAGACGACTGTAGCCGCGTTCCAGGGCTCTGCCAGAGTGCGCAGCAACCGCGGCGGTCAGGAAGTCGTGATCGGCGAGCGTGAGGCCGTCGCCGCGACGGCTAGCGGCGCGATGACCGAGAAACAGGACATTCCCGCGCCCCCGTTCCCGGTCGAACCGCGCAATAACGCCGGGTTCGATCTCGGCGAAAACCCGACGATCGAGCTGGCCTGGCGTGGTCGGCCTCGGCGCGGTACCGTTCACCTGCAGGTGAGCCGTTCGAAAAGCTTTGACAGCGCTCAGCTCGACGTTGACGCTCCTCGCCTGGCGAAGGATGAAGCCCGCCTGAGATTGGTGGCGCCAGGTACGTACTTCTGGAGAGTTGCCGCCCTTGGTGACGGAACTGCTTACTCCGAATGGAGTGCTGTCCGTCGTTTCCGGGTCTTTTCGACCTCGTCCGAACATCTCCTCGAAGACACCACCCCACCGGAGCTGATCGTCAACCAGCCGCAGCAACTCGGCCACATGTTCATATTCGAGGGTGCGACCGAAATCAGCGCTACCGT